>JABGPV010000466.1 GCA_018644785.1 Deltaproteobacteria bacterium | reverse complement strand
AATGTGAGATCATGTGTTCATTTTCCCAAGGATTTTTGTGTGAGCGTTCTCAATCTGGAACTGTTGACATGGCAGATGGCTGCTGCCAGGGCATCGGAAGCATCCAGGGGTACCTGCTTTTTGAGCCGCAGCATGATATTAACCATGGATCGAACCTGCTCTTTGTCAGCCCTGCCGTATCCCACCACCGATTTCTTGATTTCCAGTGGTGTGTATTCAAAGACCGGGATGTTATGCTGGCCTGCGGCAATCAGGGCGGCACCGCGGGCGTGTCCCAGTTTGAGGGAACTTCTGGCGTTTTTGGCATAGAACAGGTCTTCAACTGCCACCGCATCCGGCGCGCAGCGGTCAAGGATTTCCACGAGCCCTTGAAAAATTTTGTGAATTTTCTGAGAAAAAGGCATTTTTCCAGGCGGCCTGATGAGACCTGCCTCAATGAAGGAGATCTCACGGTTCTGCTCCTCCAGCAGGCCGTAACCGGTGATCCTTGAGCCGGGATCCACACCCAGCACCCGCATCAGCCCATCGCCTCCATTACGTCGTCGGCAATGTCAAAATTGGCGTACACATGGTTGACATCATCATGGTCTTCCAGAGCCTGCATCAGGTTGATCATCTGCTGAGCCTTCTTGCCCTCTATTTTAACCATGTTCTTGGGTATTTTTGTGACCTCGGCCAATGTGTAGGGAAGACCCGCGTCATCAATGGCCTTTTTCACCGTCTCGAAATCGGTCGGGGCCGTCACCACCTCAAATTCCGTCCCTTCTTCTATAACATCCTCGGCGCCCGCTTCAAGGGCCAGATCAATGAGCTGATCTTCATCCACTTTATCCTTTTCAAAAACCACCAGGCCCCGCTGCTCAAAAATCCAGGTCACGCACCCGGGTTCACCGAGATTGCCGCCGTATCGTTCAAAAAGATGCTTGATGTCGGCCACCGACCTGTTTTTGTTATCGGTCAGACAATCCACCAGTACCGCTGCGCCGCCCGGCCCGTAACCATCGTAGCTGGCCTCCTCGTAGGACACCCCTTCCAGTTCACCGGTCCCTTTCTTGATGCCCCTTTCAATATTATCCTTGGGCATGTTCTCCGCTCTTGCGGCGCTGATGGCGGTTCGGAGCCTGGGGTTCCCCTCGGGATCACCGCCACCCATACGGGCGGCCACGGTGATTTCCTTGATGAGTTTGGTAAATATTTTCCCTCTCTTGGCATCCGCCGCACCCTTTTTATGCTTGATGGTACTCCATTTTGAATGACCGGACATAAGTGTTTTCCTCCATATTGCCCATTGATGAACGATGATCAAATGGACTGTTAATTCGAAATAAAGCCCGTTCCCACAAGATATACCTCCCGGCTCCGCTTTCGGGTGGCTTTCGGTCTGAAGAGCCGGAGCTGCTTGAAAGAAGGCGAGATTTTTGATTTGAAGCTTTTAAGTTCTTCGCCCTCAAAAATCTTGCATACAAAATACCCTTTGTTTATGAGAAGCGCCCGGGCAATTTGGGCGGCCTTTTCCGCCAGAAACATGGATCTGCTCACGTCGGTGTCCCGAATACCCGTGGTGGGCGGCGCCAGATCGCTCAATACCACATTTCTGGGCTCAATTTCCGTAGCCAGCCATTCCACCTCAATGGTTTCAATATCCCCTTTAATGCACCTGAAATTGGGAGGGCTGAACGCTTTGGGTGCGTGTAGGTCGATTCCCACCACATCCCCCCGTTTCCCTACTTTTGTAATGGCGTATTGGGACCATGAGCCCGGAAAACACCCCAGATCCAGCACCCGGTCGTTTTTGTGAATCAGCTTGAATTTTCTATCTATTTCCTGAAGCTTGTATACGGAGCGCGCGAGCCATTTTTCCTCTCTGGCCTTTTCCGTATAATGATCATCCCATCGATTTGATTTCATTCAGATATGTCTATCACAGATGTACCCCCTTTGCAAAAAAAAATGAAATATAATAGGATGCACAATTCGAAACGAGGAGGTCTGAGACCATTATGGAACAAGTGATGATTGACGGGGTGGCGTTACACCTCAGTGAACCCGATCGGGTCCCCATGCGTTGGGTCGGTCAAACGGAACTGGTCACCCAGGTACTGGCGGCCTGGTTGGTTATCGATAAAGAAGATCTGCCACTGAGCCCAAGGCTGGTGGGCAAACCGGGTGTGGGAAAAACCACCCTGGCCTACCATGCGGGAAAATCCTTGAACCGATCAGTCTATCTTTTTCAATCCACCATGGATACCCGGCCCGAGGATTTAATTGTCACACCGGTCATTTCCGAACAAGGGAAAATCAAGTATGTGGCAAGCCCCGTTGTTTCGGCCATGATCAAGGGGGGTATTGCCATCATCGATGAAGGAAACCGCATGAGTGAAAAAAGCTGGGCGTCTCTGGCGCCTCTTCTGGACAGCCGGCGATATGTGGAGTCCATCGTGGCGGGCATCAAGATCAAAGCCCATCCCGATTTTCGCCTCTGCACCACCATGAACGACGACGCCAGCACTTTTGAACTGCCGGAGTATATCCATTCCCGGCTTCAGCCCCAGATTCATATCGATTTTCCGGAAAAAGATGAGGAAAAATTGATTCTTCAAAGCAACCTGCCGTTTGCAGATGAGGAAGTCCTCAATTATGTGGTGACATTTCTTCAGGCGGCCCATCGGGCCGATGAGCGGTATTCCGTAAGGGACGGGATCAATATGGCGCGATACGCCTTAAAAAGGCTTTCAAACGGGAGCGGGCCGCATCCTGCGGATCCGTCGGAAAGGGTTGTCCGATACCTGAAAGAAGCAGCGTCAATGGTTCTGGATGCGCCTGCCGCCGATTATTTTGCCGAACTGGTGGACCGCATTGAACAAGACCGCTGAAATCAGGTGGCACAACATCCGGATGGTCCCCATCCTGCACAACCGGATGGAGTTCGCCCGGGTGGT
>JABGPV010000465.1 GCA_018644785.1 Deltaproteobacteria bacterium | reverse complement strand
GGGATGCTGCGGCTGTTGCGGCTGGGCTTGGGGCCTATTCGGTCCACCTTTCCCTGGCGTTTGTCGACCGCGGAGTTGTTGAGGATGCCCATTCCCGCGGGCTGAGGGTTTTTGTGTTCACCGTGAACGATCCTGACGATATAGTCAGGATGGAAGGGCTCGAAGTGGATGGGGTGTTTACCAATTACCCGGAGAGGGTTTTATCCCATCAAAAGGGGGGAGGAGTCATCGGCTGGGTGTGACAACCCCTTTGGTGGTTACGCGTTGTATAAAGTCTCCGATGGCCCGATGGACCCTCTCCACACCCTCCCCCAGCAAGATGCCGTGGCGGTCAAAGTTAAACAGCAGATATTCCTTGTCCCCGGAGTCGATGAGCTCAAATACTTTCCTTGAGCCTTTGGGGTTTACGATGGGGTCGCCGTCCGCCTGGATCACAAGGGCGGGGATGTTTATCCGGGGCAGTTTTTTTTCCACGGATTCCATGAGCAGGCCCAGTTCACTGACACCGCATACGGGATTTCGAAAGTAGTTGATGTGGGGATTTTCGGGTTTGTTTTCAACAAACTCCTTTTTTGCTCCATCTTTCTTGATGAGATCCATGCATCGGTTCCACACGCCAACGGCAGGGAGGAATCGAACCGAGAAGTCTTGGAGTTGAAGGGGAGGGGATACGGCAAAAAGAGCCGCGAGGCCTTTTACCCTTGACCCAAGATCGAGCGCCAGACCCGCCCCGGTGGAAAACCCCCCAACCACCACCCGCTTACACAGACAGCTGACAATGGCATACCCTTCATCGACCGATGCCATCCAGTCCATATGGGTTTTGGTCGCCAGGTCGTCGGGCGATGTTCCGTGCCCGCTCACCCTGGGGGCGTAAACCAGAAAACCCCGGTTACCCAAGTACTCCGCCAGCTCCTTTACCTCCGGGGGCGCCGCCATATATCCATGGACCAGGAGGATGCCTGTGCGTCTGAACCGATTCCCCAGGAGATAGGGCATCCCGACTCCCTTACCCTTGGATTCTCCATCCTTGTGGAAGGCCGCATACGCCTCATCAAACCGATGAACGGCGCTATTCATAAGCGTTTTTGCAATGCGGCGCTTTACCAGAAAGCCGGGTTGCCACGCGATAAAGCGGATTTTTCGCTGAAGCTTTTTCAGGGGTTCCACTTCATTTGCCATGACCTGAACCGGATTATCAACCCGTACCCGGTGAAAATCCAAAATGTGTTCGAATTTTGCGCGATCCTTTATGAGAACCCCTCCCGCCTTTCTGATGACACCCTTATCCAGGGCCAGGGACAGAAACGTCTCGTACTTGTGAAAACGGTCGTCCGTCAGGAGGTGAACCTGATCCTTTTCAAGATCTTCGTGCCGATAAATGCCCGTTTCGTTAAGCGGCAGGGTGGCGGCCAGGAAGGCTTTTCGTCTGAAGCCGGTTTCATCTATTTTTCTGCTCGGGATCGCTTTGAGCAAGGAGGCAAACAGGTGGTCGTGATTTACAGTGGTTAAGCGGTAGATGTCCGACATATATTCGAACATGACTTTCAAGGCTATCCTGCGCATGGGCCGTCTTGACGGGATCGGGTCGTCAAAATCTATCCGGCGTGTGGACGTAATATCTTTCAAAATAAACGGTCTTTTAAGAAACTTCCCCATCTCGATCGGTTTTCCGAATCGGATGTCCACATCAACACCCGAGAGGAGCATGGTGCCTTCCGCCATCATCTCTTCAATGCCCCGTTCGGAAAGATCGTCAAGGGCCTTTTGAAGGAGTGTGCTGATCATGTTTTCCTGAAACCTCAGGGGATAATAGGTGATGTTGATGGGTACGATATAGGTGCGTCTATTCAAGACCTGCTCAATGGAGTCCAATTTAAAGGAGGCCATGAGGCGTTTTGCCTCGTCCGGTGCGGCGTCCTTCAATGCCTTAAATCTCTGTCTGTAGAATTCAGTCCTGAGAGCCAGGGTTGCCGCCCCCGTATGGGGAGGATGTTTGCCCCCCGCATAAGAGATCATATAACGGCCTTTCTCGAGGATCTTTTTGCTTTTTACCATACGCCCCTCGGGATAAACCACCCATTGGGCTTCCCCCGTAAGGAGGGTCTTTACCATGAGATGGTCCCGGTCGGGATCGCGGGTTGAGATGACGCCCAGTTTGTCAAATATGGCGGCGAGAGGGCCCTTAAAGAGACTGTAGTCGGCAAGGGACCAGATGGGAATCCCTGTCAGTTCATTGAGTTGGCGCGGCAGAAACAGGGTTTCAATCCGGGTAAAATGGTTGGCCACGAAAACGATCGATCCATCGGGGATGTTTTCTTTCCCGTGGATATTAATGTTCAGTTTTGAAAGTTGAGAGAGCTTTTTTATGGCAAGGACTGTTGTCAGGTAGGCGAATTTGTTCATGGAACCTCATCCTCCTGAAGAAGGTCTGGAAACGTCTTTTAACCTTAACGCCGCTAACGGTCAATGGGTTCGAATAGCGCCTTAACCGGCTTCCCTTCTGGCGATCAGCGCGGCCCCCAGGGCACCCACCAATTGGGGTTCATGGGCTACTGCCGGTGTTTCGCCCAAGGCCTCTGCAAACAGGGCAACCACCCCCTGATTTTTTGCCACGCCGCCGGTCATGGTGAACGGGGCGGTCAATCCCACGGATCGTACCATGCTCATGATCCGGTTGACAACAGACCGGTGAAGACCCTTGATGATTTCTGCAAGGGAATGGTTTCTGGCCACCAGGGAGACGATTTCGCTTTCGGCAAAAACCGTGCAGACGCTGCTGATGGCCACTTCCCCCTTTGCGGAGAGGGATAATTTCCCCAGGTCTTCCAGGGTGATTTCCAGTTTTGCGGCCATCACTTCCAGAAAGCGTCCCGTGCCGGCGGCACATTTATCGTTCATGGTAAAATTGAGGACCTTTGAATTGGACCCCACCAGAATCACC
>JABGPV010000464.1 GCA_018644785.1 Deltaproteobacteria bacterium | reverse complement strand
CTTTACCTCCCCTGATTTGCAGTTTAAAACAGAAAAATCAAAAAACCCAACCGGTCTATCGGAGCGATCCATGAACCGCAATGACGCTGATTGTTAACCAAAAGCATTAGATAATCAAGAATAATCCAAGGGATACTTTAGCATTTCTGATAATATATTTCAAGCGGTTATTAATGATCAAAATACAAATTGATTTGACAGCCTTGCCCCATCGTTATAGTGTTGTACGGGTTTAATCGGGCCCAAATTTCGGAGGAAAAATGACGGAGAAGAACTTTGAAGCGGCAATAAAGCGATTGGAGGAGATCGTGCAAAGCCTTGAAGGGGGCGAAATGCCCCTGGGAAAATCTTTGGAAGTGTTTGAGGAAGGCATGCAATTGGCCGGTTATTGTTCCAACGAACTTGAAACAGCGGAAAAAAAGGTTTCGTTACTTGTTCAGGAAAGTGGTGGAAAATACAAAGAAACACCTTTCAGACCGGGCAGAGAAAATGATGGTGAAACCCGTGAACTTTAATTTAAAGGCTTACCTGCTGGAAAAGCGGACTCAGGTGGACAGCGCTCTTGATGAATATGTTCCCAAGGTGGATGGTCTTGCGGCAGACTTGATTGAGGCCATGAGATACAGCCTTTTTGCAGGCGGAAAGAGGCTGCGGCCGATCCTCTGCATGGCTGGTGCCGAAGCGGTGGGCGGAGAAGGTCAACATGTACTTCCCGTGGCCTGTGCGTTGGAATTGATCCATACCTATTCACTGATCCATGATGACCTGCCTTTGATGGATGATGATGATTTCAGGCGCGGAAAACCAACCAATCACAGAGTATTTGGGGATGTGATCGCCCTTCTGGCAGGGGACGGTCTCCTGACAGAAGCCTTCAGTCTCATGACCTCACCCTTTGCTACAGGAGAAATCGCACCCGACCGGCTGCTTGAGGCGATCCGGATGATTTCCGGTGCTGCCGGGTGTGGTGGAATGGTCGGCGGACAGGTGGTGGATATGCAGTGGGAGGGGAAAAAAGCAGATTTTGAAACGGTGAAATTTCTTCATGCCCATAAAACAGGCGCTTTGATTGAGGCTTCCGTGGTTTCCGGCGCCATTGTTACAGGTGCTCCGGAATCTCAAGTCCGATCTGTTTTATCCTATGGCAAAAAAATTGGTTTGGCATTTCAGATCTCCGATGACATTTTAGATGTTGAAGGGGACAGCGAAACCATGGGAAAAATGGCGGGGGCAGATGAAGAAAAGGGAAAAACCACCTACCCGTCGGTCCTGGGCTTGGGTGAATCCAAGAAAATCCAAAGCGCACTGGTTCAAGAAGCTGTCCAGGATCTGAAAGTGTTTGGTGAAAGAGCAGAGCCCCTTCGACAAATTGCTTATTATATCATTGAGAGAAAAAAATGACCGAAAGTGGACCTGAAAAATCGAATTTTTTAAGCAGGATTGATAGCCCCGCGGATATAAAAGATCTTTCCTTGGATCAACTACAGGACTTGGCTGAGGAAATCCGTTGGAAAATTATCGAGACAACGTCAAAAACAGGCGGGCATCTGGCGCCGAGTCTTGGAACGGTAGAGCTGGCCATTGCACTACACTATGTTTTTGACGCTCCTAAAGATAAAATTATCTGGGATGTGGGACACCAGGCCTATACCCATAAATTGCTCACCGGGCGGCGAAATCAATTCCATACCTTGAGAACTTACGGCGGCATCAGTGGGTTTCCAAAGCGGGCGGAAAGCCCTTACGACGCCTTTGACACCGGGCATAGCAGCACCTCTATTTCCGCGGGCCTGGGAATTTCCACGGCAAAATGCCTCAAAGGAGAGAAACGGAAAGTCATTTCCGTAATCGGCGATGGCTCCATGACCGGAGGAATGGCCTTTGAAGGGCTTAACCAGGCCGGCCATACGGGAAAAGACCTGATTGTTGTGCTCAACGACAATGCCATGTCCATCGCACCCAACGTGGGGGCATTCTCATCTTTTTTGGGTCGCAAGATGACCGGCAAGCGATTTGTAAATTTCAAAAAGGATCTCGAGAATTTCATAAAATCCCTGCCCGGGGTGGGGGAAAATATTCTTAATTTTGCCCGCAAGAGCGAGGATTCTTTTCTCGCCTTTTTCACACCGGGGATGATGTTCGAGGCCTTTAAGTTCAAATACATAGGCCCCATTCAAGGCCATCGTCTTGACCGCTTGATTGAGGCATTCGGCAATACGGCCAATCTGGAAGGACCCATTTTGATTCACGTGCTCACCGTAAAGGGAAAAGGGTATGAATTTGCCGAAAAAGACCCGGCCTATTTTCACGGGGTGGGATCCTTTGATGTTCAAACCGGTGCCCCTCCCATAAAGAAACCCACAAAATCCGTTCCCTCTTACACCAGTGTTTTCGGCAACACCATGATGGATCTGGCTTCCAAAAATGATCGGTTGTTTGCCATTACCGCGGCCATGCCCGAGGGGACCGGTTTGACAGCGTTTTCAAAAGAATTTCCAAAAAGGTTTCTGGATGTGGGAATCGCGGAACAGCATGCCGTGACATTTG
Source organism: Deltaproteobacteria bacterium (assembly GCA_018644785.1). The sequence goes on along the minus strand of JABGPV010000464.1, from coordinate 398 downwards.
CCGCAGGCCTTGCAACGGAAGGGTTCCATCCTGTGGTGGCCATTTACTCCACGTTTCTTCAGAGGGCTTTTGACCAGATCATCCATGATGTGTGCCTCCCTAATCTGCCGGTGGTTTTTGCGCTGGATCGGGGCGGCGTCGTGGGTGAAGACGGACCGACCCATCATGGGCAGTTTGATGTGAGCTATCTGCGAAGCCTGCCCAACATGACCATTATGGCGCCGAAAGACGAAAACGAGTTGCGGCATATGTTTTTTACGGCGCTTAAACATGATGGACCCGTGGCCATCCGGTATCCACGGGGCAGTGGTTTTGGCGTACCGCTGGATGATGAATACCAGCGGCTTCCCATGGGGGAAGTTGAAATTCTGAAGGAAGGAAAAGATCTTCAGGTGCTG
>JABGPV010000463.1 GCA_018644785.1 Deltaproteobacteria bacterium | reverse complement strand
CCCTGGGTATCCCCAACCCCGTGGCCGATGGCTATATCGAAGAATATCTGCCCTACCTCATGACATCCGCCAAACAACCGGGTGAGGATTATACCTACGGCCAATACCTGGAACCCCAGATTGCTGAAGTCATCCGCATGTACGGGGAGGATGGTTTTGGAACCAATCAAGCCTTCATGACCGTGGGAAACCCTCAGGCAATTTACCTGGGAGATCCGCCTTGCTTGAGGGGTATTGACACCCGAATCAAAAACGAGAAACTCCATTTCATCATCTATTTCAGGTCCTGGGATCTGTGGAACGGCCTGCCGGCCAACCTGGGCGCCATCCAGCTTTTAAAAGAGTATATGGCATCCGCTATCGGTGTTGAAGACGGTGAAATCATTGCATCCAGCAAAGGCCTTCACCTATACGACTACGTGTGGGAACTGGCGCAGCTCAGAACGTGCAAAACCGACATCTCAAAACCGGAGTAGCCCCAGCCATGACCCGGACCGATCTCAAGGGATTGAGCGCGGCTGAAATGGAAGGGTGGGCCGTTGACCAGGGGTTGGGCGCCTACCGGGGCCGTCAGATCCGGCACTGGATCCTGACACGATTCGTTGAATCCTTTGATGAAATGGGCAACCTGCCCAAGACGCTGCGCACCCTGCTCAAAGAAAAGGCCCATATTGCCCCCTTACGTGAGCTCAAAGCCGTCGAATCCGAAGACGGTACCCGAAAATATCTTCACCAATTACATGACGGGCATATCATCGAAACCGTGCTCATTCCGGAAAGGGACCATCTGACCCTGTGTATCTCCTCACAGGTCGGTTGCGCCATGAATTGTTCTTTCTGTGCAACGGGAAAACAGGGATTTAGGAGAAATCTAACGCCCGGCGAAATCATTGAACAGGTTATTCTGGCAAAAAGATCCCTGGAATATCCGGACCGTTTAAAGAACATCGTGCTGATGGGCATGGGAGAACCACTGGCCAACTATGATGCGGTGATCAAAGCACTTCGAAATCTCATTGAACCGGACGGCATGAATTTTTCCCACCGCAAGGTCACCCTTTCCACCTGCGGCCTGGTCCCTGAAATGTATCGACTGGGGCGCGACATTACGGTTAACCTGGCGGTTTCGCTGAACGGGGCGGATGATGAAACGCGCAGCCGCCTCATGCCTATCAACCGTAAATATCCCCTGGACCCATTGATCCGGGCCTGCAAGTCATTTCCCCTGCCCAACCGGCGGATGATTACCTTCGAGTACATCCTCATAAAAGATACCAATGACCGGGATCGGGATGCACATAATTTGTGCCGACTGCTTTCCGGACTCAGGGCAAAAATAAACCTGATCCCACTGAATACGGATCCGGAATCACCCATGATGCCGCCTTCCATGGACAGAATCTTTCATTTTCAGAAAATACTGACGGACAGACACTTCACCGCCATCATTCGAAAAAGCAAAGGCCGTGATATCCTGGCGGCATGTGGACAGTTGAAGGGCGCATTTGAATCAAAATTCTGTTGACTTTTCTCGAAATTCTATGATAGGAAGCCCACGGGCCGAAAATTGGAATCAACATCCCGTACGTAGGGGACGAACGCTCCAACACCATGGATGAAGATCTGAAAAAGCAGATTAAGGATCTTGGTTTTATCAGCAGCGTCGGTATGGCCATGGCCTTTTCCATCGCCTTGGGCGCGTTGGCCGGTTTCTACCTGGACAAATATTTCGGCACAAAGCCATGGCTTTTTTTTATTTTCCTGGGGTTCGGCATTGTCGCTGCGTTCAGGAATCTCTATATCCTTTACAATAAAGCAAAAGATATGTGATGGTCGGAAAAAACCTGCAAGATATCAAGATATTCAACTGGATCATTCTGTTCATATTGAGCGCAATGAGCGGTGTTTTCATGGAAGTTCAATTCACCCTCGGGGTGATCCTGGGTGGACTGATTATCATTGCCAATTTCAGTCTTTTGCACCACACCATGCGTAGCGCTTTTTCGGATCAGAGCACCATGAAAGGCAAAAAGATGGCGCTGATTGCAAAATTTTATTTTAGGCTTGCCATTATGGGCCTGATCATCTATATCCTTATCACCAACGGCTGGGTAAATCCTCTGGGTCTGGCTGTCGGTCTTTCAATCGTTGTGCTCAGTATCCTGAATTTCGGGATTCGGGCTGCTTTTAGAACATCTTCGCGGGAGGCGGTATAATTTATGGAGCATCCTATTTTTTTCATTGACGCAATTCTGTCCGCCATGGGCTTTCATGATTTTGCCCTTCATTATTCCCATGTCACCTATACGTGGCTCACCATGCTCATCCTGATTCTGAGCGCCCTTTTCCTGGCCAAAAAAGTTAAAATCGTTCCTGAAGGGGGGCAGAATTTTTTCGAGGTGCTGATCAGCGGTCTTGAGAACTTCATGGTGGAAATCACAGGACCCGAGGGAAGGTTCTTTTTTCCCTTCATCGCCACCGTATTCCTTTTTGTCCTCGTTTCCAACATGATCGGCTTGATTCCCGGCATGTTCTCTCCCACGGCCAATCTGAATACCACGTTGGCCCTGGCACTATGTACCTTCATTTACACCCATGTCATCGGCATCAAATTCCACGGCGTCAAGTATATCAAGCATTTCTGTGGTCCGGTCTGGTGGCTCATCCCCTTGATGCTTCCCATTGAGTTGATTGGTCATGTGGCGCGCATCATGAGCCTGAGTGTTCGACTTTTTGGAAATATCTTCGGTAAAGAGATGGTTCTGGCCATCCTGTTTGGTCTGGGTGGACTTTATCTTGCGCCGCTGCCCATCATGTTTCTGGGCATCCTGGTGTGCTTTATTCAGGCACTGGTTTTCATGCTTCTCGCCACCATGTATTTTGTTGGTGCTATGGAACACGCCCACTGATTCGAGGGGGCTCGAAAAACGAATAAAATACCTCTCTTCAAGAG
>JABGPV010000462.1 GCA_018644785.1 Deltaproteobacteria bacterium | reverse complement strand
ACTGGTCTCCTGCCCGGTCATCGGTGTCCCCACAAGCATTGGATACGGTGCGAGCTTTGGCGGTATCGCGGCGCTGCTCAGCATGCTCAACAGTTGTGCCTCGGGCGTGAGCGTGGTCAACATTGACAACGGCTTCGGGGCCGGTTACCAGGCTAATCTGATCAACAAAATCGCACTGGGCAAGACCGGGAATTCTAAAATTCCTTAACCGCTTCCAACGGTTTTCTGTTGCTCTATTTTCCCCCGATCTTCAAGTAATCACTTACGGTTCCGGTATCGCCATATCTCATTTTGTGAATCAGGTATATGAAGAGGTAAGCGGTCTGCAGTGCATCTTGGAGCGCATTGTGTTCCTCAAATTTCGGCAGATGAAATTCTTCACTTAAGGATGAAAGACTGTAGGAATCCTGCTTCTCGCGGTGATCGAAATAGGGGCCATTCATTGACGCCTTGTAAGCCATGGCTAGCCGCATGGTATCCAGGCTTGAACTCCGGATAACGCCGCCCAGATAATTTTCACATGCACGATTGACGAAGCGCAGGTCCATAGAGACGTGGTGCCCCACCAGAAAAGCGCCCCCACAAAAGTCTATGAAACGGGGCAGAACATCATCTGTGGGTTCAGCCCCCAGTAGTTCACCAGGTGTAATCCGGTGAATGAGGGTGCTGGGGGTATGAAGTTTTCCCCGCGGTTTGATCAGTGCATAAAATGTGTCCTCGCAACAAATCCGTAGATTTTTTATGCGCACGCCGCCAATGGCAATAATTTCATCCTTTCGCTGGTTCAGGCCGGTCAGCTCGGTGTCAAACACCACAAATTCACAATCCCGGACCAGTAACCCCCTGTCGGAGGCAACGCTGATCAGGTTGTTCGCAACGATTGCGGGATGCGTTGGCTGTTTAGATGAGAAAAGGCGCCTTATAAATTTTGTAATCAGCATGAATCGTTAATCGACAGGCAAGGCATTCAGATTCAGAGGAACTTGTGTACAATGCATCATCCCTTGTTTGGAATTCCAAACTCAAGTCGCGCGAAATCCTGCAAACGTCTGATAACCTCGAAGACCTCTTTCAGTGATTGTTTTTCCAGATCAGAGAGGTCGCCGGGACTGACCTCATCATTGGGCTCCTGCCCATCTTCTATGAGGTGGAGTTGATGAACCAGCCGTATGTGCATCAACAACTCATAAGCCTCAATAAGTTCAGATCCCAGGTCCACGGGGATATGCTGCTTCTCCTGCAAGAATTGTAGCCTTTCCAGTGTACCGGTTTTACAGATTCCGTATTTCAAGGACATGGCTCGTGCAAAATCAACAAAAAAAACCGCGCCTTTTCCATCTAAATTCAGGGTCTCTCCATACTGGCCATCCTTTTCGACCACTGAATTTTCGTAAAAGGAGAGAGGCGGTTCCAATGAGATGAAATTTTGAGCCAGATAGCGCAGAAACGGCTCATCTCCCCGGGTCAAGATATGGAGTTGCTCTTTCAGCTTTTCCGCAAGCGAAGCATTTCCAGCCCCGGACCTGATGTCGAAAAAAATAACAGGGTCAAAATTTCTTTCCCGGTCTGGAAATCCACACCAATCCCGAAAATATCCATTCCAACGGGATCGAGGCTGTCGCCATTTGGCGTTCGCGGCGGTAATATCGCCCGGGCCCGGTCGATACCCGCACGCAGCCAGATGCCTGATGGCATGTTGAGACAGGGTTCTGAAATATTCTTTGGCTTCTCTGCCTGTGCTTTCATCGGGGCTGTCGTCGTACACGAGGGCGTTGGTCAGGCTGATTTTAAAAACCTGCTCATGTCGTCCCTCACGGCCTATTAACAACCAGGAAAACGGCAGGGGCGCCTTCCCGAGTTCCTCCTGAAGAAGCATGAGCAACCGTTCCAGCACATGATCGTTTAATACCGAGATCATCCGACTTACGTTACAGGCTTTTGCCCCCTCTTCAATAAGCGGACGTACAACCATGGGGATTTTCCGGCTCAGTTCGTATAATCCGCTGATCCGTCGCTGCGCCTGGATTTCTCTGAAAATAAAGTAGGGGGAACTGCCCTGAGCCACCATGATGTCGTGGGTTGTGAGCATCTTTGATATCTTTCCATCTTCTTCAATGGCAAGATGGTGAATTCGATTTTTTATCATGGCAAGCAACGCGTCAAAACAGATGGCATGACCGGAAATGGTCTGAACCGGCGCCGCCATGATTTCCGATGCCTTTGTGTGATAATCGAGCCCCCGGGCCACAACCTTGCCTCGAATATCCTTGTCGGTAACAATGCCGACAATTTCGTCCCGCACGTCCGTCAACAGGATCGAACCGATCCGTTTCTCAGACATCAATTGGGATATCTGCTGGACTGAGGTGTCTAACGACGCGGTAAAAAGGGTTCCTTTGGAGATCTCACCGGCCCTGGCATTAAAAAGAAAAAGGGCGCCTTCAGCGCGCGGTGAGATTTTCTGCTGCCGAAGCTCGGAATAAACAGGCTTGGCCATCTTCTCCGACATGGTGCTCAAGTAATGCCGCTTCACTTTCTGGTTGGTTTCAATCAGATTCAGGAAATCCTGTCTGTCAAAGAGGAAACAGAAGGTATCATCCAAGGTCTCAACATTTAGAGTTGCCGTGGTATTCTGAATAATGGGAAGGGCGCCAAAATGTTCGCCTTCACCCCGGAAATCCTTCAAGGTGATATTTTCAAGACCATCCAGACGGTAAGTCCTGACACCACCCTTCTGAATCAAATAAAAGTGTTTGACGTCACTCTTACCCTGCCTGAGAATAAGGGTCCCTTTTGGGAAAAAATCAATGGTGGCTTTCCGGGCGAATTTCATCAATTCGCGCTGATCCAGTTCGCTGAAGGGAAATTTGTTGCCGAGGAATTCCAGAACAACTGCATGGGAAACAGCATTTGTGTTCATGAACCCGCCCAAACTGAAAATTTGAGAAACAGTGCCGGTTAAAAATGAGCTTTTATGA
>JABGPV010000461.1 GCA_018644785.1 Deltaproteobacteria bacterium | reverse complement strand
CCGTCGCCTGAGACCCGGAAAACCGGCATTCGTTTTCGATTGGACGGCGTCTGCCAGGAATACGCCCAGGTCCCCGAGCATATGGCCCGAGGGATCCTTTCCCGGTTGAAAATCATGGCGGACATTGACATCGCCGAAAGGCGGCTGCCCCAGGACGGAAAAATTAAATTCAGGCGCAAAGGCATAAAGCCCTTTGAGCTTCGCCTGGCCACCATTCCCACAGCCGGTGGTCGTGAAGATGCGGTTCTAAGGGTGTTGGCCAGTGCCGGCGCCATGGCTTTCTCCGACATGGGATTGAACGAGCGGAATATGGAAGTCATGAAGCACATTCTCGACCAGCCCTACGGTATGATCCTGGTGGTGGGGCCAACGGGTTCCGGTAAAACAACAACGCTGCATTCCGCCCTGGGCCGCGTCAACAAGCCCGGTGTTAAAATCTGGACGGCTGAGGACCCGGTGGAGATCACTCAGGTAGGGCTCAGGCAGGTGGAGGCAAAACCCAAAATCGGCCTCGATTTTGCGAGAATTATGCGATCCTTTTTAAGGGCTGACCCGGATGTGATCATGATCGGAGAGATGCGCGATTTTGAAACGGCGTCCATCGGAATTGAAGCATCCCTGACCGGTCACCTGGTGCTTTCCACGCTGCATACCAACAGCGCCCCCGAGACTGTCACCCGGCTGCTGGATATGGGGTTGAATCCCCTGAATTTTTCCGACTCCCTGCTGGGCGTTCTGGCCCAGCGGCTGCTTCGGAGACTCTGTCCGAAATGTAAGAAAAAATTCCATCCGTCCCGGGAGGAATTTGAGGAGATTATATCTGAATACGGCAGCTCTGCTTTCGGGAAAACCCACATTGAATATACGCCTGATTTGACCCTGTACCGTCCCTGGAAGTGCGAGGCCTGTTCCGGAACCGGGTATAAAGGGCGTATGGGCATACACGAACTGCTGGAGGGCACACCGGAGATAAAGGCACTGATCAAAAAGAAGGCGACTTCAGAAGAAATTTTCGAAATCAGCGCCAGCCAGGGGATGGCAACGCTCAAACAGGACGGCATCGTGAAAGCCTTTTCAGGATTAACGGATATGGGTGAGGTAAGAAGAGTTTGTATTAATTGATGATTGGCGCATCGGGAGGTGTTGGCCATGGCAATGAAGGCCCTGGTTGTGGATAACGACTTTTTCTTTGTGGAATTTCTTACAGAACTTCTTGAAAACAAGGGTTATGAAGTCATTAAGGCCTACGATGGAAAAGAAGGGGTCTCAAAACTGGAAGAAGCGGCTTTTGACATCCTTTTCGCCGATCTTATCATGCCCAAAATAGATGGATTGCAGCTGATCAAATTTGCGCGTAGAAAATTTCCAGCGGGTCAACTGGCAATTATTGCGGTTTCAGACACCCTTATTGAACAGATGGATGATATCAAAAATATCGGTGCGAATTACTGTGTCGTAAAAGGGCCCCTGGAGAAAATGACAGAATACATTGGCGGTCTTCTGGACAACCTTGAGGATTATGGCACTATCGAATCAGGGCGTGGAGAACTTGTTGAACCTGAAAAGCTGTATCCCCGTCAGGCCACAACTGAACTGGTTGCGGAAATGAAGTTTCAAAAGGCGGTTTTTGACAGTATCGGCATCGGTGTTCTGGTGGTGGATCGGGATGCGCGGGTGATGAGCGCCAATACCATGGCCCTTGAACTCCTCAACAAGCCCTTTGAAGATGTATTGAATCTCAGGGTTACCGCAGTTTTCCCTCAGGAAGGTCGGGGTCGGCTGGTGGAGGTTTTAAAGGAGGTGGCTAAAAACCTCAATTTAAAGCGACGCAGGCTTCACCTGAAGTGTGGCTCTCAGGAGTTAAAACTGGTGGCGTCAATCCTCAGAATAGGCGACGACCTGGATGGATGGGTCTTGACAATGGAGGATATAATCTAATGAGTCGAACAAGCATCAGAAATAAACTTATTCTCAGCTTTCTTGTTTTGCTCCTGCTGCTGATGATGGTTATCGCCGTCATTAACCGACTGACCGATGATTATTATACGGCACAGGCCATTTCCGTTGCACTGGCCCTGGCAGCCGGTGCTGTTTTCGGGGGCTATTTTTCAAGGTCCATCGTTCGCCGGTTGAACAGCCTGAGCGCTGTGGCAAGGGAGATCAGCCACGGGGATCTTTCAAAGGATATCCCGTTGTTGAGTCAAGATGAAATTCGGGATCTGGAAGAAGTATTCGCTTCCATGGTGAAGGATCTCAGAGAGATGATTTTGGATATTAAGAATGTGGCTGCGAAAATGGAGGAAACCAACAAGACCCTCAGCAACCTTTCGGAAAAGGTCCTGGCCAGCAGTGAGGAAATTGATGAATCGGCCATGGCCATTGCCGAGGGGTCGGAGCAACAGACCATGATTGTTCAGAAGACGTCCCTGATCATTAACAACTGCCTTGATCAGATGGATGCGGCGGGCCGGCAGTCGGCCCAGACGGTTTCGAAAATCAATAATGCATTGGTTAAGACGGGAACCGGCGAAACCAAAGCCCGACAAACGTTAGGGTATCTTGACAATGTGCTCAGGCAGATCGTGGAAAACACCAAACCCATTTATCGGTTGAGCAATAATGTGGAGAAGATCCGGATGGTCATGCATGTCATGGACGAAGTCGCCCAGAAAACAGAACTGCTTTCCCTGAACGCCTCCATTGAGGCCACCCGGGCCGGTGAAATGGGGAAAGGGTTTGCATTGGTGGCCAACGAGATACGGAGCATGGCGGAAAACTCCAAACAGTCCTCCCACGAGATCAGACAGATCGTAGATGATATATTTCAAGACAACAAAGTGGTGATTCAAACGCTCAGGAAAAGCGAAGAAGATGTGGGAAAAGGACGTGGCATTATTGGGAGCATGGTTGGTACCTTCAGAGAGATGGTTTCAGGTGTTAAGGAAATTTCCTCCGAGGTGACAGCGGTGGAAAAGGTAACGTTAAAG
>JABGPV010000460.1 GCA_018644785.1 Deltaproteobacteria bacterium | reverse complement strand
TTGACGGCAACAAAAAAGTGCCCGAACCCTATACGGAGAATGATGGGACAAACCCGATCTCCTATTACGGGGTAACGAAACTGGAAGCAGAGGAGGCTGTGAGAAGGGAAACGGATAACCATATGATTTTCCGCACGGCATGGATGTACGGGATCCGTGGGCAGAATTTTCTCAAGACCATGATGCGTTTGGCCATGAACGACCCCGAAAGAGAGATAAGGGTGGTAGGCGACCAGTTCGGATCACCCACCTGGAGTTATCGGCTTGCCCAACAGATTGCCAAAATGATAGAATCGGGGGGGCAGGGGACCTACCATTCAACATCTGAAGGGTATTGTTCCTGGTATGAACTGGCCACCGGTTTCCTGGATAAGATGGGTGTGCCTCACGCCTTTGTTCCCTGTACGACGGAGGAATATCCCACACCGGCTGCAAGACCCAAGAACTCAATCCTGGAAAATCAGCGTCTCAAGGAAGCGGGTCTGAATCTGATGGAAGACTGGCAAGATGACCTGGGGGAATTTGTACACCGGTTCAGGGATCGCTTGATAAAAGAGGCGAGTGAGGGTCTCACATGAAAAATAAGCTGATTACAAGGGATGCGGATTCATTGTAGCCAATTTTACATGGAGATCATATGTGATCTGATCGACATTGGACCCGCAACATTACGAGAAATGGGAAATTGAGATGGTGAAAAGGCAAAATAAACTGATAAAAGGGCGGTGGGTACTGGTTATTGGGCCATGTTTGGCCAGCAGTCGCCGGTCATCAAAACTTTCCTCTGTCCACTACCCACTGCCCACTGTTCTGGTTTCTTTCCTGCTGAGCCTTTTCTTGTCAGGTCTGTGGGGCTGTGCTTCCGCACCCGTGGAGATCAAGGATGACAAACCGTTTAAAACCGTTGAGTTTGAGTCGAAGATCCCCTATGCAACCCCTGAAATCCTGCGTATTTATGAGGCCGGCCTGGAAAAAGAATACCTTATCGGACCTGGAGATGTGCTGAAGATCGGTGTGTGGAAGCGCCCTGATCTGGCAGGCGAGCATGTGGTGGGCCCCCACGGGCTGATTACGCTGCCCATGGTCGGCGTGTATAAAATTGGGGGGTTGAGCAGGGACGAAGCCGCGAAAGCCATCAAGAAACTCTACCTCAAATATTATGAAGACCCGCTGGTGACCGTGGGTATCGAGGAGTACAAAAACAACAAGGTGTTTGTGTTGGGCCGGGTGGATAATCCGGGAATCATCCATTTTGACGGTACCGTAACCCTTCTTGAAGCCCTTTCCATGGCTGGCGGCCTTCCCACCCAGGATAAAAGCGTCTTTCTGTCAAAATGCTATATTGTGCGCGGCAGGGATCAGATCATCTGGGTGGATCTGCTGCAACTCCTTCAAAAAGCGGACATGGGGTTGAATGTTCGTCTTGCCAATAATGACATGGTGTATATTCCTGATTCCATGGATGCCGCCGTATTTGTTATGGGCGAGATTGAAAGGCCCGGGTCTGTGGCCATTCAGACCACGGAACTGACTATTTTGGATGCCATAAATTTGGCGGGAGGTCCCACTGAAAATGCCAGTATCGAAGAAATCCGGTTGATCCGGAAGGTGCAGGATCAGGAGGGGGTAAAGACCGTAAACCTGGACACTATCCTGGCCAAAGGCGACTTTTCCCAGAATTATGTGCTCAAGGACAATGATATTATTTATCTGCCGAGAAAGGGCATTGCTTCATTCAACTATTACCTGAGGCAGATCGATCCGCTTCTGAGAACTTTTATCAGCGGTGCAATCGTTTACGAAGTATTCAAGCCGCCGAAATAAAGCGGAGCCGGATTTCGTTCATGCCCGCACAAGTGGTGAAACGCGACATGAAAAGCGGGGAACAGGGCCATGAAAATTTCAGTTATTATTGTGAGTTTCAATACCAGTGCCATGCTCAGGGAGTGCCTGGAATCTCTTTTTCGCTATCCAGGTTCAGGAGAACTGGAAGTCTTTGTGGTGGACAATGATTCAAAGGATGATTCCGCGGCTATGGTCAGGGAGTCGTTCCGCCAGGTGCACCTGATTGAAAATAAGACCAACCTGGGTTTTGCTGCAGCCAATAACCAGGCCTACGAACTTGCCACCGGACAATACATTGTCCTTTTGAATCCCGATGCCTATGTAAAGCCGGGGGCCATGGAAAACGGGGTGATGTTCATGGAAAACCATCCGGAATGCGGCCTTTGCGGTGGCCGCCTGGTGAATCTGGATGGCGACCTGGATCCCTCCGCGAGAAGATTTCCTAACAGTTTGTACAAGTTTTTCACTTTGAGTGGTCTGAGCGACAAACACGCGTCTTCCAGAATTTTCGGCCGGGGGGATTTTAAGTATTTCGATCATAACAGTGTCCAGGAAGTGGACTGGGTACCGGGGACCTTTACCATATACCGCCGTCACATGCTCACCCAGACCGGTCTGTTTGACGAGCGGTTTTTTATCTACTACGAGGAGACGGATCTCTGCCTTCGGGCCAAAAAAAACGGGTGGAAAGTTTTTTTTGTTCCCGACGCGGAGGTGGTTCATGTGGGGGGAGGGAGTGCCAGGACCCGAAAGGACCAGAAGTTCGACAAAGGTGGTTCCCAGGTGCTGAAGTTCAGGATGCGAAGCGAGTATCTCTATTTCAGAAAAAATCGCGGCTTGTTATCCCTTCTCGCCAACGCAGGGGTGGAAATCAAATGGCATGCCTTGCGCTACCTGGTTAACCTGAGACCGGGCGGTGAAAACAGGGCACTGAAGCGGGAGGAATCCGCCGGCTTTGTCCGCCAGGGACTTCAGGCCCTGTGGGATACAAGGATGGGCACGGTTTCGCCTCCCATACCATGGTGATATGATTGCGGATTGCGGATTGCGGAATGGGAGAACCCATGGGGATATTTCCAAATTTGAGGGAAGACCTGAAAGCCTACGAAGGGGATTGGGGTTGTCAGGGATTCTGGGTCATGATCGTTTACCGGTTCGGCCGATGGCGGTACACCATCAAAAA
>JABGPV010000046.1 GCA_018644785.1 Deltaproteobacteria bacterium | reverse complement strand
TTACCAATGACACTTTTGTAAATACGGGGGAATTCTTCACTGAGGCGGCGGACCTTTTCGGTTATGAGGCGGCCATGGTTCGAGGGCCTTTGTCGGTTCAAGGCGAACTGTTTCAGCAGTTCGCTAACGCGGAATCGGTGGGGGATCCGGGATTCTGGGGCTTTTACGTGTATGGGAGCTATTTTTTGACCGGTGAACATCGGCCATATGACCAGTCTAAGGGCATTTTCAAGGGTGTGACGCCCACGAGTGCCTTCCAGTTCAAGGGAGGTGGATGGGGGGCTCTGGAGACGGCCTTCCGCCTCTCCTATGTGGATCTCAACAGCAAAGGCATTCAGGGGGGTAAGGAGATCGATCTGACCGCCGGTCTCAACTGGTACCTGAATGGGAACACCCGTATCATGTTCAATTATGTCCACGCCCGGGCGATGGATCGCGATGATCCTCCCATCGATGGGGGAAATGCCAACATTTTTCAGATAAGGTTTCAATTCGTGCTCTGATTTGGGCCGTTCCATGGATGAGACAGAGCGCTTCGTCCCATCTGAAACCCTTCACTGAATCCCTCAATGTGCTTTGGTTTTCAAGGTGGCAATTCTTTCAGTCAAAACTTCTGCTTTTTCATATTGCCTGCGTTTTATGTAATACTGCGCCGCAGCGGTCAGGAAGCTGATGTTTTCAGGTTCTATTTCAAGTGTCCGCAACAGCGCCTTTTCTGCTTCCAAATCCTTTCCGAGATAGTCCAGAAGAACGCCCAGATTATAATGGACCCGGGCATGGTCGGGCATTCCATGGGCGGCTGCGGCCAGATATTGAGCGGCTTCCCCGTACCTCTTCTTTTCGGCCAGGAGAAGCCCCAGGGAATAGGCCGTCTGGTATTGCTGTGGATGGGCTGCCACAACCTGACGGAGGAGATCTTCGGCCTGGTCTTTTTCCCCCATGCCATTGTACAGCATGGCCAGATTGACTTTGGCCGGATAGAACAGGTCATCAATGGCAATGGCCGCTTTGTAATTTTGAATGGCTGACTCAGGCCGGTCAAGAGCCATATCAAGATTGGCCAGGTTGAATCGGGCATAGGCGAAATCGGCGGCATAGATCATTGCCTTTTCAAATTCCACCAGTACGCGGTTAAAGACCTTTCGGTCCTCTTCGTTCAGATGTGCACCAGGTTTTCCCGCAAGCTTCCGGGCCGCTTCAATGCGTACCGCTTTGACCGGATCGTAAAGGAGTGGTGTAAGAAGTTCGGCCAATTTTTTTTCACTCTTCGCCTGCAGGCCGCTCACCGCGGCCTGGCGGATCAATGCTTCTTCATCCATGAGGGCGAGTTCAAAGGTGCGCCGAGTGCTTTCACCGGGGTAGGCGGTCAGAAGGGAAAGCGCCGTGGCCCTTACGATGACCGGATAAAGGGGGTCGGCGGCCATTTTCAGCAAGGCTTTTTCAGCCTGGGGTGATCCCTTTCGGCCGTCCTCCAACACGGTTCCATAATGGGGCCTGCGACCCGGCCCATACCATTTGGTCATGGTCTCATGGGACCAGGCATTTGTTTTATGGAAATGACAGCGGTTGCAGGCATTGGGGACTTGGATACTGCTGCTGAGATCCGGCCTCGGAATCCGAAGGCTGTGGTCCGGCCGATAGTCGATGCCCATATAGGTGCGGCCCGGCATGTGGCATAAGATGCACTGGGCGCCGGTGCCCACTTCAAAGGAGACGGTACCGTCTTTGGACCGGATCGGTTCGCCTACTTCCCCTGTTTGCTTGTGGAAGTGATGGGCTTTGGTGTCGTATTCCGCTGCGCGGTGGCATTGCAGGCAAAGTTCGTTACCCTCTTTTACAAGCTTGAGGCTGTGCACATCGTGGCAATCACTGCAATCCACATCGGAATGGTACATCTTGCTCTGGGTAAAGGATCCATACACATACACCTCTTCCAGGATCTGGCCGTCGGGGTAATACAGCCCTTCGTTCAGCCGGCTGGGCAAAAGACTGTCCAGCAGATCGGATTCTGAATGGGTATAATCTCCCAGGGCAGCACGCCTGGAATGACATGGCGCGCAGAGTTCCACCATCCCCCTGGAATTCAATCCGGAGGTTTTCACCGCCAGATCAAAATTATCGACCCGGGGTCGTCCCATGTCAGGCGTCTCAGCCCATGCCACATGGCTTGATCCCGGGCCATGACAGGCCTCACAGCCCACATTGATATCAGACCAGGTGGTATTATAGGTGTCCGTTACGGGATCATAATTCTTCTTCAAATTCGTGGAGTGACACTCCGCGCACATGCCGTTCCAGTTTTGCCCGGCGTTTGTCCAATAGAGCCAGTCTTTCGGATCCGACAGATCGGGATAGAGGTGGTACCATTTTTTATCACGCTCATCCCATGCGATGGGGAGGCACTGGAGGCGACCGCCCGGGAAAGGAACCAGGTACTGTTGCAGCGGAAACCATCCGAAGGTGTGGGTGATCTCAAACTCCCCCATTTTTCCGTCAGGACCCAAGGTCTTAACAAAAAATTTTCCGCCCTTTCCATAGAATCGGGAACGAATCCCGTGGTTTTCAAATACCGCATCATTGAAATCACCCAAAACGGTCAGGTCATCCGCCACGTGCATGGCATGGTCGTGGTGGGATCCCTGCCATTTGTCGAATTCATTTTTGTGGCAATCCATACATTTCAGGCTGCCCACAAAGGTACTATGGGGTTCGGCCTGGAGATTTTCTCCGACGGAAACAATGT
Organism: Deltaproteobacteria bacterium; assembly: GCA_018644785.1. The sequence goes on along the minus strand of JABGPV010000046.1, from coordinate 20,523 downwards.
TTTTTTCCATAAACAGATACAACGGTATGGAAAGGATGATCACCAGGGTGGCGACAATGCCGGTCAGTTTCCAATGGAGCATGGTTTTATTCAAGAATACACCACCTGTGAAACATCAAAGCGCCCTCGCTTGATCACCCGGCTCGTATCCACTTTGACCACATTGTTTTCAATAAACAGATGGTAGATATCAAGGGCGCGAGGCGCCGGCGGTCTGATCACTTCACCCCGGATATCAAATGCCGAGGCATGACAGGGGCATTCAAACATCCCTTCTTTGGGAAGCCAGGGGACGGTACACCCCAGATGGGTACATTTGCGCGACAGGGCCAGGAAACCGCCGTCCGCCAGCCGGGCCAGATAAAATTTTCCCCTTACAAACGCCGTCACGGAATCCACTTTGAATTTGTCAACCGGACCGGCTGTGATGATCAGATCTGCCGCCTCACCCTTCGCCAGTTTGCTTCTTGGCCACAGGAACGTAGCCACCAGGGCAATAAATTCCACCATTGCCAGGAGACCTAAGCCCATCCAGAGCTTGTTCAGGAAAGACCGCCTTGACGTCTCTGTTTGAGGTTCTTCTTGAACCGGACCCTTTACCTTCTTCATTCTTCCCTCCCTCTCTACGGCCAAACCAGTTTCATCCCGGGTCCCCTGAACCCTATGCCGATTACCGTCAGAACCACAAATGCGGTCAAAAGAAGTATCAATAGCGTTTGAACGGCTTCATTGCGGTTAGCGGCGTAGTACTGTTTCGTTTTCACATAGAACCCCAGAATCACCGCCAGAATGACCATGAACGGGATCAGTCCGGCGGTGAGATATACCGGGACATCCGACATCCAGGAAGGGCAACGGATGACGTACTCATCTAGCAGGACACCCCCGATGGTGGCGCCAACAGCGAAAAAAACAGCCGTCAGTGCCATTTTTCGACCCTTAAGAGAGGTCATCCAGATTCCCGCGGGGTTGGACGGGTACTTTAAATAGGGGAGCATGGCAAGACCGATCCCCATGCAAAGCGGAATAACAAACAGGGAAAACAGGGGATGAAAATGGAGCAGCAATTCCTGAATGCCCATGAAATACCAGGGGGCCTTTGTGGGATTGAGACTCAAACCGGGATTCGCCTTGCTTTCCAGGGGCGCATTGAACAGGACAGATAAAATCAGAATGAATGCAAGCAGTACCAGGGCGACGGTCAATTCACGCAGCAACAGATTGGGGATTGTGGGAACAGTTTCCCCCCGGTTTCCCATCTCTTCATCAGGACCGCGAGGAACCACAACACCACCTGCTTTTCGCACACGCCAGAAATGGAACAATAGAAAAAAGATGAGCAAAACAGGCAGTACGGCCGTGTGAATGGCATAGAAATTGGACAGGGTGGCCGGCCCCACTTCCGTTCCGCCCTGGATCAGTTCCTGGAGCCAAATACCTCCCACCGGCATGTACTCCAGCATACCCATACTGATGGTGATTGCCCAAAAGGAAAGTTGGTCCCACGGCAGAAGATAGCCGGTAAAATTAGACAACAGCACAAGAATAAGAAGGCCTAAACCCACGACCCAATTGAGCTGGCGCGGCGGCTGAAAGGCCCCTGTCAAGAACACCCGGATGAAATGCAGAAAGACCACCACCAGAGCCAGATTGGCGCTCCAGTGGTGGATGTTCCGGATGAGTTGGCCGAAAAGCACGGTATTTTGAAGGTAAAGAACCGACTCGTAGGCTTTTTCCGGAGAGGGTAGATAAAAAAACTTCAACAGCAATCCTGTCCCGATCAGGAGCGTCACCAGGACAAAAGCCATGCCCCCGAGTCCCCAGGTCAGGGTGAACCGGAGGGTCCGTTCCGGGACATTGCGGGGCCGAAAGTGCAGGATGAACGTGTTCAAATAACCGCGATAACGGTTTTGGTCCTTGCCCTCCCGCAGTATCTTTGGGAATATGGAATAGAATAGACGCTGAATGAAACCGTTCTGAGATTGCGTGATCATTTTTTTCGAGGCCCTTAATATTATTCCCGCCGGCCCTTTAAACCGCGGCAGACCTCAGTTTATGCCACAGGCGAAATCCTGTCAACGCGCTCGGCCCAGTGCCGTATGAATTCTACGCCGCCGCCCGAGCTATAATCCCCATCCCAACTTGAACAGGATCCCTGAGTCATAACGGAGCTTCCCGTCTGCCGGGGCGTTGACCCAGTTGTAATTGTACTGCAGGGACGTGAAAAATCCATGTGTGATCGGAATGCGGATCCCGGTTCGTGTGCGCAGCCGCCATACATGGGTGTCTTCAAAGCTTAAATAACCGTCATCATGGTGAAAGCCTGCAGGAACCGATCAAAAACCACATGTCAAAGTCAATGGCCCAAAATCCCGCGGCATATTTTCGGTAGTCCTTGTTGTCCATGCTTACCATCGGTTTGGTGTAACGCTCACTCACATAGCTTGGGCCTATTTTTAGGGTGAAGTTCTTCCTCTTGGACTCCCAGACCTGGTAACCCGCACCGGCAGCTACAGACCAGAGCAGATTCAAATCCTCGAATTTATCCTGTTGGGCCTGGTTATTGCCGAAGAGGTACCACTTCTTGGATATAAAACGATTAAAATCAAGGTTCATGAGACCGTTATTCTCAGTATCTACTGGAGGATCACCCGCTTTTTCACGGTTAAGCTCACCGTAAAACTTGATCCTGTAGGGATATTTTGACAACTCCAGATTAAGATCTCCTTGAAAAGTTTGTTTCTCGGTGTTTCCGTGCTCTATATTAAGCCCAGCGCTGATTCGGGTAGTGAATTTCCATTCATCAGGAGGCTTTGGCCGAGCCATGGCGATTACCTGTCCCATGGGTATGGGCGGAGCGGCGGGACCGGTTTCAGGCTTCAAGATCAAAGCGCCGTCCTCCGCAATAATGGCTTTTCCCTTGAGGGTCTCTTTGTCGGGAAGAGAGATCTCCAGGGTCTTTTCGGAAGTAAGGCGTTTCACCTGATCCCAGGGAATGACATTTCTGTTCGCGTATGGGGTCTTGAAGATCAGCTTGCCCGCCTCCATGGAGACAACTTCGCCTTTAAGCCGATCGCCGTTTTTCATGATCACCTCATCCGCATGAGCATAACTCATGAGCAAGACCATTAGGATAAGGGAAAAACCGATGATCCGGTTGGACTGACGCGGTGGATGGAAGGCGCGGGTGAAGAAAACCCGAAGGAAATGGAGGAAAATCAGCGCCAAGAGGAAGTTGGCGCTCAAAGTTAACCGCAATATCCTGTTTCGGCCTTTGCCCATTCCAGTTTCCAACTACCCCCCTAATGATTAATTTTCGTTTATGCAAGCTTACCGAAAGGACACAAATGATTGTTAAATATCATTATTTCTCTCGACCCTCTAAGCCATGGCGGCAAATCCCGTTAGCAGCAGGAAGATTGCAGGCGCTGCCCATCGCGATATCTTGTCAATCCGTTTTGCCAGAGCCTTATTACCACGAGTGGCCAGAATGCTGCTGCTGATCCCTACCACCAGTGTAAAAAAAACGATGACCAGGCATCCCAAGATGTATTTGTCAGCGAGCGTGAGGTACGAGATCCGGGGTATGAACATGGAGATCGCAAAATTGTAGGCTATGATGTTGAGCATCGATATAAGAGACAGACTTATTCTAGGGGCGATCGGCTCGGGGTTGATCCAGAACACTGCCCAGGACATGAACACAATGAGCATCATGGGAAAGAACACTTTCCAGATGTAGAAGTTGGGATCACGGTGGGCCTTTGCTTCATAGAGGAACATAGAACGCTTAAGACCATCTAACCGGTATTTGCCAATCTCAACTCGGGCTGTGGGCGAATGAATTTCCCAGTCGGGCGTTAATGACTCCCCCATTCCCGTCCGGGCCTCATCGACCTCAAATATCAATTCCCCGGCGCCGTAATCAATATTTCCGACCACAATTTGTAGTATTTGGGTATCAAAAGGGAATTTTTTCAGATCAAAAGGCACCGAGAAATCGCCGTAAAACCGTTGCATAAACGTCACGGTACCAGTCTGATCCACCTTGAAACTACTAAATGTCCTTTTAATGTCCATCGCATTACGAAACATAACGCCGGGGTTCCACACCTGGGCGGGTTTTAGCTTGCACGACTCAAATGAGATCCCGCTTGAATCACCTGTAAGCCGGGAGTCTTTCCAGTTAAGAAAAAGAGCCAAGTCAACGGTGAAGATCTGTTTTTTGCTGTTGATTTCAGTAATATCGACTAAATAGAGGCCAACCTTTACCCGCGTAGGCACCCCTTCCGGATCAGGTCTCTCATTTAAGAACTGACCCGGAATCTTACAGGGACTGTCTCCTGAAGCCGAAAAAACAAAAGAAGGGCACAAAAAAAGGACAGTGATGAATGCCTGCAGGATACATCGATGGATCATAACGCCTCCAGATCGGTTTACGTGAGAAAATTAACCATAGCCTTTGCCTGTTTCATAATACCAGCCCTTTATACCTCGCGGGTAAAAGCGTCACAATCTAAATTTGTTTACATACCACTTACCAGCTGAAATTGCGGAATATCTCACTTGGCCTTTTCTTTTCTGTATATATGACTTCCTTACAGTTGACATCAGATGTAATAAGATATATCATCACAGCATCATGTCACGAACAACAATCAACATAGACGATCCTATCCTTAAAGAGATCAAAGGGTTACAAAAGAAGGAGGGGCGAGCTTTAGGGAAAATCATCTCACAACTCCTTGCAGACGCCCTTGCTCAGCGAAAAGCCCCGAAAGAAAATCCAAAATTGCAATGGATTTCACGCCCGATGCATGTTTTGGTGGATCTTTCCGACAAGGACGAGGTATATGCTATCCTTGACAGAGCCGGAAAATGAGTTATTCAATCGATGTGAATATCCTTCTATATGCATCTGATCAATCAAACCCAAGACATATGGCCGCAATAGGATTTATGAAGAACCGCATATCCGACCCGGAGCTTTTTTGCATATCCTGGCTTACCATAATGTCTTACATGCGAATTGCTACACATGCGAGCATTTTCTCTAATCCTCTATCACCCGATCAAGCCCTTGGTAACATTGAGTCCCTGCTGAATTTGCCACGGGTAAAAGTTCTTTCAGAAGAAGAAGGTTTCCTGGATGTTTACCGCGCGGTGACAGGCAGTTTCCCTGTTCGTGGCAACCTCGTTCCCGATGCGCATCTTGCCTCGATTCTACATCAGCACGGCGTTCTAAAAATCTATACAGGTGATAGGGATTTTCTGAAGTTCGATTTCCTTGATGTCCGGGATCCTTTTATTTAAACAGTCTTTTTGAGTTCAAACGGTGTGCGGGGTCGCCACCCGAGGCTGCATCAGATCCGTTATGGAAGTTTTTCAAAATTTTTTGATCAGATAATTGACGAGCAAACCAATGCCTTCACTTTTTTCTCAAAAAAATCACTTCCACAAGGAAACATTGGCTTCCGAGATACTGATCTTAGCGGGATTAAAATACCCGGCATCAACCGAACCGTCAGCATTGATATTCCACATGGACATTACCTCTTTGTGATTTTCCTCAGTGACCATTGTGCAAAATCTTATACCAAAACGCTCGTAGATGGCGAGATCTTATTTGGACTCGCGGACGGGTATCTTGATTTTGGCTTTATGGATGAACAATCCCCTCAACTTGTCCCAGAAATCACCGCCCAGCACAAAAAGGCTGGAAATCAGAAGTACATCACCCACGAGATTCACAACCAAACGGTGCACTTCATATCCTGGAATCCTGTGTAAACCAAAGGGCGCCAGCCAACCAAAAAGGATCGGCAGGGAGAACATCACAAGGCCTACCCGGTAGCGCGCCGGTCCCACTTCGTCAGGAGGCGCCACCTTCTTGAAAAATCCCCAGAATTTTCCTTTGATATGGTTGAAACCCGCTTTTCCCATGATGGCCGCCGCTGCCACCCACAGAAGCTCGGGTATGCCTAACATCAAAAGTCCTGAAAGGGCCGTTTTCCAACCGGCCGGCAGTGCCGTGGCAGTAACCAGAGGAATGAACAGGGGGCTCAAGAAACCCAATACAAACAACATGACGCCGATATAAAAACGCCATCCCGGTCTGATTTGGTCACTCACTCTCACCTTTTCACCTCCTTCGTCGCCGACACTCCAATCCCAGGTGGTTGGGGCATCGCCGCACACACACCGGACCCGGCCATAGTATTGAACAGGGTAGCCGGGCGCGGAGCGCAACCGCTCCGGGGAAGAGAGAAATTTAGTTCTGGATCGATTTATCAAGAAGTCGTTTCAGTTTTTGCTGCTGAACTGTTTGGTAACCGATATTACCGGCAGACAATGAACTTCCCGCCTGGAACGGATAATCTTTAATCGTCATGAAGAACTTCTTGACAAATTGCTGAGCCGGCACCATCAGCCACATATTGTCCGCATACCATCTCATATACATAGCCGATTCGTCATAGGCGCTCTCGAACGGATCGGCGCGCAGGTTGGTGATCACAGGCCAGGCCGGTACACTACGATAGGCTTCACTGATGGGACCCGTTTCGATGGCAAATGCCACTTTCCAGTTATCCACACGGATTGCGTTGAGCATTCCGCTGGCCGCGAAATACATGATCTCTCTACGAGGGCCCTTCTCCGCTTTGCCCTGGAAATAGGGCAGGAAGTTGTAGCCATCCAGGTGCACCCTGAATTTCTTGCCGTTGGCCTGGTAACCCTCTTTGGATGCGAGCTTCGCCTTGACATCCGGCGCACCCGCGGCTGCGAGCAGTGTCGGCATCCAGTCTTCCTGACTCATAATATCGTTGTAGATCGTACCCGGTTTGATCGTACCCGGCCACTTGACCATCTGAGGCACTCTCATGCCGCCTTCCCAGGTCGTCCCCTTCTCGCCGCGGTAAGGTGAGGCGCCGCCGTCAGGAAAGGAGAATTTTTCCGCACCGTTATCTGTGGAGAAAATAACGATCGTGTTGTCTTCGACACCGAGCTTTTTGAGATAGTCGAGGAAGCCGCCGACCATGTCATCCAGCTCTTTCATCCCGTCCGCGTAGAGACCGATACCCGTCAGCCCACGGTATTTTTTCTGGAGACGTGTCCAGACGTGCATACGGGTGAAGTTCATCCAGACGAAGAAGGGTTTGTCGCCTTTGACGGAACGCGCCATGAAATCCTTGGCTGCACCACCAAATTCAGCATCGACGGTCTCCATACGTTTTCGGGTCAATGGCCCCGTATCTTCGATCTTTCCGCCCGCATAGGAGTGGATCACGCCACGGGGACCAAACTTTTTGTGAAATTCGGGATTTTTGGGATAGTAATAGGTCTCAGGCTCTTCTTCAGCATTGAGGTGATAGAGGTTTCCGAAGAACTCATCGAAACCATGGTTGGTCGGCAGGTGCTTGTCACGGTCGCCCAGGTGGTTTTTGCCGAACTGGCCTGTCGCATAGCCCTGTTCTTTGAGCAGATCGCCGATGGTCGGTGCCCACTCAGGTATACCCTGTTCGGATCCCGGCATACCGATCGTCAGCAGACCGGTTCTAAAGGGCTGTTCCCCTAGGATAAAGGACGCCCTCCCCGCCGTACACGACTGCTGTGCATACATGTCGGTGAAGAGTGCACCTTCATTGGCGATAGAGTCAATATTGGGTGTTGTATAGCCCATGCCGCCCCGGTTGTAGGCACTGGTGTTCCAGACACCAATATCATCGCCCCAGAGCACCAGGATGTTGGGCTTTTTTGCCGCCTGAACGGCCGAAACCACTACGCACAGGGCCAGTAAAACAAACACGCTCATGCCAAATACTTTCTTTCTCATTTTAGTCTCCTCCGTGTTTGGGTGTATAGAAGAACAAAGGTAAAAAACCAAAAGTTAATGGGTCCTCACGAGGCGAAAGCCCAGGTAGTTGAACGTGACTCCGGGATTATAGCTGTCGCGAAAGCCGCAGCGGACGACCTCAGCAGGGTCGTACCAGTAGCCGCCGCGGATCACCCGGGAGGATCCGCCGGCAGGACCTGTGGGGTTCTTCCGGGAACTGGAACCGTATTTGCCATACCAATCCCGACACCACTCCCACACATTCCCGCTCATGTCGAAAATCCCCAGGCCGTTGGGCGCTTTGGTTCCCACCTCATGGGTCCTGCCACCGCTATTCCTGCTGTACCAGGCTACCCGGCCCACACGGCCTTCTTCCCCGGCATATCTCTCGGGCTTTCCGCCGCTCCGGCACGCGTACTCCCACTGGGCTTCCGTGGGCAAACGAAGGCGTTTTCCCGTCTTTCCGGAAAGCCATGCGGCAAACGCCTTCGCGCCATACCAACTGACTTCTACCATAGGCTGATTGTCGCTGGAACCGAATTTATTGCCTGAAAGAGCATGGGATCTCCCTTTCCCCAACGGACAATCCTCGTCTTTCCAATCCACTCCAAGCCTGGACCCACCGTCCTGAAGGAATTTCCGATACTGACCGATGGTCACCTCATACTTCCCCATCCAAAACCCGTCTAAACACACCTCATGGACCGGTTCTTCATCGGAATCGCAGTTCCCGGCCCAGCTCCCGCACCCCATCTGATAGCACCCACCCGGAACCCACACAAACGCCATGCCGGTGACGGGATCGGTCCAGGTCTTGATGGGCCCCCGTTCCGGGTCCGGGCCGATTTTGGTATCGGCGGACGCGTAAGGCGTAACCATGACCAGCAGGAAAAAAACCGAGAGAATCATCGACCCGAGCGGTCGAAAGCATATCATTTTGTTCTGAATCATGGGATTTGCTCAATCAATTATGATAAACATCCATCTGAAAACGTTCTTTATAAAAACCCTTATCTCGCGTAATAATCGCTTCCGCCTTCACACTGGAAAAGGCGCCAATCAAAAAATCCGGGATGATTCTGTCTTTTCGTTTTCCTCCCCTTCCGACATAGGCTTTCCACTCCCTTCCCGCTTTCCATAGAATCTCCCTGGTAAACGGAAGAACCTCTATTCCGGTTTCATTCAAAAAGACGTCAAGAGAGGTTCGAGAATCAAATTGAGGGCAGAGTTCCGCATACACAATGGGGCAAACCGCCAGTTTTCCACTTCGGGAGGCCTTTTTGAGAATCTCTCTGGACGGGATGCCATGGACTGGATCCGGCAGGAGTATGTCGAGCAATACACACGTATCCACTGAATAGATCACCGATCACCCCTCATTTCCTTAACTATTTCATCCGTTGTAACACCCTTCCCGAGAAAACCGAAATATCGATCAAAGGGGGAATCCACCTCTTTTCTTATCGTTGTTTTCGAACCGGAAACCTCAAAAGAGATTCTGTCTCCGGGCCTGAGGACCAAGCGCTCTCTGATCTCTTTTGGAATCACCACCTGCCATTTTCTGCTGACCTTCGCCTTGACCGCCATTTCTACCTCCCCGCCTTACCCCTTTACTTATTGAATGGTAAAGCAGTTTAAATTGCTTTGGTTTGAAAGTCAAGGGGACATGAACGTCGCCAATGATGCCTACAATGCCCGTTCCCACTATCCCCTTTCCCACCGCCGGGTGAGTTTGTAGTAAAGCCCCTCCATGGCCATCAGTTCCTCGTGGGTTCCCTGCTCCCGGATTCGTCCGTGGTGCATCACCATGATCCGGTCCGCATCCCTGACCGTAGACAAGCGGTGTGCCACCACCAGTGTGGTCCTTTTGTGGGCCATTTTTGAGATGGCGGCCTGGATGAGGCGCTCGGTTTCCGGGTCCACGCTGCTGGTGGCCTCATCCAGAATCAGCAGACGGGGATCATTTGCCAGAGCACGGGCAAAAGAGAGCAACTGGCGCTGACCGCCTGAAAGACCGGCCCCCTGCTCCCCCAGTTCCTGCCCAAACCCATTTTCCAGGTTCTCGATGAACCCCAGTGCATTGGCGGTTTGGGCGGCGCGGCGTACTGCTTCGTCTTCAATATCCCCCCTTCCAAGAGAAATGTTTTCCGACACGGTTCCGGCGAATATGAACACGTCTTGAAGGCATAGGCTCACGGCATTTCTCAGGCTTTCATTGGACCACTCCCTTAGATCAATGCCATCCAGGGTAATGTTCCCCTGATCCGGGTCATAAAACCGCTCCACCAGACTCACCACCGTTGTCTTTCCAGAACCTGTGGCACCCACGATGGCAACGGTTTCGCCCGGTTTCACCTCGAAAGAAACTTCATTGAGGATCCTTTTTTCCGGGTCATAGCCAAAAGAGACGTGATCAAACACCAGATGACCCTGAACATGAGACGGATTCCGGGGAGATGGAGATTGGTGAAGCACCTCCTTTTTCTCCATGAATTCAAAAATCCGTTCCATGGAGGCCATGGCCATCTGCATGATGTTGTATTTCTCGGAAATATCCCGAATGGGCTTGAAGAACATCTGGATGTAACCGATAAAGGCCACCAGAACCCCCAGGGTCATCTCTTCCTGTAACACCTGCCCGCCGCCATGCCAGATCAAAAAGGCAATTGCCAGCGCCGACAGAAGCTCCATCAACGGCATGAACAAGGCAAAAATCCGGATCTGCTTCATGCCCGCCTGATAATTGTCCCGGTTGAGACCGGCGAAAATCGTCATTTGCGATTTTTCCCTGACGAATAACTGGATGATGCGCATACCACTGATGCGCTCCTGCAAAAAAGCGTTTATTCTGGAAACCGTGCTGCGAAGTTCCCGAAACGCTTCACGGGCCATGAAACTGAAAAAAAAGGTCAAACCGAAAATAATGGGCAGCATGATGAAACAAAGAAGCGCCAGGCGCCAGTTAAGATAAAGCAGGACCACCAGGATACCCACGATCATGAATATGTCCTTAAAAACGGTGATCAGGACGGATTTGAACATTTCATTCAGGTTTCCGATATCATTGGTCACCCGGGTGACCAGGGTTCCCACCGGGTAGCGATCGAAAAACCGCAGGGTCTGAGCCTGCATCCGGTCAAAGAGCTTCATGCGAATATCCTGCATAATCCGTTGACCCGTTAATTCCATGATATAATATTCCACATAACTGAACCCCAGAGATAACAGGAGCAGAACAAAGAAAACCCCTGCCAGCAGTGTCACCCCGTCTATATCGCCGGCCCTGATTTGGAGGAGTTCCTTATTGGGCAACCGCTCCAGTTGTTCGTAGGAAACCATTGAAGCGCCGTCCACCATTTTGTAAATGCCCGTTTGATCTCCCTGGAACCAGCGGGTGATGTCCCGGTCCGGCCCGATCCGGTAAAAACGTTTGGAACCGAGCAGACGTTGATCTTTGAGAAGGTGTATATCCGCAGGGTCGATCTTCTTCAGGTTCAAATTGGAGATGTAATAAACTGAAGGGGCAGCACTTTTATCCATCAGTGACCCATAGCGTTGACTCAAATCCCCATAGGCTTTATCCGACAGCATTTTTCCGTTTATTTCATACCAGGACACCAGGATATACCGATCAATGGCAATCTTGGTCAGATATGGCACGCATAGATCAAACAGGGCCACCAGGATCGACAGCATAAGCCCCGCCACAACCTTTTTTGTGTAGGGACGCGCAAAATGAGCCAGCCTTTTCATCAACTTGAGGTTGTAGGGCTTACCCAGCTTGCCTTCCTCGGCGTACCCGTATTCCCCCATCATGACGAGTTCACGCCTCCGTTTTCAAGAGCTTCTCCCAGAAGCTGTTCCTCATACAGGGCAGCATAGATCCCTTTCAAATGAATCAAGATTTCGTGGGTCCCCTCCTCCTTCAAGGACCCGTGGTCAAACACAAATATCCGATCCGCCCGGCGAATGGTGGAAACCCTGTGGGAAACAATCACATTGGTCCGTTCCCGCCGAAGGTCCAGAATCCGGTTCAGGATTCCCTCTTCGGTCCGGGTATCCACCATACTTAGGGCGTCATCCAGGATGAGGATGGGAAAATCCCCCACCACGGCCCGGGCAATGGTGAGCCGTTGCCGCTGTCCGCCTGAAAGGGTAATGCCCCGTTCGCCCAGCAGGGTGTCCAGGCCGTTATCCAGGGCTTCCATTTCCTCGTGTATGCCGGCAACATCCAGCGCTTTTCTCACGTCTTCAGGGGTGACATCATCCATTCCGAATGCCACATTGTTGTACACGGTGTCGGAAAAAATAAAGACGTCCTGGCTCACGAACCCTATTTTTTTCCTGAGCGTTGTCAGTGGCAGGTTTCGAATATCCCGATCATCCACGAAAACCATATGTTCGGGCGCATTCAACAACCGGGGTATGATCTGCAGCAGGGTGGTCTTACCGGAACCCACGCGCCCTACAATGGCAACGGTCTCTCCCGGGCGGATTTTGAAACTGACATCCTTAAGCACATATTCAGTTTGGCCGGGATACTGAAAACCGAGCCCGCAAAAGTCAATGGCCCCTTCGATTGTTCCCGAATTGCCGTCGGAAACCCGTCCGTTTTCATCGTTCGAATCCTGAATCTCCGGAACCGCATCGAAAATACCGTTAATACGACGCATGGAGGCCGACCCCCGTTGGATCAGACTGATCACCCACCCCATGGCCATAACGGGCCACGTGAGCAGGTTTAAATAGCTGATAAAGGCCACGAAATCACCCGGGGAGATGGTTCCCAGAATCGTATACCGTCCGCCCAGAAGAATCACGACGGCAAGTCCCGCATTGGTGATCAGGGTCATGAGGGGGAAAAACAGGGCAAGGGTCCTGGCCAGATGCATGCTCTCCCCCACATATCGCTCTCCCCTGGCCTTCATTCTGTTGTATTCCCATCCTTCCCGCTGATGGGCTTTGATCACCCGGATGCCTGAGAAGCTTTCACGGGCCTGTTCCGTGAGGTCGGAGAAGCTCTTCTGGACCCGTTCAAACCGTGCAGACATCTGGTTGGCCAACATCCGGGTGAATACCACCACAACCGGTGCGGGAATCAGTGAAATAAGGGTCAACCGCCAATCAATGCTCATCATGAAGCCGATGGCCGCAGTGCCGAGAACCAGACCGTCCACCAGGGCCACCAGGCCCATTCCACAGGCCATGCGAACCGCATTGATGTCGTTGATGGCCCGGGCCATGAGATCACCGGTCTTTGTATTCTGGAAAAATGAGAGGGAAAGGGTTTGAATGTGCCCGTACAACCGGTTGCGCAAGCCTTGTTCCACTTTCCTGGAATGGCCCAGCAGCAAATGGCGCCACACATAGCGAAACAGGGCGATCAACAGGGCAATCATGCCGATGGTCGCTCCCTGCTTTACCAGGAGGGCCCCGGTTCCCGAAGTCTGAACGACCAGGATATTGATGGCCTTTTTGATGATCAGGGGAATCATAAGCAGGAGGAAATCCACTATGAGCAGACTCAGAACACCTGCTGCCAGCGCCCATCGATTCTTTACAAAATATATCCAGAGGGGCCGGAAATTGTTGAGTGTGGGTTTAAAGGAAGTCGTCAGGTTTTTCAAGGATGGCATTATCATTTTTTTATTGTTAAAAATGTATTTTGTTATTACGTTTACATATTGTCAAGATGAAAGTTGGGACCTGTATTCAGGATCATGAAACAAATCATTAATAAATATGTCCTTTCACTGATGGCTTCGATCCTCAGCCTTCTTTTTTTTGCGCATTTTGATGCAACCGCATGGGCCGACGACGAATTCCACATCATCTCCGCCAAATACGGCATTCCTGGAAACTACCGGGATGTCACCCAGACGGTCAGAGATTTTGTATCGGGTCATGCCATCAGCATGAGGATATCCAACCAAAATCTTGAAACGGACCCAGCGCCCGGCAAAGAAAAAGAGATGGTGGTTGTTTATGAAGAACACGGCAGCATTAAGGAATCGCACATCCAGGAAGGGGATTGGTTTGTGATTCCCGGGCCTGAGGGAGGATATCGTCCCCCACATCACGGCGGCGGAAAACTGGAAATCATAAGGGCGCTTTATGGTTTCGGGGGAAGATACCGGATTGTGACCGGCGATGTTCAGAATCATGTTCGCCATAACAATATCAATATGCTGGTTTCCAACGAAAATCTCGGAGTTGACCCGACGCCTAATCAGAAAAAAGAATTCGTGGTTATTTACAGGAAACAGGGCCGGGAATATGGCGCTCACCTGCAGGAAGGCAACTGGTTCATCGTAACCGACTAGACTGGAACCTCGGGCAAATAGGCCATTGCCCAGGCTCCCGGGCCACAGTGGGTGCCGGTGGTGAGACTGAGCGGTTGGAGAAAGACATCGGCCTGCGGGAAAGCCTTTTCAATAACCACCTTGAATTCATCTTCCACCAAACGACGATTATCCGTATATTGGAGCATGATCAAGGGACACTGAGTCTCCTTCAATGTTTCTTCCAGCTTTTCAAGGGCAAAATTAATCTGCTGGTCTTTGTTTCGTACCACGCCGACCTTCTTTACCCCATCGGGTGCCGGGCTGACCACCGGTTTTACATGAAGCATATCGCCAAAAAAAGCGCCGGTTTTTGAAATTCGGCCTCCCCTGGCAAGATAGTGAAGCTTTTCAATAAAAATTAGTTCCTCAACGAGGGTTTGCGCCTTTTCGGCATATTTAGCAACCGAATCGGGTTCTTGGGCCTTCAGGGAAAAACGGGCTGTGGCAATGGTCAGCAACCCCAGCTTCCCGCTTGCGGCTCCCGTATCCACAACCATCAACTTGTCGTCCGGGTCGTTAAGGGATTTCCAGTCCATGACCGTTTGATAATTTCCGGTGTATCCGGACCCCACGCATAAATAGAGAACGCGAGGATGCACGCTGGCCGCCTGCTGATAACGCTGATGACGTTCAAAGACAGATGCCTGGGCAGTAGATGCGGGGGTTCCTTTTCGCATTTCCTCATAGAGCTTTCCCTGGTCCATGTGAGTTTCAGGATAACTTTTTGGACCGAGGTTGATGTAGCTTTCAAGCAGTGTGACCCCGAGCTGTTTTGCATCCATTCTGGTAATTGAGCCGGCTGCATCGCTCATGATATGAAGGGCCTGGGTCTTGGGTATGGAGAGATATTGTGCCGTCTGCGCCTTCAAGTCGTCGGATACCCAGTTCACCAGATTGCCGATCCCTTCAAGCTGCCGCCTTGCCCCGGATTCATCGGCAGCGTGCAAGTGGACTTTGACGAAATCCCCGTGCCCCATGGTCACCACTTCATGCCCCGACCGGGAAATGGCTGCAAAAGAATCTTTCAAATCCCCCGAAGCCAGTTTCAATACCGCATCTATACAGTATCCCTCGTCACCGTTTGTCCGCCATGATGGATCCACATGAAGCAGGTTTTCAAATATTTCCACAATAGAGCGGAATTTGACCTTACGGTTGAACAATATGCTAAAGAAACCGTCAAAGAAAATAAACATGCCCAGGGCACCGGCATCCACCACGCCCGCGGTCGCCAATTCTTTCAATTGTTCAGTTGTGTGTAAAACCGCTCGCTCTAAAATGTCCAAGACATGATCAATACCATCTGAATTCAACGCCATATCATGGTGATGAAGGGCCTCGATCAGCGCATCGAAAATTGACAACATGGTTCCGGATTTGGGCTCCCTGACGGCTTTCCAGGCCAGGTCCCGCCCCCGTTCTGCTATCTCACTCAGTTCGTCGAGGCTTTCAACACAAACAAACGCACTGAAAAACTGCGCAGCGATGTTTCCCGAATTGCCCCTCGCCGACAGCAGCAGTGCTTCAATCAATTCTTCCCTGCTTTCAAATGACTGCTTGAGGGGTTGAAGGCTGATCACCAGATTTCTGCCGGTATCACCATCCGCCACGGGAAAAACATTGATGCTGTCCAAAAGGTCGGCCCAGGCGGTAACACGGTCCACACCGGCCACAAACGCCTCAAATATTTTTGATTCCATCAAGGTACTATCTATTGCTGAAGAAAGTTCGTTCAAGACAAGTGTCTCCCTATAAAAAATCTGTTCACGGTTGGCTGGTTTATTACCACGTTAACGCCGCGGAGGCAACCAATGAAGCTTTCATCCAAAAATCCGTGCTTCGAGTGGTCCCTATTCAATTTTCTTTGATCTAATTCCCGTTTCAATTATTATCCCAGATATATTAGAAAATACGTCAAATCAATAGGATAACCATTGCGCTACATGGAAAGCAATCCAGAGATTAACAACCATTTCTTTCTGCCGCATATTTTTGTTTGAACAATCCGTCACTTCGGCAATCGGAGGGTAGATATGAATACAAAACTGACATTAGGACTTGACGATCATTTAACGCCGACCCGCGAGAACGTGCGCTTTTTCGATGTAGATTCAGCATCTTAGTTTCTGAAAAGTTGGTAGCCAGCTCGTTGGCTGGCGGGTTACCTCAACCGTTATCGCACAAAATAACATTTGCAATTACACATCATATTCGCGTACAATTTGACATTGTAATAGAATCATAATTAGTGCGAATGAGGTGAAAAGATGCCAATTAGCATTACCGAAGACATCCGATCGATAACAGAATTAAAGCGCAACACAAACACCGTACTTGACCAAATTCACAAAACAAAACGTCCTGTCATTCTAACCGTCAATGGGAAGGCCGAAGCTGTTCTTATTGACGCTAAAGAATATGAAAAAATCACCAATGCCTTCAACTTGCTAAAACTTCTTGTGCCAGCTGAGAAGGATATAAAAGAAGGGAGGTATTCCGAAGCAAAAGATTTTTTCCGGGAGTTTAAGCGTGGCAAAAAAATATAAGGTCAATATATCGCTGAATGCTCAAAATGACCTCGAGCATATCTTCTTCTACATTGCTGAAGACAACATAAGTAATGCACGGAAATTCATACTGGAATTAGAAAAGAAAATTTACAGCTTGGACACTTTCCCTGAGCGTTTTGCGCTAATACCGGAAAATCTCTTTTTCGGAACAAGCTACAGGCATATCATCCACAAAAAGTATCGCGCCATTTACAAAATTGACAATAATTCAGTATATATATTAAGGGTGATCCACGGGGCAAAACTCCTGGGGTTATAAATCTCAGAAAAAGCGTGAAGCAGGGAAGCTACTTCATTGTTGAATGGCTTCGGGCCGGTTGAGGGCAGTTTCATCAGAACCTTCCTTGAAATTTTATCAGGTCCTGCGTATTTGCCGCCATTCTGACAGTGTGATGAACTTGGACTTTAGAGATTGGCTGATTGTGAATTGATTGTCTGAAAGCGCCATTCAGATATGTTTCCCCAAGAAACCAAAGTATCAACACTTTCAAAACCTTGTGATTAGCCTTGCTTATGTTGCGAGTTCGGTTATGTTTTGAGATTTTGCCCTGCCGAGACGCATCAAAAAAGAGATATTTGAAAATATTCCAGCCTGACCTTAACTCATTTTTTCTACCAAAACCCAAAATATCATTAAGCCCAAAAAAGCTGTGTTATGATCAAATCAGAGGGTTTGAGCGAACGTTGAGATTGATCCCATATCTCACATTTGGGGGTTGTTGAGGTATATGAGAATATCTGAAATTCCCTTACATATCAAAAATCTGGAATAAGCCTTACATCTCCTTGCGTCCCCTCAAACCTCTGCAACTACTCTGGGAATTCCAGCAACCATAACATATAGGGGTCGGTCGATTTTCCGCTTATTCGGTTGCGGGTGGGAGCTTGGTGCATAATAGTTGCATCTGGATGGTCTTCATTTGTGCACGGCTACAAAATCGAAGGTTGCAAAGTCAAGAAGTGATGGATACCAAATAGAACATGACTGCCAGGGATGATCATTCACCCTTGAATTGCATATCGTAGAGCTGTTTGAATCGTCCGTTCAGATGCAATAGCTCCGAAAGAGTGCCGGACTCCACGATCCGGCCCGCTTCCAGCACAAAAATACGGTCTGCTTTTCGAATGGTGCTGAGCCTGTGGGCCACAATCAGGATGGTTCGCTCCCTTTCAGCCCTTCAATGGCGCGCTGAACGTGCCCTTCGCTCTCGGCGTCCAGGGCGGAAGCCGCCTCATCCAGCATCAGAATGGCGGAACCCACCAAAATGGCCCTGGCAATGGCAACGCTGCCGCTGTCCACCGGATAGCAGGCTCCCCATATCCCCCACCGTGGTGTCATACCCTTTGGGCTGCGCCATAATAAAGTCATGGGCATAAGCCGCTTTTGCCGCGGCCTCGATCTCGTGGGTGCTTTTTTCGGGGTCGCCATAGCTGATGTTGTACGAAATGGTTTCATTAAAAAGCAGAATATCCCGGTTCACAATCCCGATGCGTTTCCGAAGCGATTTCAACGTCACATCGCGCACATCGTTTCCATCAATGAGAATGGCGCCTCCGGTAACATCGTAAAACCGGACATAATTACGGGGACAGTGTATTAATTATCACTCTTTTTTGATTTTCTCCCGGGTTTCCGGGCCGCAATTCGCAGTCAGGTTCGCGCGGACAGGGTTATCTTCAATATACCGGGTACCGGGCACATGCCAGCAGATAACGTTCATGCATCACAAATGCCTTCCGCCACCGCTCCCGCAATTCTTGCCATGTAAAAAGCACACGACCGATCTTACATTTAAGTTAAAAATAAATACACTGTCCCCCGAATTCATGATGGTCTTCTGACCGGGTCGAATCTTTATTATCTCTTTGTATGTCTTACGTCCATTGATCCCCTTGGGTATGACCATATCAAGGGCGATCAGATCCACAGAATGTTCCGTTACATATACTAGCAGTTTGAGCAACTTGCGTCTTGACATACGCAAGTGCCATCTGTCCATATCGCGTCTGTAGCATCTATATTGATATCTTGAACATCAGCTCCCTTGAAATTAGCGCCTTTGAACGTACATTGAGAACATGCAAAGCCCGATAAGTCGGCTTGTTCAAAATTTACCTCGTCGAAGGTCACATTAAGCATGACAACGTTCGAGATGGTTGTCGCTGTAAGATTAGAGCCCGTGAGATCGGTATTGTCAAATAGAAATGTCTCCGAGAGGTCAAGGCCAGTGAGATCGCAATTTGTCAGTTTGGTATTTCAGAAAACCACAGTTTTAATACCAATCACGTATTGAAAGTCCGATCCATTGACCATTGCTTGTGTAAAATCTGTCGGTAGATTATCATTGTCTATGTCCGGGGACATGTCCGCGTATTCAAAGCTAGTATTACTTATATTAGCATTTACAAACTTAGCGCCCGATAACGTAACTGCAAAGAAAGACACAGAATCGATTGAGGAGTTGCTAAACACTGTGCTGCTCATGATAGATTCATAAAAGGTAACATTTTGTATAGTTGTGTTTGTGAAGTTCGCTTCAATTATAGTTGCCGTGCACCAATCGATGATAATTCCGCTTGAATCGTCTGGACCTATTGTCGCTCCTGTTAAGTCTGCATTAGATAAATTTACAAAGAATTTAGAATCTACGGTGCAAAACCCAGTAGTGGGATCAAGGCAGATTGGGCAGGAATCTAATAACCCAACTATATCGGTATTCCTTAAGTCACATCCGTCACAATTGTTAGTTTTTATCAATTTTTTCAAGTTCGAAAGCTCAGTAGGAGACGGTGTGGGACTTTGAGCCTGCGGTATTGGAGAGGTGTCGAGCATGCTGAAGGGCTGTAGTGTATTGTTCATTAGACCCTCAGAGCTTGGAAGAAGTTTTGTGGTTTCGTTTGTCAATACATTGGGATTAATGAATATCATATTCATTTCATCTGATTTATTGTCGTGGAATAGATGCATCTCGTATCTTCCCGGCAGGAGAGTGAGCGTCGTGCATTCCCCATTCGCAGTAACTATCGCAAGCTCCTGACCTTCACTGTCAAAGAGTTTCATCATGTGGTCGGAATCTGCATTCGGGTCTTCCCAGCAGAATGTCTGATTCGTAGGATCCGTGTAATGGTAAGGAATAACATCAAATCCCGGATCCCCTGTTAGATTTTCCGATTCTTCTGCTGTTTCCGGCTCCAGATAGACGGCAACCACCTTTCTATCCGGATGAGCAACCAGGTTCGGGTTCGATACGAAATCCTGCTCTATATGTGCTTGAGCTTCCAGATTTTTGTTAGTATCATTGTCAGCATTATCAGCGCAGGAGATAAATGTTAAAGGAAATATCAACGCAAGTGCAGTTATAGAAAAAGTTAATTGAGACCTCATCATGTAACCTCCCAATAATCTAAGATAATTCATAAAACACCCTCAAAACCTTAAATTAAATATATAATTGTTTGGAGAATTGGCATGCCATTATTTTGATAATCAACCTGTACGTTCCTTTTGACATAACCTTCAAGAGTTACGGTGACGATCTTATAATCAGGCAAGCAAATCATATTGCCATATGTTTGAACAGCACCGGTAGGGGGATGAATATCATTCGAATCAGCACTGATTATCAGCTGAATCGGTGTCACCGTCCTTATCGTTATCTATACCGTCACTGCAAGTAGGGTCTCCAACTGGCCCTTCAGGCCACTCCGGAACGGCTATAGAGTGTGTGAAGGTCCAAGGTCCGTTAGCAGTTGAATTTTGGTCTGTTTTACCACA
>JABGPV010000459.1 GCA_018644785.1 Deltaproteobacteria bacterium | reverse complement strand
CCACGTGTAAATTTTGCCAGTTTCTAGCCAAACAATTCGGCAGCATTGGAATAGAGCCATTTTCGCTTGACGTCTTCTTTCAGCGGAAGGTCTCTCACTTCCTGGACGATTTGCGAAAGGGGCAGACCAATGTCTCCGACACCTGAGCTGAACACCATCCGGTCTTGCAGTAGAGTATTGGCGAATTGCAGCAGCATTTCCCATCCGGAACCCGGTGTAGCCAGATGTTTGGGACGGTGAGAACAGGTATCGATGTAAAGGTTCTGGTGACGGCGCGCCAAAGCGACCATCTCATTAACCCAGGGCCAGCCGCCGCAGGTGGCGATGATCTTCAGATGGGGAAACGCTCGGGCGACCGGATCGATGTATCTTGGATGCCCGATATCCCAGCGAAGATCCGTGTTGAAGTTCATTGACGCATAGATAACCACTGGGATTTGCAGTTCTTGTGCCTTGGCATAGATGGGGAAGAACTGGGGATCATCTGCCTCCATGTTTAAATGCAGGCCGGAGGCATACACGGCGGAAAAACCAAGCTCCTTGACCGCGTGCTCCACATTTTGAGCTGGATCTCCCTCGTTAGGATCGATAATGATCAACCCTTTCAGCCGATCGGGGTATCTGGCTATCAGATCCGCCGTACGTTGAGTGTCTTGCGACAGGATCAATCCACTTTCGACCTCGGCTTCATCCAATTGATCAAAATAGGCTTCAAGGCTTAAGGACAGCGGTTCTGCTATTTTCACCAGTTCGTCTTCGGCCCCTCTTTGAATTAACGCTTCCGTTTTCAGCTGAAGCTCTTCCAAACTCATCCCCAAGTTACCGGCCAATCGAGGACCATATATGTTTCGGTAATTGGCAATCCCATCACTGTTGGAACTGGCAAACATCATTTTCAGTTTATCGACCGCGTCTTTTCGCGATGCAGGAAAAGGAAGGCGTAAATCAATCACTTGTTCCACGGTAATACCCTCTTAAACATTATTATTGCCATTGTAGACGACGGGGTTTATCAACATCGACACCCTATAATACCCCCTCAATAGGTCACATACCTTGCCGAAAATGGTGCCCATCGGTCAAACCAGGGGCGCGCTTCTTCCAGCTCATAGGCCAGTTCATAAAGGGTTTTATCATCTCCGGGTTTGGCCGAAAAATGACTGCCGATGGGTAGGCCGGTCGTTTTTGACCAGGAAAGCGGCACTGACATGGCGGGGGCTCCAAGCATATTCGCCATGGGTGTATAACTCATCACCGTTTCCATTGCTTTACGATTGTCGCGGTAGGAGCCTTCTGGAGAGATAGCTCCAACCTTCGAAGGACCTTCAGGTGTTACCGGGGTAAGCCAGACATCAACCTGTGTATGAAATTCCACCATTTTGGCTGACAGTTCTTCCACATATGCCTTTGCTTTTTGACGATCCTCATCCGTATAGTTTTCCGCTTCCCGGACAAGAGAGATGGTCCCATTGGTCAGCAAACCCGAATTCTCAGCCGGCTTTCCAGTCAGCGTTTCAAACGGTTTCAGGATACCCTTGAACTTGATGCTGAACAGGGTGGCATAGGCTCTGAAATACGCCTCTCCATGCACTGGATTTTCAACCGGAATAATCGTGTGTCCGAGGTCCTCACACAGGGCAGCCACATTCTCAGTCGCGGCTTTGATATCTTCTGCCGGCTCATTGCCAAAGATGTTTTTTGTGGTCAGTCCGATCCGCAATCGGCGGCTGGACGGTCCTTTGATCTGCCCCACAACCGGGTATATTGCTTTATGAGAACGGTCTTCGGTTACGGCAAAGAGTGCGGCACTGTCTCTCACGCTTCTGCCAATCGTCTGATGGGTGCGAAAAAAATGATGACCGACACCTTCCGGTTCTCCACAGACCATCCGATATCGACTGGGCTTCATCCCAAGGATCCCACACCAGGAAGATGGCATACGATTGGATCCACCTCCGTCTGTGCCATGAACCAGCGGCGTATATCCTGCGGCTATTGCTGCCGCTGAACCACCGCTGGATCCTCCGGATGTTCGGGTCAAATCCCAGGGGTTTCGTGTCGGGCCAAAGGCCTTGTTATCGGTTACAACCATTGACGCAAACTCCGGCAGGTTTGTCATACCGACAAGATTCAAACCGGCATCTTCCATGGCCTGAACATAAGCAACCGAAGACTGGCAAACATTCGTCAAATTAGCTACTGAACCGTCGGTTCGTCGTACTCCCGCACAATCGATAAAGTCCTTTAACATGGTGGGGACTCCGGCGAAAACACTATCAGCGGGAATCTGGTCCGCCTTGTCCAGGGCCCGCTCGATGGTAAGGGTCGTCATGGCATTGATGGTGCCGTCCAGGGCCTCGATGCGGCGGGCTGTCACCTCAACCAGCTCCCGGGGGGTTACCTCGCCTTTGCGGACCAGTTCTGCAAGGCCTAGCGCATCATAATTGAGTAGTTCGTCTGTCATATCAGTTCTCTTTTTTTTAAACAACCTTCATGCGATCGTGGCAGTTGCCAGTCAGGTCATTCTGATTGGTTGTTAGTTCTCTCTTGATCACTTTGCCCACCGAGGTCAGCGGAAAGGTCTTTCGGTACTCGATGTAACGCGGGATTTTGAATTCAGCGATTTTTCCTTTGCAGAATTCGATAATCTCCTCAGGCGTAATCGTTTCGGGTGTTTCACCTTCCAGTGGAACAATATAGGCCTTAACCTCTTCATTCCGGCTTTCGTCCGGCACAGCTACAACTGCAGCGTTTGCAACTTTGGGGTGGCTTTTAAGGATATTTTCGACTTCGTTGGCCGAAATGTTTTCGCCACTCCGCTTGATCATTTCCTTTTTCCGGCCGACGATATAGTAGTAACCGCCTTCATCGACCCGAAAGAGATCGCCGGTATACAGCCAGCCATCGACCAGGGTCTCGGCAGTGGCTTTCGGATTCTTATAGTAACCGGTCATCATACCGGGGCCCTTGAGCAACAGTTCGCCTATTTCTCCCTGGGGGACGTCGTTGCCCATGTCGTCCACGATCCGTG
>JABGPV010000458.1 GCA_018644785.1 Deltaproteobacteria bacterium | reverse complement strand
CAACACCCTTCCCACGGCCTGCAGCTGGCCATGGATCCCCGCATACCCGATGACCATGAGGCGTTCCAATTCCAAATGGCCAACCTGCCTGCAAATTCTATGGTAGACTGGTATGTGGACGGCAAACTAGCAGCCACAACCCCCACCCGAAACTATCTGTGGCCCCTTTCGCGGGGCGTACACAGGGCCATGGCCAGAATATGGACGTCCGGCGTTGCATCCCCTGAAGAGACAACTGGTGTGAACTTTCAGGTAAAATAAGATTTGAGAGATTGTTTATTTCTCTAGAAGACATCCATACGGTCCGGCCCCCGCAAAAGAGGCCGACCGAAACGCCCTATGCCCTGTGTAACCATCCGGAAAGCCAGTGCGAGTTCCCGACTGCAACGCTCCGGGTATGGCTGTCCATTTTTTTTTCATTGCATAATCTGGAAAATGGATTATACTTACCAATAATCAGTTAAGTAGAAGCGCATTTCCCTTCAGGTTGTCCTTGTTAACCTCGTTGTTTTTTAAACATCGTTCGTTGCCGACGAAGTTTCTGCTAAACATTGTAAACCGAGAAACAGCATGAAACTTTATGCCGGAAACCGCTGTCACACCATTTTCATTTTTGGCATAAGCAAGCCTGTGCAACGATAACCTGTTTTGTCTGAACACCCCGGACTTCCAGTCGAGATATCAAATGATGCCTCGGCTCAATGACAAAGTGGTTCCCCTGAGGAACCCATCGCAAAGGAGTAGAATAAGATGGCTGAAGGAACAGTAAAGTGGTTTAACGATTCAAAAGGTTTTGGTTTTATTGAACAGGATGAAGGCAAGGATGTATTTGTGCATCATTCCGCAATTCAGGCCGAGGGCTTCAAATCCCTGCAGGAAGGCGCACGGGTGACCTTCGATGTGGTGGACGGTCCCAAAGGTCCTGCGGCTGAAAATGTTGTTCAACAGTAAGAACTGATATCGATCATTGCATAGGCCCCCGCAGAATGCGGGGGCCTTTTTTTACCGCAGTGTCTTTTACAAGGAGAAAGTCTTGGCCAAACCAAACTACTCATTTGAAAAACGCAAGAAAGAAATGGCAAAGAAAAAGAAGAAAGAGGAAAAAAAGCAGCGCAAGCTAGAGAAACAGAATAACGCTAAAGGGGAAAAGGGAAACCCGCTTCTTCAGGAAGATTAACAGCTTTAAGCCCTGCTTTTTCTAACCGAAAATACGCTATGTCACTGGGAGTCTCCTTGTGGCTTTTATTTTGAGGACACGACCATGATAACCGCATCCAATGTTGCTCTCGCCTATGGCAAGAGGATCATCTTCCAGGACGTCAATATCAAGTTCACTCCCGGAAACTGCTACGGCCTGATCGGGGCGAACGGCGCCGGCAAATCCACCTTTCTGAAGATCCTGGCAGGTCAACTTGAGCCTGATCGGGGCAAAATTACTAAGGGGCCGGGTCAGCGCATCGCGGTGCTCAACCAGGACCAGTTCGCTTTTGACGAACACACCGTTTTCAATACCGTAATCATGGGCCATAAGAAGCTCTACAAGATAATGGCCGAGCGTGAGGCGATCTATTCCAAGGCTGATTTCACCGAGGAAGACGGCATCCGTTCCGGAGAACTGGAAACCAAGTTCGGTGAAATGAAAGGCTATGAGGCGGAAGCAGAGGCCGCCGTACTGTTAAACGGCCTCGGCATCCCGGAAGAGATGCGTCAGAAAAAGATGAAGGAGCTTGACGGCAGCGACAAGGTTCGGGTGTTGCTGGCCCAGGCCCTGTTCGGAAACCCGGATATTCTGCTTTTGGACGAACCCACCAACCATCTCGACCTAAAGACCATCACCTGGTTGGAGAATTTTCTCTCCCGCTTCCAGAACACAGTGATCATCGTCTCCCATGACCGCCATTTCCTGAACCAGGTCTGCACTCACATGGCGGATATCGATTATGGCAAAATCCAGATCTATGTGGGAAACTATGACTTCTGGTATGAAGCCGGCCAGCTCCATTTTCGCCAGAAGAAGGCCGAAATCAAGAAGACCAATGCCAAAGCGGACCAGCTTAAGGAATTCATCCAACGCTTCAGTTCAAACGCCTCCAAAGCCAAGCAGGCCACCTCACGGAAGAAGCTGCTTGAGAAGCTCACCATCGAGAACATGCCCATATCCTCCCGAAAATATCCTTACATCGTCTTTAAACCGGAACGGCCCTGCGGTGGCGTCATTCTGGAGATCAACGGTCTTTCCAAAGAAATCGATGGGGTCCCCATGTTTGAAGATCTAACCCTCACTGTCAATAAGGGCGACAAGATCGCCTTTGTCGGCACCAACAGCCTTGCAAAAACCACCCTGTTTCAGATTCTGTCCGGGGAGCTTGCGCCGGACAAGGGCAGCTTCCGCTGGGGGGTGACCATCAAAAACGCCTATTTCCCAAAAGAAAACAATACGTATTTCAATAATGAAGAGCTTGATCTTATCGGCTGGCTCCACCAGTTCGCACCTCCCAAGGAAGATGAGCGTTTTGTCCGGGGGTTCCTGGGAAAAATGCTTTTTTCCGGAGAAGAGGCATTGAAAAAGACATCCGTTCTCTCCGGTGGCGAACGGGTGCGCTGCATGCTCTCTAAGATGATGCTCTTAAACGCCAACGCCCTCATTCTCGATGAACCCACCAACCATCTCGACCTTGAATCAATCACCTCTTTGAACAATGCGCTGATGGCGTTTCCGGAGGTGGTGCTCTTTGCCTCCCATGACCATCAGGTGGTATCCACCGTGGCAAACAGGGTTGTGGAAATCACTCCTGACGGCATCATCGACGTGATGATGGACTTTGACGAGTACCTGACGATGAAAGAAACGAGTCTGTCCGGCGAGAACAATTACACGAGCGCGTGTTAAGGGGCAGAGATTATCTTTGGAATTCCCTCTTCAAATTCCTTGAAAACACCATTAAAACATGACAGGATTATTAACGAGGAGGAATCTTGCCCCGAAATCCCAATAACCTTTCAACAGACCTTCGCGGCGCAGGGCGTTTAACCATTGACGCCATTACCGGCATT
>JABGPV010000457.1 GCA_018644785.1 Deltaproteobacteria bacterium | reverse complement strand
CCGGAGATGGCAAAGACAAGACCCAACTCCGCCACAATCAAAAGAATGAAGATCATTGAATTGCCGAAAATGAGCCGGGTGAGCGCCTCGTTTCCGGAAACATACATCGCCACCACCGCCGTCAGGCAGAGCCCGATGGCCATCCAGTTGTATACGCTCCTGATAAAATCATTTACCAGGGTTTCTGCCCTTGGCCTCGAGACAGATGTTTGTGCCATGCTTTTACCTCCCTTTATGAAATTCCATATGCATGAAATTGAGTTGCTTACATGATTCGCTTTTATTATAAATGTTCTTTTGGAAAGATCAAGGGTAATCGCGGTATCATTCCGGGAGTGCATAACCCATGCATAACAACAAACTCTACATCGTCATGGTGGGTCTTCCCGCAAGGGGAAAATCCACCATTGCCAACAAGTTGAAAGAAAATCTGACCAAGTACGGTGTCAAAACCGGCATTTTCAACAACGGAGACCTTCGGCGGAGACTCACCGGAGTGGAGAGTTCTAAACCCGAGTTCTACGACCCGGACAACCAACAGGGGGTTGAACTTCGGGAAAGAATTGCGGTGACCAACATGGGACGAGCCGCGGATTACCTGGGGAGAACGGGATATGTGGCCATCCTGGACGCTACCAACGTGAGCCTGAAGCGCAGAGAAAGAATCGCCGGATGCATTACAGACCATCCGATTTTATTTATAGAGTGCATCAATGGGGATGAAAAGATCCTCAAGGCCGGAATTCAAAGGAAGGTGGCTTCACCGGAATTCAGCCACCTGGCAAAAGACGAAGCCGTCAGGAGCTTTCGTCAAAGGATTGAATATTACCAAAGACTGTACGTACCCCTTAAAGCGGAGCGTAATTACGTCAAGCTGGACTCCCTGAACAACAAGATCCTGGCGGAAGAGATAACGGATAGAATTCCCTACTGGGACCGCATCCGGGATTTTCTGGTGACCGATACGGTCAAAAATCTCTTCCTCCTCCGTCATGGCGAAACACACTTCAACCTGGAAAACCGCATTGGCGGCGATTCGGCTCTAACGGAGAACGGGGTGGCACAGGCCCGGGGCATGGCCCTTTATTTTCAAAGAAAAAAAATACCGGTCATTTTTACCAGTGAAAAAAAGAGAACCATACAAACGGCTGTACCCATCAAAGCATTGCAGGAAAAATGCGCCATCATTCCACTGAAAGACTTTAATGAAATCGATAGCGGCATCTGCGAGTGCATGACCTATGAAGAGATACGGGACCAGATGCCCCATGTTTTTCTGGCAAGGAAAAATGATAAGTATAATTATGTGTATCCCGATGGCGAAGGATACGCATCCATGAAACACCGCATGGACATGGGGATCAAAAAAGCCCTCTATTTAAGCAGGGATTCCCAGAGCATTATCATTGTCGGACACAGGGCAGTAAACCGGATGATCCTGTCCCATTTTCTTTATCGAAGAGAGGAAGACGTGCCGTATATTTACGTGCCCCAGGACCGGTTTTATCACATTGTGGCGACCCAGGACAAAAAGCTCCTTCAGCTAAAACCCTACACCCTATGATCCGCCCTTTTGAATCAGCACTTTTGGGGTTTTGGTCCGTTTGTCATAAAAGATAAATGCGGTTACGTGCATTCGTTCAATAGACGCCACCATGCCCACACCTCTGGCATAAAACGCATACCCTCCGTCCACAACATGGGCAGGTCCCACCTTTCCTCTGTATGAAGACTTGATCAGCACCGCCTCGTATTTGCCTGCCGGGACCGTGATTTCGTAGACCCCCAAATAGGCATAGATCACTTTGAGTCGGCCTTTGTATTTCAAATGGGTGGGATCATGGAGATCGTAGATCTTTATCTCCGTTTCAACCTGTGTTTTATCGCCAGGCTTCATGCCGTCAAACATTACGGGGAGCATGGGAGTGTAGTGGATGATAGCGTCATGTTTCAAGTAAATTTCCGAGACCAGGTTGATGGCGCCGTCGCCTTTGACTGAAAAAAACTCCGTGCAATCCCCGTCCACGGACCGATCCCATAAACTTTGTTCGTCTTTTCGGTCGGTCTTGGAAATAGACATGACCTGGTGTTTTCCTTCCCGTTCTCCGGCGGTAATTTGGTAGGTCCACTTCCCTTTTCGCAAGGGTATCAGCCTTGCCGTGTCCTTAATGGGCCACGCGGGCAGGGCCTTCCCCACGACCCCTCTCCCCAGAACGGCCAGGGCATCTCGATCGCTTTTGTTCAGTTCCACCATCGCGCCGGCAGATGCGTCTTCACAGACTGCCAAAAATGTAAACCCCATCAGAATTATGGCGGTGAACAATGCCGGCAAAACGATTCTGTTGCGCCATGAAACTTTCATTGTGATTCCTCCTTGATTCTCATGATTTCAGAGATCCGATAATTTCCTTGACGGAATCGATGTCACGGTTCCTCAAGAACTGTTCAATACCTTCCAGAATATCCAGTGACGCTCTGGGATTGGCAAAATTGGCGGTTCCCACCTGGACGGCTTGTGCGCCCGCAATAAGAAATTCCAGAGCATCGCGTGCTTCCAGGATCCCCCCCATACCGATAACAGGAATATTGACCGCTCTCACCACCTGATGCACCAGATGAAGGGCGACCGGTCGAATGGCCGGGCCCGACAGCCCTCCTGACCCATTGGCCAGTTTGGGGGTGCGTTTTTCCACATCAATGGTCATGCCGGTGAGGGTATTGATCAGGGAAAGGGCGTGAGCACCGGCCTGTTCCACGGCCCTGGCGATAGCGCGGATATCCGTGACATTGGGGGAAAGTTTCACGATAACGGGTTTGTCCGTCTCCTGCAGGACCCGTTCCGTCACCTGTGCCGCAACAGCAGGATCCGTACCAAAAGCCATTCCGCCCTGTTCCACGTTGGGACAGCTGATGTTGACCTCAAGGGCGGCAACGCCGGACACCCCCTTGAGGCCCGCTGCCACAGCGCCGTACTCATCAAGGGTATGACCATAGATGTTCACGATGACACATGTGTTCAGATCTTGCAGCATAGGCAGTTTTTCCGACAGGAAAACTTCCAAAC
>JABGPV010000456.1 GCA_018644785.1 Deltaproteobacteria bacterium | reverse complement strand
ACAGCATGGGGCATAGAAAAGCGTTTCGAAACGATCTGCTGAAAACAGCGCCGGCCATTTTCATGCTGATCGTTTTTGCCATTTTTCACTCCTGGCCGTCCACGGCCCTTGCCGAAGAAAATTTTGAACCCCTCAATGCCACCGGCAATATAGCCTCCGAAACCGCCGACGCACCCCCCCAAACCATGGATGAAGCCGTTTTAAGACTGGCAGCGCAACTGGTTCAACAGGGCAATCTAAGGGGCCGGCCGATCCTCATCAGCGCCAATGATCTGTACGAATCCCAAAGCCGCCTGAGCCTTCCGCTGGCCATACAATTGCGCGGCAAACTGATTACGGAAATGAAGCAGAGAGGATGCCGTATACTGCTGCCCGGCGCTGATGCGGAAGATGCCATGATCCTCCAGGGAACCTGGCAGAAGCAGGGCGACAACCTTCGGATCGATCTCAAGGTGATGAAACTGGGACCCAGTGGTCCCGAGGCGGCGGCATCGGCCTCACAGAGCGTCCCCCTGAAGATGATCGACAAGGAGTCCTTGACTCCGGACCGGGAGTCATGGGCCCGGTATCTGGTGCGAAAACTGGAAACCAATGCCATGAACCCCGCACGCCGAACCCTTCATATGGGCGACTTTCAGGTCAAGGGGAAGCGATGCAGTGATGAATTGGGGACCTACCTGGCCGGATGGATTCGGCCTGCCCTGGCGGAGAGCCGCATGTTTCTCCCCCTGGACCAGCAAAAAGCCCTCAAAGGACTTTCCGTCGCCAACCTGCGAACCCGCGGCACCCGGGCTTTTCGACCGGTAGCCGCCAAGCGGGATGAAACCACCAGCCTGACCGCTGACCTCCTCAAAGCCGACGGTGAAATGAAAGGGAGCGCGTGGCTTCACGAAAAGAAAGTGGAAGTTCGCATCCGGGTCAATGACCGGCAGGGACAGCAGTTCACTGCGGCATCGGCCGACGTGCCATCCGCGCTGTTTCCCCAATACCTGCTTAAAGCCCCCGCTACGGAGAGCAATAAACAGAACACCGGTTCAGCTCCGTCCGCAGGCGCCATCTCGAAGGATGGCCTCAAGGTGGAACTCACCACCACCCGGGGTGAAGCCCGACCCTTCTACCGCAATGGAGAGCACATCAAATTCGTCATCCGCCTCAACCGTTCCGCCTTTGTCTACCTGTTTGATCTGGACCCCAAAGGAAACGCCATACTGCTCTATCCCGTGGACGACAACGGCCAACTGGCCCGCGGCGGGCAATGCGGCGCCATGCCGCAGCCCAGTGTTCCCATCATCCTGCCCGAGGACGGATGCTCCTACGACCTAGTGGTGACCGAACCCTACGGCACGGATCGGGTCTGGGTCGTGGCCGCTGAATCCCATCTCGACTTCCCGGGTGATCTGGGGGGTGACTGGTCTAAAGCCAATGAACTGGTGAGCCGCCTCAAAACCCGGGGACTTTCCGGCCGGGGCGGTTATGCCGAAGCCCAGGTGGAAGTGGTGACCGGACCTTAGAGCCCACCGACATCTCCGTAGCCATAAAACTCTTTTTTTTCCTTGACGCATAGTTACGATACAGCTATATTGTAACCACTTCGAATCGAACATCTTGAAAACCCATTTATATTCAAGGGCATTTTCCGGTTCAGCATTAAACGCTTACGAACCCATGGCATGGGTTCGGGGTAATCTAAAGCGGCAAGCCGCAGTTTTAGATTTTAAGTTTTAGGTTTTTCCGTCAATGAACTTCTTGTTTTTTGTGACAGAAAACTAGGAAATAAGGCACTGATAAGGGGAAGAAAATGAGGTACGCAGAAACTGGGTTTAATTTAGAAATTGATCTATCCCGAGGAAGCATTGAGAGGGTAGCAACCGACCCCAAAGAGACTGAGCTTTATCTGGGGGGTCTAGGGACGAACGCCAAGATATTATGGGACAGGGTTCCTCCTGAAGTTGAACCTTTTTCTCCCGATAATTTGCTGATATTCGCCGCCGGCCTTTTGTGCGGCACACCGGCGACGGGCTGTAATCGTACCATTGTTTCCACCATCTCTCCCCAGACGAAACTGATGGCTTTTTCAATGATGGGCGGCTTTTCGCGCCGGAGTTGAAATACGCCGGTTATGACAAAATAGTCCTTAGCGGCAAATCCCCCAATCTGGTTTATCTGTGGATCAAAGATGACAAAGTAGAAATACGGGATGCCTCCCACCTCCACGGTAAAGGATCTGTTGAGACGGCAGAACTTCTCAGGCAGGAGTTGAATGAACCGAAAGCCCAGGTGGCGGCCATCGGCCTGGCCGGTGAAAACAGGATCTTTTTTGCCTCCATTGAACAGGGAAGATCCAGTGCCAGTCGAGGTGGCATCGGGGCCGTCATGGGAGATAAAGGGGTAAAGGCCATTGTTGTTCGTGGCACCAAAGACATCAATCTGGCTCAACCACCTGAATTCCTGGAGCTCTGCAACGAAGTGCTGGAATATATAAAGTTCCGGAACGAGAATCCCATTAAAGGGGTCATGCCCATTCTGGCCGGCCTTGGATCACCCCAGGAAATGATGACTCACGACGAGCAATGGCACACCGAGAATTTCATGTGGGGCAACTCCCGTCTCCGTAGAAAGGATTTCTGGAACGACGAAATCGCAAAGGAATGGATGGAGACCATGGAAACCATGCGGACACGGTTAATCAGTTGCTTTAACTGTCCCATGACCTGCGGCGCCACCATTTCCCCTCCGGGTCGCCCCACCTATATGATGAAGTGTTTTACAAAACTGACCTACACCATGGCAGCCATGAGCGACCTTGAATTTGGTCTGGGTATCGCGCAAAGTGCTACGGAGTACGGGCTAGACGGATTCTCAGCCCCGCAGGTTATGGCCTTCGCCCTGGAACTTTATGAAGACGGGATACTGACGGATAAAGATCTGCCGGATCTGCCCGAGGATAATGAGGGACGATTTTATTATCTGCTGGATATGATTGTTAAACGGGAAGGCATCGGGGATGTGCTGGCCAACGGCACCTACTGGGCCGCCAAGGAGATCGGCAACGGTGCTGAAGATTATGCCCAT
>JABGPV010000455.1 GCA_018644785.1 Deltaproteobacteria bacterium | reverse complement strand
GGATATTTCATCTTTTAATATGAATAATATGAATTAAGAATCACACAACATAACCAACCTCGCAACATAAATTGAGAATATCTTAAACTTTCTTACATGTCAAAAACCTGCAATATGCCTTACATGTTCCCTGTGGTGTCTCAACCTCTGCAGCCACTTTTGAAATTCCTACCACCACAACATGTGGGGGTCAATCCATTCTCCGCCTATCCAGTTTCAGAAAAATAGTTCGTGCATGAATCCAGCATCGCCTTCAAACCAAAATACGCCGATTTTCAAGCAGACGCCAACACAATAATCGAAACGTGCTCAATGCAAGAATACATATCCCAGCCTTGAAACCACCGCTTCCATTCTCATGATATGATCCCCCTGCATCCTGACCGGAAATGAAAGGGATTTTCAACAAAATATTAAATTGCAAAAATCCACACAGGCACAAAATGTAGTGGTGAGATGAAATGTATCAAAGCTCATGAGCCCGACACTTTTCATAGAGGGTGGACCGTGAAATGCCGAGCAACCTGGCTGTTTTGCTCATGTTGCCGTTGTTCAATCGCAAGGCTTGCGCCAGCACTTTTTTTTCGTAACGTTTCAGTTCGGTTGAAAGCGGTCCAATATCGGGTGGCGCTGAATCCGGACAATCGGACTGAAAGCGAACGATTTCCATGGGCAGATGTTCCACTTCAAAGGTGTCGCCTTCGATCAGGCTGAGTGCACGCGCCACTACATTTTTCAACTCCCTTACATTGCCCGGCCAGGAATAGCACTCCAACATCTGAATGACAGGCTCAGAGACTTTTATATCCCCATTTCCGGAGGATGTCAGAAAAAAATGAACCAGCGCTGAAATGTCGTCGGTTCTTTCCGACAGCGTGGGGACTTCCACAGTCATGGTATTGAGTCGATAGAAAACGTCTTCACGAAATTCGTTGCGGTGGATCATCTCGCGAAGGCCTTTGTTGGTAGCTGCCACCAACCTGAAATCCACATGAAAGGTTTTCACGCCCCCGACCCGCTCAATCTTTTTCGTCTCCAGAACCCGCAGCAGCTTGGCATGAGCATTCAGGGGAAGATCACCGATTTCATCCAGAAAAAGGGTTCCGCCATGGGCCATCTCGATCTTTCCGGACTTCCCCCCCCGTTTGGCACCGGTAAATGCACCGGCCACATAGCCGAAAAGTTCCGACTCCAGTAGCTCCCTGGGAATCGCCGCACAATTGACGCATACAAACGGCCCGTTTTTCCGTCGGCTGGCCCGGTGGACCGCGTGGGCGAACAACTCCTTTCCGGTTCCCGTGGCCCCCATAATCAGCACCGGAGAATCGGTCTTGGCGTATTTTTCAGCCGTTCTCTTGGCCGCCACCAAACGTTTGTTCCGGCCTACAATGGATTCAAAGGAATAGGTCGCTGAAAGGATGCTGTCCAAACCCTCCTTGTAATAATTGACTTCTTTTTCCAGCAAATTGAGGCGGGTCATCACGTCATTGATCTCGGTGAAATCCCGAAATGTGGTCTGTAAAACAACGCCGACCGTCTCACCGTCCCGTTCGATGGGTACCCGGTTGACCAGCAGCGCCAGATTGGTCCGCAGGCTGCATTTCTTACCCAGTTCCGCCTGGCCCGTTTCAAGCACCAAGGGAAGCCGGGATAAGGGAAAATACGCTTTGATATGCTTCCCAACCGCCTCTTCCTGATCTGCATTCAGCAGACTGGCGTAAAACCGGTTCATAAACAGAATTCTGGAATCCTTATCACAGAAAATAATACCGGAGTAAACCCGGTCCAGGATGTGTTTGAAGGCTTCCACCAGAGATCCCATATCCAGGGGCAATCGAACGGGTGGAATGGTTTGGGCCCCGTAGCGCGTATCAGGTTTTTTAGACCGCCCGGCTGAATTCATGGTCATCGCTCCAGATCAGGGAAAAGCATGAAGAAGACATCAGTTCGGGATCCGTTTTTGATATTGATGGAAGCGATCCGGAAGATGGGCCAGTGTCTTTGCATCGGGGTAGCGTCGAAGTTGATCCTGACAATTTTGAATTCTCTGCCCGAGGGGTGGATGGGTGGAAAACCAGGAGCCCTTCTGTGTGGACTTTGATTGAATCCGTTTGAGTTCTTTCAGTACCTGAACCAGGCCATTGGGATCATACCCGGTCCGGTATGCGGTATCCATGGCGCTTGTATCCGCTTCAAATTCCATGTTCTGGTCAAGACCCTTGTCAAAGAGGGTATCCTGCAGGCCGCCAATCATGTTCTCGAACTCTTTGCCCTTTTTCCCTTCCATGGTGGCGGACGTAATTTTTCCAACACCATTAAAAAATTGTGCCCGCTGTATGGATTTCAGTGCATGCTTGTGTCCCACATGCGCCACCTCGTGGGCCAGGATCCCGGCCAGCTGATCCTCGGATTGGATGGTTTTCAGAAGGCCTGAACTGACAAAAATGATGCCCCCCGGACAGCTGAAAGCGTTTTGGAGCGGGCTGTCCACAACAACAAAATTATAGGGGATATTGGGCCGACCTGAATTCCTTGCCACCGCATTTCCCACCAGGTTCACATACTCCTGAAGCGTCTTGTCTTTCACCGGCATTCCATAGCGGCGAAACCCTTCAAGGGCCAGGCTTTCGCCGATGGTTCTTTCGCTCTTATAATCAATTTCAGAAGCAGACCCCAGAAGGGAAACCGCTCCCGAAAGCATCTTGCTTTCCTTGCTTTCGGGATCCAACAGTTTGTCCAGCAGTCCGGCCAGCTGAAGGGGGGCTGTGTTGTTTGCTTTTGACGTCTGCTGATCAACGTCGGCAAAAGCGGCACCCAGAAGAATTAGACATGCCAAGGGTACAAAAAGGATGATCACAATTTTTTTATGCATGACTGGACCCCGCTAAAAAAATAATGTTTTCGAAAACTATGGTGCATATTCACCGATTTTTCCCTCTTTCAGAAAGACATCCACTTCCTTGTCCGTGATGCGAATGGCCAGGACCTGATCCAGGGCTTTTTTATAAACTTCCGGCGTTCCCCGTTGCTGTGCGTACTGTTCAGTCTCTTTGGACAAACCGCGAATACTTCGGGAGGTCTGGGCCT
>JABGPV010000454.1 GCA_018644785.1 Deltaproteobacteria bacterium | reverse complement strand
ATGCCGTGTATTACCGAAAGCCCCATCCCCGTACCCTTGCCCACTTCCTTGGTGGTGTAATAGGGATCAAAGATTCGGTCCATGACTCCGGGATCAATGCCTTCACCCGTATCCCTCACTTTAAGGGTGACGTAGGCGCCGGGGGACAGAACCCAATCAAAGCAGATTTTTTCTTCCTGAAGAAAAGTCTTTTCAAGGGTCACTTCCAGAAGACCCCCTTCTTCGAACATGGCATCGGCTGCGTTGGTTACCAGATTCATCATAATCTGATTGATTTGGGTGGCATCCCCTAAAATGTTACATGGATCATCCGAAATGCGCTCTGTAAACGCCACGCTGGTTGGGATGGCGTGTCGGAGCATTTTCATGGACTCCCTGATGACGGGACCCATATTTAAGGGTTTTCGCTCCTGGTCAGACTTGCGACTGAAAGCGAGCAATTGTTGGACCATATCCTTTGCCCTGAGGGAAGCCAGAGAAATTTCCTTTAAAGATTTACTGGCAGGATTCGAATCTGGAACGTCATCGGAGGCCAGCTCCGCATTCCCGAGGATAATGGCGAGAATATTGTTGAAATCATGGGCAATGCCCCCGGCCAAGGTCCCGACGGCCTCCATTTTCTGGGATTGGTGGAGTTTGTCTTGGAGTTGTTTCTTTTCTTCTTCTGCTTTCTTTTGTTCGGTGACGTCTCTAACAATACTGGTGACTCGAACAACCTCATCATTTTCCTTATGAGAAGTAACAGTAATTTCCGCTGGAAAGGTATCGCCGCTTTTTCTTCTTAATAATCTCTCGGTATGAAACACGTCCTTTCCCGATGCCATGGCGTTTTTCAGTTTATCGCCAAAGTCCAAAAAATCATCCTTATCCGAGTAGAGAAAAGCCGTATCTTTGCCAACACACTCCCTGGGTTCGTAGCCGATGAGTCTAATGGAATCATTAACCCACTCAATCACTCTTTCCGGCATTTTTATTGAAAAAACTGTATCCCACATGGAGTTGGTTAATTTTTCAAGATAGTCTCGGCTCGCCTTCAGCGCCTCCTGGGCATGCTTGCGAGCTGAAATATCATGAAATACCGATCTGCTATGGAGAATGTTGCCATCCTCATCACGAACCGACGACACCTTCAAAGATACGTCCAGCCGGGTTCCGTCTTTTCGCTGCAACTGCAACTCTTCCCCCTCTATGATTCCGGTTTTCATAAATGCTGGAAATATATTTTTCCTCGCATATTCGGCGCTCTCTTCAGTATACAAATCAAAAATTAATCTGCCGACGATCTCTTCCCTTTTAAATCCTAAGTTGTCGGCTAACGTCTGATTGCATTGGATAATGGTCGCGGTTTCCGCTTCCACCGAGACAAACATATCGGGAGCGTTGTGGTAGAGGTCTTGATATTTTGCCTCTGATTCTTTAAGCGCCTCCTCCGCCTTTTTGGTCTCGCTGATATCAAAACCGATATTCAAGGAAGCGTAGGTATTGCCTTTCTCATCGGACAGGGGGTATGTTGAAAATAGTGCCGGAAATTTTTCACCCGACGCCCTTAGCAAAAGGGTTTCCCGGGTTATTTCTCGGGTGTCATGGCTGCCAGGTTTTTGTCCCCCGGAGACCCTTTTTGTATCTTCGGGCAATTGAAGGAAAGACACTGAGTTTCCGATAACTTCATCGGCTTTGTAGCCAAATATCTTTTCAGCGCCGGGGCTGAATTCGAGCACAGGGTGACGGGGATCCTCAAGGTCGTTGATAACAAAGGCCACATTTTCCGCGGCGGAGAAAATGGCGTTTATCCGGCGTTCCCTGTCATGTAAGGATTTAGACAGGGGATTCAAAAGGTAGCGGCGATGCGCCCAGAATAGAATCACGGAAAAGAAAAAGAAAAGCCCGATGAGTAACACGGACAGGCGCAAAGAAAATTTATTTGAATTGGCGTAGGCTTTCAAAAGTGGAATCCGGATGGAATTGACTGTCAACAGATCTCCCATTTTGCGGTGGAAGCTCCGTAAGGGTCCATATAATTTTACCAGGCCTTGAGGTGCTGCTTCGGGATTGCTGTGGCAACGCATGCATACTGGATTCCAGAGACTTGCACCGCGCCGCATGGTCACGAAGTATGGCTCATCACCCACATATTTGACCTCTGAGTGACTCTTGATATCAGAATTCGCCTTCAGGGCATTTAGGAAAGTCCGCTCGTCATCGTCGGCCTCGTTTTCGGGGCTGCGCGCATTGACAGCAGCTTCCTTATGATAGTAGTCCCCCATACCAAACTGTTCAGAAAAGATCTTTCCAATTTCGCGAACCGCATAAGTCCCTGACATCCAGACGGGGTCGAAATAGTCTTCTGCTCGAACGGGCTTGGTGAGCTCCATGACATGCGGTCTGAGCTGGAGGGTGTAATACCGCTGGATGGCAAGCTTGTGTTGGATGAGGATGTTTGCCTTGTCATTGGCTTCTGATATGGCGTACTGCCTCAGTTCGTGATGCACCAAGAAACCGGTTGCAAGTCCGGTTACAACCATCACAAGGGCCATAAACACAAATACGCGTCTTATTGGTAATATGTTTGATGACATCGCCTTAAACCATCCTTTCTTTTTCAGTACGTCTTTCCCTAAGACAATGAATCATAATAGCATAATAGGGGACAGACCCCGTTTTTCTGTTGAGTGAAATGCTTGGACATCGCGTTACTCAGGGAACAGCCGGCGATCGAGAAAAAACCTGTTGTCGGCAAAAAAAATAAACGTGGTCAGTCCCCTATTAAAAGTCCGTCTGGTTTAAAAAGAAATCTGACTGATATGCATTATTTCTGGTCCAAAACCTCTCGAAGTGCTGAAGCCAGACTCCGCAATTCAATGGGCTTCTCAATGTACTTGGATACACCGAGGGCCTCCGCTTCCTTTGCCGATATTCTCTCGCTGTAGCCGGTACAAATGATCACCGGTATCTCAGGTCTGATTGCCAGGATCTCCTGGGTTAGCCTATCCCCGGTCATTCGAGGCATGGTCATGTCGGTGATGATAACATCAAATTGATCCGGGTCGGCTTTAAACCATTCCAGGGCCTCTAAAGGTTTTGTCGTACTTTGAACCTG
>JABGPV010000453.1 GCA_018644785.1 Deltaproteobacteria bacterium | reverse complement strand
GCCCCGCGTAAAATAGACTTTGGTGGGAATCAGGGAATATCCCCTCTGCTCAGTTTTTCCGATCAGCCGTTTGATTTCCCGTTTGTTCAAGAGAAGTTTCCGAGTTCGCATGGGGTCCATTTCCATATGATGGGCAAAGGGGTAAGGGGTAATATGCATGTTATGAAGAAAAACCTCTTCCCGCTTCACCCTGGCATAGCTATCCAACAGGTTGGCCCTTCCCTCTCTCAGGCTTTTGACCTCGGCGCCCAGAAGCACCAGCCCCGCCTCGAAAAACTCATCCAGGAAATACTCGTGACGCGCTTTTTTATTCTGACAAACGATTTTCATAGTCAAGCTCTCTTTACAGGTATCCTTTTTCCCTCAACTCGGGAAACATGCCGCCCGTGCGCTCAAAAAGGTACTGTTGCACCTCGTGGGCCGTGTGCAGGCCCATGATCTCATTTAGGTCATCACGGGCCTGAGACATGGGCGTGGCCCGCACGATTTTTTTGATCAGCGGTATGGACCTGGCATTCATGCTGAGCGCGTCAAGACCCAGTCCCAATAATATCGGCACGCAAAGAGGATCACCCGCCATCTCACCGCACAGGTTAACACGGATGCCCTCATTTCCGGCGGCTGCCACCACCTGACCAATCATTCGGATAAGAGCGGGATCAAACGGTTGATACATGTGTGCCACATGCTCGTTAACCCTGTCAATGGCCAATAAATATTGAATAAGATCGTTGGTCCCGATACTGAAAAAATCCACATGCCTGGCCAGAACCTCTGCCATAACAACGGCCGAAGGGATTTCAACCATAATGCCAACTTCCATTTTTTCATTATAGGGGATATGGTCGCGATCCAAATCCATTTTGACCTGTTCCAGGATGTCCTTTGCGTCCAGTAGTTCCTGCAAACCGGATATCATGGGGAAAATCAATCGAATATGACCATGTACACTTGCCCTGAGAATGGCACGCAACTGCGTTTTGAATATTTCGGGCTGTTTCAAGCAGAATCGTATGGCCCGGAGCCCCAGCGCAGGGTTCATCTCCTTTGAAATTTCGAGCGCTGAGGAGAATTTGTCGCCGCCGATATCCAGAGTGCGAATGTTGACCGGTTCAGGGGCCATGAGTTCGGCTATTTCACGGTAGTCCTCAAACAGTTCTTCCTCTTCCGGAAAACCTTTGCTCCTCAAATACAGAAATTCCGTTCGATAAAGACCGATGCCCTCTCCGCCATAATTCCTTACAGCTGCCACTTCTTCCAAGAATTCTATGTTGGCCGTAACAGTGATCCGTTGACCGTCAGGGGTCACAGCCGGAAGGTGACTCTGCCTGGCGATGCTCGACCGGTAGTCTTCCAGTTGAAGCTTCTTCTCCTGGTAGTAAATAATGGCACTGTCATCAGGGTTGACAACGACCACCCCCGTGCTGCCATCCACAATCAGGAGATCGCCGTCCGCCACAGCTTCGGTTGCGCTTTCCAAGCCCACAACAGCCGGAATTTCCAGGGCCTGTGCCACGATGGCCGTATGGGAAGTCCGCCCCCCCACATCAGTAATAAACCCCATGACTCTTCCGATATTCAGTTCGGTGGTATCCGCAGGGGAGAGATCATGGGCCACAATAATGACCCTTCTGTCGATTTCCGAAAGGCTCTGCTGGGCTTTTCCGCTGAGCGTCCTCAGAATCCTTTCGGTGACATTTTCCACATCGCTGATACGGTTGCTGATATATTCGTCATCAATCTGGTCGAAAACTTTACGGATTTTTTCCAGGGATTTTTTCAGTGCCCACTCGGCATTAATTTTTTCATCCTGGATCGTACGAATGGTCGAATCCCGAAACATGCTGTCCTTGAGGATCATCAAATGGCTGTCCAGAATAAAGGAGAGATCGTTGACTTTCTCCGCCATTCCGGTTTTGAGGGACGCCATCTCTTTTTCGACCACTCGAAGGGCCTCTTCAAACCGCTCCACCTCCCCATTCAGATGTTCTGTATTTACCAGATACTGATACAGGATTTTGACTTTGCTTCGCTCCACGAGATGGGCTTTGCCAATGACAATACCCGGATAAACGGCTATGCCCTTTAAAGCTTTTTCACCGGCAACAGCGTCTTCGTTCATTTGTTCTCCCCGAATTTTCCCTGAAAAAGCGCATCCAGTTCCGTCATGAACCGCTCCGAGTCTTCCCCGATAATTCGAACTTCCATATCCGTGCCTTTTGGGCATGCCAGCGTGAGAATGGAGAGGATATTGGACCCATCCACCTGTCGCCCGTCCTTCTTGAGAAACAATTCGGATTCATAACGGTCGGCCAATTCAACGATTTTCGCGGCAGCACGCGCATGGAGACCCAGGCTGTTGCGAATTTTCAGACGTCTGACCATTTCCATTGTTCATGAACCCTTTAACACTCTTTTTCGGGCAAGGCATTCTTTATAAACCTTCCGATACGCCAGTTTTTCTTTATCTGCAATAACGCCTGCAATATCCCGGACACTCATGGCATTCTCTTTTAGAAGGCCCTCAATGGCATCCAAGATACGATGATTCAATTCTTTTGTCTCTTTTCCAGAAACTTTTCCTGAAACCACCAGTGTAAATTCCCCCCTGGTTTTTTCAGGGGTTAACCCCTCCAGCAGCTCAGCCGGGGTGCCACGTCGAATTTCTTCAAATATTTTGGTCATCTCGCGAAGCAAGACCATTTGTCTGGGACCGAAGGCGCGAGCCATATCCGAAAGTGTCGCCCTGATCCGGTGGGGTGACTCATAAAAAACCATGGCTCGTGTTTCAGAAATCAGACCCTCCAATTCTTTTTTTCTTCTACCGGGGCGGTTTGACAAAAATCCCAGAAAACAAAATCCCCCCGTTGGAAAACCACAGACCGAAAGGCTCGCCACAGCGGCAGAAGGTCCCGGAATCGGCGTAATTTGAATCTCTTTTTCAATGGCACCTGAAATGAGCATGACACCGGGATCCGAAATGCCCGGGGTTCCCGCATCGGAAACAAGGGCCAATTTCATCCCGGTTCTCAGTTGCGCAACAAGCTGCTCTGTCCTGCTTTTCCGGGAATGCTGGTTGTAAGTGGCTATTTTCGTTTTTATACCGTAGTGATCGCAAAGCCTT
>JABGPV010000452.1 GCA_018644785.1 Deltaproteobacteria bacterium | reverse complement strand
TCGCGAGAGCGAACGTCAAATGCGATGTCACTGATAGCTACTTCTCCGAACTTCATTTGCTCTTGGATCACTTTGCGCATATTCTTTTCTCCGAATCTTTGCGAATTGATAACGCGTTGCGTTATATCCTTAACCATTAAGCACTTATTTCTACTATTCTATAGCATTTAGTGCTAATTTTGTAAAGGATGATGTGCGTATTAAAGCAAATAATTCGCAAATATTTGGAGCACCATATGTAATGTAACCCATTGCTATTTATTGATTAAATTTGATACTGTTCAGGCACTAATTAGCTAACGGCTAACCGCTGATTGCATCTTTTGGTGCAATTGAAATGGGTAATCTGATAGTGAAGCGCGCTCCCTGCCCCAGCGTACTTTCACAGGAAATACTGCCCTTAAGGATTTGCGTAACCGTGTTGTAAATAATATGGAGACCCAATCCGGTTCCCCCTTCCCCGCGCTTGGTGGTGAAGAAGGGATCAAAGATTTT
Source organism: Deltaproteobacteria bacterium (assembly GCA_018644785.1). The sequence continues at coordinate 2,648 of JABGPV010000452.1, read as the reverse complement.
TTCAATATTTTCGGGCGGTATCCCTTTTCCGTCATCGCTGTATTCCAAAATAACTTCTGATCCTTCGGTCGATGCATGAATCAAGATATTTCCCGCTTCCCCTTCCGAATAGGCGTGGAGGAGTGAATTGATAATCATGTTGGTGATGATCTGCGCCAGGGCCCCGGGGTAACTGTCTATTTCAAGATCTTCCCGACAGTTTGCGGTTACCCGGTGCAATTCCTTCTTCAGTTTGGGCCTGAGGCTGAGAATAATATCATCAAGATAGGCCTTCAGCATGAAAGATCTTCTTTCATGGACGGTCTGGTCCGCCGAAATCATCTTGAAACTCCGGACCAGATCTCCGGCCTGAATCAGGTGCGTAAATATCAATTCGCTGGTTTCCAGGGTTTTTCCAAAATATTGGGTCAAGGCGCTTTTGGTCATTTTGCTGTTATCAAAGGCGGAGATAATCTCCCGGGTTTGTTTGACCAGGTGGGAGGAGACAGTAATGCCGATGCCCACGGGGGTGTTGATCTCATGGGCAACGCCCGCCACCAGTTGACCCAGGGACGCCATCTTTTCTGATTGAATGAGCTGCTTCCGGCTTTGATCAAGCCGCTCGGTCTTTTCCTTGATTTCATCAACCTGATTTTTGAGTAAAACGTTCTTTTCCTCCACTTCCTTTCGCATTCGCCTCAAAGCCAGATGCGTGCGTACGCGCGCCTTTACCTCCGCCTTTTGAAAGGGTTTGGTAATATAATCCACGGCACCCAACTCAAACCCCCGGGTGATATCCTCTACTTTCGTATTTGCGGAAAGAAAAATTATCGGGATATTTTTTGTACCCGGATCGGCCCTCAACCGTGTGCAGACCATGTAACCATCCATGCCAGGCATCATGATATCTAAGAGAATCAAATCCGGAGGATGGTCGGAAAAGGCATTCTTCAACGCATCTTCCCCGTTTTCCACAGCCTCACATTCGCCGATGCTCCCCATGAGCTTTTGCAAAGTCATTCGGCTGACAAATTCATCGTCAACCACCAGGATTTTCATAGCAGATCCCTCCAAGCCCTAAGGGCAATTACCGTTACAGCCAGTCGTACACCGCCTTAACATGACTTCCAGTTCCGCTATATTCAAGCTTTTCACACAGGTTTTGAAGAATCATGATGCCTCGGCCGCTGTACCGGGTTGGATCTTGGTCAGGGGAAAGGGACAGGGCTTCTTTGTAGTCAAAACCGGGACCGCTGTCCTCAAAGATGACCGTAAACCGCCCACCTTTTTCCAAGGGCGTATGTTCCATGTTCACCCTGATCCAACCTTCTTCAAGAAAAGCCAGGGCCTTTTTCCGCTCTTGATAATACAACGCAAATCCTTCCGGCTCATTTTTCAAGGAAGATGCCAATCCCAATACCCCATGATCCAGACTGTTGTTCAAGAGTTCTGAGACCAGGGTGAGAAGATTGGATCTATGCCGTTCAAAGTCGGGATTGGCGACAACCAGCTGCAAGAGCATGGGCACGGGGTCTGTGGCACGCAAGACTTCCGCGTTTAACACCATGACCATTTTCCACTTCATCATTTTCCCGGAACCTACTTCCTCAACAGTTGGAGCGGGCACTCCCGGATCTACCGGTAGCGGGTGGGATACTTCGACAATGGTAATATCATCACCCTGGGATTTCCCGGAAGCAAAGGCTCTTACGCTGTCGAGAATGTAATCAAACAAATGATCCGGATTTTCGTTTTCATTCGTGAAACATTCCTCAAGACGCTCCTCGCCGAACATTTGCCCCTCCACATTTTCAGCCTCCGTAATACCATCGGAGTAGATAAAAATTCGATCTCCCGGAAGGATATCCATCACCTCGATGGTTTTGTCAAAAGCATCTGATCCCACAATGCCCAGCGCCAAGTGGGATGACGGCGCCCTCGCCACAATACCGGACCGATCTCGATAGACCAGGAGATCCGGCAGGCTCCCGTTCCATACGGACAACTTATTTCGCATGGTATCAACGTGTATAACGCAGGCGCACAGGAACACGCCCACGGGAAGAATCGCTTTGAGTTTCCGGTTTATCTCCTCAACAATATCCTCAATGGAAAACCCTTTTCTAACCATGGATCTGAATGTTTCAGAAACCGGTATGGCGCCGAGAGCCGCCTTCAAGCCGTGGCCGGTAAAATCCCCCAGCATCACAAACTGCCCTCTTGACAGGTCTTGTTCAACCAGCAACAGGTCTCCATTAAAAACAGACATGGGAGAAAGGAGGTACTTGATGTTTACGGCATCCAAGAAGCCGGGGTCAATGATGTTTGTGAAAATTTTTTGAGCGAATTCCTGTTCCTGATTGAGTTCCTCGTTACGATAGGCCAGCTTTTCAATGGTCATTCTCAGTTCTTCGGAGCGCTTCTCCACCATTTCTTCCAGGTGTTCCCGGTGTTCATGCAGCTCCAGGATATTTTTGTATGCCCGGATGCTGGTCACCACCGATGAAAAAAGCTTGCCTGTCGTAAGTTCGGTTTTGGTTTTATAGTCATTAACGTCATAGTCGACAATAACGGATTCCTCTGGAAATCGGCCGGCCTGACCGGTGCGGAGAATCACCCGCACATGCTGGTTATTCATCTCCTCCCGAATTTGCTTGACCACCCGTAGG
>JABGPV010000451.1 GCA_018644785.1 Deltaproteobacteria bacterium | reverse complement strand
GAATATTTACAAGTGGATTGAAAAACAGGCGGCACCGTTGGGTCAGGAAAAAGAAGATACGGTGTGGGCCACGGGCATCTGGCATGATGCCAGCAACTCCAGGCCTGAATTTTCTGAATTTGTGCACGAGACCCTCGAAAAAATCAGGAGGACCGGAAGCATATGAAAAACAGAATCGAAATTGTGGCAAGCGGTTTTGGCGGGCAGGGCGTCGTCAGACTCGGGCAGATCGTTGGAGAAGCCGGGGTCAAGCAGGATTTGCACGTGACCATGCTGAAAAGCCACGGCACGGAAATGCGCGGCGGCTATGTGAGGAGTCAGGTGGTCCTGTCCAAAAGTATTATCGACAGCCCCATGTGCGAATCCCCGGACTATTTTGTAGCACTGTCCAAGGGGGCTTATGACCGGTTCAAGGACACGGTGCCGGCGGAAGGGGTGATTATCTATGATCCGGCATTCGTGGAGGAGATTGACGAGAGTCTTCCCTGTGCTCAGAAGGCCTTTCCCGCGAAAGACCTTTCCATGGAGCATTTCAATAATCCCCTTTTCGCTAACACCCTGGTGCTGGGCCATATGGCAAAGGTGATTGAGGGTCTTGATAAGGATGTGGTTTTAGAGAGCATCCTCATGGTGATTCCCAAGTTTCACAACCGGAATCGTCAGGCCTACCAGATCGGCTATGATTACGGCAACTGATATGACATTGCCCATACAAAAAGCTCATCCTAAAGAAAGGGGTAATTAATTAATGCGGACTATCAGTCATTTTATCGATGAACGGGCAAAAACTCAGCCGGATAAGGTCTATATGATAGCCCCTGAGCCTGGTTTGAGTCTCTCCTATGGACAATTGAAGGAAGACTCAATCCGGTTTGGAAAATATCTGGCAAAGATGGGGTTAAAAAAGGGAGACAAGATCTCCTTCATGTTGGCAAACGGTTACCAGGCCAACAAAATATTTCTGGGGAGCATGTATGCTGGATTTGTGGTGGCACCACTCAACTTGCAGGTGCAACCCTCCCAGTTGATCTATGTTCTGGAGCATTCCGATACACAGGTGGTTTTCTATTCCGAAGACCATAAAGAGCGTCTGATGGAAGCGGTTTCTCAAGTGGATCGGGAGATCCTGTTGATTGAGATAGACAATAGTGCAGAGAACATTATTCCAGAAGGTGAAGATCTGGAACTCTTTTCACTCCCTGAAATATCCGAAGAGGATGAAGCCCTGCTGTTATATACATCGGGCACAACGGGCGTACCCAAGGGCGTGATATTGTCCCATAAGAACATGGTGGCCGGCGGAGAATACACCTCCCTGGCCCATGAACTGACCCCGGATGATCGGGCGCTGTGCTCACTGCCCCTTTATCACATCAACGGCGAAGTGGTCACTTCCGTGACGCCCCTGGTGAGCGGGGGCAGCGTCCTCATGCCCAATAAATTCAGTACAACCAGTTTCTGGGAGTATATATCCGAATATGGTTGCACCTGGTTCAGCGTGGTGCCCACCATGATTTCATATCTGTGCAGTGCCACGGATCTGGAAGGAAAAGACTTTCAATTGGATCAGGTCCGTTTTGGCCGGTCCGCTTCATCGGCCCTGCCACCGTCGCTCCACAAAACATTTGAAGAAAAATTCGGCATTTCCATTGTGGAAACCATGGGGCTTACCGAAACAGCAGCCCCCGTTTTCTCCAACCCCATTGATCCTAAGCGCAGAAAGTATGGATCACCCGGGCCGGCTGTGGGGAATACCGCCAAGATCATCAATGAAAAGGGCGAGGAACTGCCGCGGGGAGAGCAGGGCGAAATCATGATCAAGGGCGACAACGTGATGAAGGAATACTACAAGGCGCCCGATATCACGGCGGAAACCATTGAACCGGATGGATGGCTTCACACAGGGGATCTGGGCTACATGGATGAAGATGGGTTTGTCTTTGTAACCGGCCGGATCAAAGAGCTAATTATCAAGGGTGGCGAAAATATTGCGCCTAAGGAGATCGATGAGGCTCTTTACCAGCACCCCGAAGTGTTGGATGCAGCGGCGGTCGGTATTCCCGATGACACTTATGGTGAAGAGATTCTGGCTGGCGTTACCCTGCAGCCCGGCTCCAATATCAATGAGCAAGAATTGCTGGACCACTGTCTGGAGCTGCTGGGGAAATTTAAAACCCCTAAGATTATTAAGATCATGGACGAGCTGCCAAAGGGACCATCCGGGAAAATTCAACGGCTGAAATTGCTCGATTTGATTTAGAAATTTGAGAAAGACCGGTAGCTTTGCTCAGGTTTTTCTTTTTTTGCCTGAATTTCAATGTGCCTTAGAGATGGCTTTTCAGGTTACATATGGTGAGAAATAACGGTAAACGATGATGGTGAAAGGCGTAAGGCGTGGCGCAGGAGAAATTTTTCCGCAAAAAGCCTTGGGCCTTTTGCTGTTTCATATTTTTTGAATTTTCTGTAAGTTACCGTACCAGGCCAACCCGGTTTAAAAGATGAGGTTTCCCGTATGGCAGAATTCCTGCACTATTTTCCACAGGCACTGACCTTTACCAACCTTTTAACCCTTATCCTGGGCGTGATCGGCGGCCTCGTTCTCGGAGCAACCCCCGGTCTCAGCCCCACCATGGCCGTCGCCCTTCTGGTGCCGTTTACGTTTCATATGGACCCCGCTACCGGCCTGATCCTGCTGGGCGCGGTCTATACTGCCACGGTGGCGGGCGGCGCCATTTCAGCGATTTTGATCAACATTCCGGGAGCCCCCGCCAATATTGCTACCTTGCTGGACGGTCACCCCATGGCCCAGCAGGGTAAATCCCAAACGGCCCTTTATGTTTGTTTTATCAGTTCACTGGTGGGTGGCTTGATCGGCATGGTAATCATGATCCTGTTCACGCCGCCACTGGCCAAAATTGCTCTGAAATTCGGGCCCTCGGAAATGTTCTGGATCGCCATTTTCGGCATCAGCGTTATGGCAGGTCTTTCATCCGGATCTATTTTAAAGGGGTTGTTGGGGGGCATGTTCGGGCTTTTGATCAGTACCATAGGGTACAGTCCCCTGTTGGGGGCCCCTCGGTTTGTGTACCACGATGTGCTGACCGGCGGGGTGGCCATTGTTCCCGCGCTGATCGGTCTCTTTGCCATTCCGCAGGTCTTTGCGTTGGTGGAAAGCTTAGGCAACAAACTGGAACGACCCG
>JABGPV010000450.1 GCA_018644785.1 Deltaproteobacteria bacterium | reverse complement strand
AGGTTCCCTATACTCGATTTTTTAAAGCAATCTGTAATCTCCCATGGGCAAACAAAATTATACCAAACATAACACAAAACGTGAAAAAGGAGGTGGTGGCATCAGCAAACAGCGGGTAGGCAGGCGATGAGAATGAAGATTGTCATCATGGCGCTAACAACTTTAAGGTAGAGAAAGGGGCTTAGCAATGACTGAGAAAAAAATTGGACGACGGGATTTCATGAAGACGACGGGTGTTGCCGGCTTGGCGGCCGGTGGCATGATTCTAGGCGGCGCTACTCATGCGAGTGCTGCAAAGAAAAAGGCCATTCCCAAAACCCCCATCAAAGTGGCGGCCATCAGCTTTCTGAGCGGACCCGCAGCCGGACCTTTCGGAATCCCCGGCAATAATTCCTACAAGATGATGGCCGATGTTTACAATAAGCAGGGCGGAATCCTGGGACGGAAGATCGATCTGATCAGTCTGGATGAGGCGGGCGGCGCCAAAGGGCAGGTGGAGCTGGCGAGGAAATTGATCCTGGAAGACAAAGTGGATGTGATCCTGGGGTATATCTCTTCGGGCGACTGCAAGGCGGTGATTCCCATGTCCGATGAACTGGGCGGACTCATGCTGGCCTATGACTGTGGAACACATGTGCTCATGGAGGAGAAAAAATCTCCCTTCAAAGTCCCCAAGTATGAACTGGGTTTTCGAACCGCAGCGCACCTGGGTCAGGACAATATTGCATTGGCGCTTGCCATCAAGAAATATATGCCGGATGTGAAAAAAATCGCCGCCATTAACCAGGACTATGCCTGGGGTCGGGATTCATGGCATATTTTTCAACTGGCCATCAAAAAACTCCTGCCGAAGGTGGAGATCGTGAAGACCCTGTGGCCCAAGATTTTCACGACCGATTATACGGCCCACGTGAGCGCGCTGATGGGCTCGGGGGCTCAGATCGTCCATTCGTCCCTCTGGGGGGGAGATGCCGTGACCTTTATCAAACAGGCCATGGGCGCCGGGTTCTTTAAGCAGGCAAGATTGGCCATGAGCCGGGGGGAACCCTATCCCCAGGAGATCGGCGATGCCTTTCCCGAGGGCCAGTTTCTCTGTTGTGCGGGAGCCCATTACTTTCTCTATCCCGCCTGGGACAAATGGCCCCTCAATAAATGGTTTGTGGAAGAATTCAATAAACGCTACAAGAAGTACCCCACCTATCCCTCATACCATGCCTTTCAGGCCATCGCGTCCTATAAGACGGCCGTGGAAAAGGCGTCAAGCCTGGTGGGGGGATGGCCCAGCATTGAAGATATTGCCAAGGCTCTCGGCAACATGAGCCTGGAAACCCCTTCAGGGTATCTGGTCATCAACAAAGACCACAACGCTCGCGAAGACTGCCTGGTGGGAATCTCCAAGAAAGTGAAGGGATATCCTTTCCCGATCCTGGATCCCGACAAACTGGAAGTGTTCCCCTCATTTCAGGTGAACGCACCGGCAGGCATCTCCACTGAGGCCTGGATCAAGGGCTGGAAGTCCTAGGGAAAAATCCTCTAAAGGCCGGCGGTAGGGGCGAAAAATCTTTCGCCCCTACACATACACCGCCAACCATTAACCCTGACTCCATAAGGAGGATCTTTACCCATGGGGCTGATATATGCCCTTAACGGACTATATTTTGCGGCCTTTCTCTTCCTGACCTCCCTGGGGCTAAACATCATCCTGGGCGTCATGGGCATTTTGAACCTGGCCCACGGGTCGCTCTATGCCGTCGGCGGTTTCGTGGCCGCTTACCTGATCGGGCTCATGGCCCAGAGCAGCCTTCCCGTCATGATGCTGGTGGCTGTCCTGGGCGCCGTAGCCGTGGCAGGCGTGGTGGGGTTTGTGCTGGAGACGACCCTGCTCAAGCATATGTACCGACGCGCTCTGGAGTACCAGCTCCTCATCACCTTCGGTATTCTCATGCTCATCGAGGATCTCATCAAACTGATTTTCGGCGGCGAGTCACGATATGCTTCGGCCCCTTTTGACGCCATGGGCAGCATCGACATTATGGGCCACATCTATTCGGTCTATTTCCTGTTCGTCATGACCTGTGCCCTGGCAGCGGGGCTGTTCATCTGGTGGCTCATGGTCAGAACGCGGCTGGGCATCATGCTTCGCGCCATAGAGATGGATCGGGAGATGGCCCAGGCCATGGGCATTCCCATGAGAAGTCTGACCATCGCCGCCTTTATGCTGGGTTCCGCTTTTGCGGGGCTTGCCGGGGCCCTGGTGGTCCCCACCACGCCCGCGGTGCTGGGGATGGGAATGGACCCGCTGATCATGGCATTCATCGTGGTGGTCATCGGCGGTTTGGGGAGCCTGAAGGGTGCTTTTCTGGGGGCCCTCATTGTGGGGCTCACACGATCCTTCACCATTGCTTATTTTGCTGAACTTGAAATGCCGCTGCTTTTTCTCATAGCCGTGGTGATTCTCGTCATTCGGCCCGAAGGTCTGTTTGGTCAGAAATAGAAGGGAAAATTAATGAAAAAGTATATACTGAACCCCCGTGCCGCCTGTTATGCGGTCGCATTGATTGTCCTTCTTGCCCTGCCTCAATTCATAACCCCTTATCATCTGACCCTCATGGAAACGGGGCTCTCCCTGGCCATCATGGGACTGGGGGTGAACCTGTTGTTGCGTTATACGGGGCTTCTCTCATTCGGACACGGGGCCTATTTTGCCGCGGGGGCCTATGCCGTGGGACTCCTCTACATGTATTTGCCCGACCATTTTTCGTTTGAAAACGCCATTTTAGCGGCCCTTCTGGTCTCGGCGGCCATATCGGCTCTTTTCGGACTTGTTTGCGTTCGCCACACCCGTGTTTTTTTCTCCATCCTCACCCTGGCGCTTTGCATGCTTCTTTTTGCAGTTCTTGAAAAAGCATACCATTACACGGGTGGATCAGACGGCATTCGTGTACCCATCCCTCTCTTTTTCGGGTATGAATTCGAGGGAATGCGGCGTTTTCAGTTTCTTTGCGGTCCTTATTATTACATCGTTGTGGGAATTTTCGCGGCCGCAAGCCTTACCATGCTGGCCATTGTGAACTCTCCATTCGGAAAAATCCTGCAGGCCACCCGGGACAATGAACTCCGTGCTGAAATGATCGGCATTCGAGTGAAACGATACCGCCTCTATGCGTTCATTATTTCGGGGACATTCTCTGGGCTTTCAGG
>JABGPV010000045.1:513-23523 GCA_018644785.1 Deltaproteobacteria bacterium | reverse complement strand
GTACTGACCGTGGTGGCTGAGAATCAAGTGCCGCAGCCGTATGGCCAGGTCTTTTGGAAAATCTCGAAGCGACCTCAATTTCTCGTCTACCAGGGTCACACCCAGAACAAGATGCCCCACCAGCCGGCCTTCATCCGTGTAGTTAATGCTCATATCCCATGAGAACTCTCGGATTTTACCCACGTCGTGAAGAAAGGCGGCGGTAACCAACAAGTCTTTGTTTAAAGATGGATAGTGATCAGATGTCTGGGCCGCCAGACGGCAAACCGACAGGGTGTGCTCCAGAAGTCCCCCCAGATAGCTGTGGTGAAAATTCTTGGCCGCAGGCGCATTTTTAAAAAGATCCATAAATTTTCGATCCTTCCAGAATCCATCAATCAACGCCTTTAAGTGGATATCTTTAACCTGATTCAGAATTGTCCTCAGGGACCGCACCATCTCCGGAATGTCAAAGGGTGATGTTTCCACGAATATGTCAGGATCCGGTGTTTCAGAGGAAGGCCGCAGTTGGGATACGGTCAACTGAATCTGACCCTGGTAGGTAGCGGTTTTCCCAGCTATTTCGACAACCTCCCCTTCACGAAAAAGCGCTGACAAAGCTTCGGCCTTGTCCCAAACTTTTGCCGGCAATTCTCCTGTTTTGTCTGCCAGGGTAAGGCTCAAAAAAGGGTTTCCGTTGCGTGTGGTGGACAACTTTTTCTTTTTGACCCGATAGCAACCGGAAACCCTTGATTCAGCTTCTATTTTTTCCACCCAGACATGTCGATGGGGACGACAATCTGTTGATGGTTCAGTCATCAAAGTCTCCTGCCGGTCCCTTGTCTGAATCGAGCGCTGCCGCCCGTTCTTGAATCTTGTCTTCAGTCCAATCACCGGGGTCTTCAATACGTGCGCTCTTGGGGCCCAGGTCATAAGAGCCTGCCTCCAAAATCGCTTCCAGGGCCAGAGGTGCGGTATCCTGGGCATTAAACACCTGGGCCAGCAGGTTATAAACGAAATCTTCCACCCCCTGAGCCATCCGCTCCCGTATATCCCGGGGAAGGGCCAGCAGTTTGTTTTCGAAGGGCAGGTTGAGCTTCTTGTAGTTTCCGCCTTTAATGTCCCGCTCTTCGGCATAACTTACCATTTCGCCCCACATGCCGTCGCTCATGCCGGCGGAGGGCATTTTGAGAAATTCGCCGCTCTCATCCAGTATGGCATTTCCGAAATCATTGACCTTCACGCCCCATGAAATCATCTGCAGCGCCGTTGCCACATTGGCTTTGGTGGTCTTCGTTTTCTGAACAATGCTCCTGAGACGTTCCGAGCTATTGCCGGAAGTACCGTGCTGCGCCCCGGACATATTGTATTTGGCAAGTACCTCATGAATCTGTGCGGTGAGCGGCACATGGATCCCTTCATCGCTCTGTTCGATGCCGTGGGTGGTACCGTTGTTGAGGGCAATCCAGTCGGGAAAAGCATCGTGTGCATTGAGCCCTTGAATCAGGAACAGGGCTTCGTCCGCGGTTGAAAGACCCAGCGTTCCCTTGATTTCACCAATTTCCGTTTCATAACCGGCCCATTTTGGCAGATGGGAATTGAGCGCCAAGTTGGCCAGCAGGTTCTCCTCATCCGGCATGTGGGAGGCATCGATGGCAATGGAGGTAATGCCCGCTTCAAACATGGAGGGGATTTCAACCTTGGCCGCTTCAATGTCTGCCCGGCTTTTGATGCCGTAGTGATCCGCGTGGATAGCGACGGGTACCGTTATCCCCAGTTCGTTCATAACGGCATCGGCCTGTCGGGCGAGATTCCAATAGTTGACGGGACAGTAGGCATTGCCGCCCCCTTCGGATTTGGCAATCTCCAGGATGATGGCAGCGTTGGCCCGCTGAGCAGCCCGCAATGCACCACGAATGACAAAGTGGTTGCGACCGTTTGCCGCAATGGTCATGGCCTTGCCCTTCTTCATCATGGCGCGATCGATGACCTTCCCGCTGACAATGAGCGCCATGGAATTGGGAAACAGCCCGACGATGTTGGGGGGGCGACCGATCTTGAGTGCATTTTCAAATTCTTCGGATACAGTTCCTTTTTTGAATGACATACCAAACCTCCTTTTATGATTGATCCTTCATTTCTTCAACACCTTCGGTTTCCTTGCGTATTTTTTCTAAAAGGGCGGCATTTTCGGAAGCCATTCTTTTGGCTTTCTGGAAATGGAACACGGCTTTTTGAAATCGACCTGAATTCTTAAAATAGATGCCAAAGTTATAATGGGCAAGCGCCAACTGATTTTCCCTGCCATAACACACGCCCAGGTGATAATAAACGTTGTTCCTGACGGGTTTGAGATAAGATAGCTTTTTGAATATGCGGAGGGCTTTTTTGGTTTTCCCCTGTTCTTCATAAAGCGTGCCCATTAAAAAAAGAGCCGCCTTGTCCCCGTGATCCAGCTCAAGGGCCGTTTTAAGAACCCCCACGGCTTTTTTCTGCTGACCGTCCATTAAATAGGCCTCTCCCAGGGTTCTCAGGATGGGGAGGAATTCCGGCTGTTTTTGCCGGGCCTTTTTGAGGGCGCTGATGGCCTCGGGATATTTGCTTTCCCGCATCAAAACAATTCCCAGCCCCAGTTGCGGCAACCACGCTTCAGGATCTTTTTTCAGGGTATTCAGGAATTGCTTTTCCGCATCATCGGGCTCCTTGCAGATGGCCGTAACAATGGTCTGGAATGCGGGGAAAAGTGCATTCAGGTAAAGGGCCTCCTGGCTCAAGGTCAACGGCTCATCATCGCTGGACAGAGATTCAAGATTGCTCATCCGCTCGGGTCCGGCGGGGTGGGTCAACAGATATTCTGGTGTTCTTCCCGTTCCCAGCCAGTTTCCCTTCTGGATTTTTTCAAGGGCGCCGATCATTGCTTTTGAATCAAAGGTGGACGGTCTGATGTACTTATAGCTCAACTGGTCTGCCTGGCGTTCATCCTCTCGGCTGAAATGATATTGGGCTTGCATCCCGGCTGCCAGAGCACCGGTGATGAGTGCAGCCGCCAACGGTCCGCCAATGAGTACTCCGGCCAGGATACCCGCCATGGTACCGATCCCGATACTTTTGCTTTGATCAATCCGCTTGGACAGGTGCCGTGCGGCAATATGCCCGATTTCATGGCACACGACCGCCGCCAGTTCATCCACCCGATCCATGGCCTCAATGAGACCGGCATAGAAAAAAATATGCCCGCCGGGACCGGCAAATGCGTTGAGGGTTTCGTCGTTGATAATATAAAACTGAAAAGGAAACGGTTTCGTTTCAAGGGGCGCCAGAAGATAGTGCCCCAGATCATTGAAATATTTGCAGACAAACGGGTCCGAGACCAGTTCATACTGACCGCTGACCTGAAGGAAAAAGGCCTGGCCCATTTTCCATTCGTCCTCTATGGAAAGGGCATGGGCTTTAGACTTGAAGGAAAGAGGGAGCCAGCAGAGCAAAGCAGCGATCAAGAATGAAATGCTTCGCCTGTAACGTAAATGGGCCTTCATAGTCCCCCTCCCATACCTTACACTCCGAGACTTATCTCCGGGGCCTCGGCCCAGAGCCCTTCCAGGTCGTAGAATTCCCTGATGGGTTGATAGAAGATGTGAATGACCACTTCACCATAGTCCAGAAGCACCCACTGAGCTTCCTGTTTACCCTCAATCCCGTATGGCAGCATCCCCCTCTCTTTCAGTGTTTTCTGCAGGTGTCCGGCAATGGCCTGTACCTGTCGGGTAGAATTTCCGCCCGTGATCAAAAAATAGTCCGCAACGGTTGTGAGATCTTCCACATGCAGAAGGATGGGATCAACGGCCTTTCTTTCCAGGATGGTTGTAAGGCATAATCTTGCTTTTTCGATGGGGGTCATCTCTCAGGTACAATCCTTTCTCAATAATGTAAGCCCTGACCGCTTCAGGAACAAGGAAATGGATGGATTTATCTTCTTTTACCATGTTTCGAATATTTGTCGAGGATATTTCCATACGGGTCGATGTCAGGAGAAAAATGGACCTGCCGGACGGGGCCACAAAATGACCCCCTGTGCCCATTGTTGAACCCCCCGTTGTTGAGCATTTGATGTCAAGGTCGGAAAAAAGTGCATCCAACCCTTGGTTTCGACAGCCGGCCCGGGAAAGGATCACAAAATGAGCGTAGTCAAAAAGACGTCTGTAATCCCGCCAGGTTTTGATTTCCAGAAAAGCGTCCATGCCCAGAATAAAAAAAAGTTCCGGTGCAGGGCCTAAAACCTCATGAAGTTCTTGAAGGGTCTCGATGGAATAGGAGAACCCGGGTCTGTTTCCCTCCAGGTCCATGGTTTCGAGCAGACGGGAACAATCTGTTCCCAAACGGGTCATGGTCAGCCTGTGGTGGAAAGGTGTTACAGGCGTTTTTGTTTTGTGCGGGGGTAGGGCGGAGGGAATCAGATAGACCTTTTCAAGGGCCAGATGTTGACCGATTTCTTCCGCTGAACGCAAATGTCCCAGATGGATCGGATCAAAAGTACCGCCAAGGATGCCCAGTTTCAAAAAAATACTCCTAATCCCGAATTTGTCCCTGCCCGTAAACCACGAATTTGGTGGCGGTCAACTCTTCGAGCCCCATGGGGCCGAAGGCATGGAGTTTGGACGTGTTGATGCCGATTTCCGCACCGAGACCCAACTGGTTGCCGTCGTTAAAGCGCGTGGATGCATTCACCAGTACCACGGAAGAATCCACCTGGGCCAGGAAGCGCTGTGAACGTTCGTAATCTTTGGTGATGATGGCTTCCGTATGTTGTGATCCATGGGTTTCAATATGGTCCAGGGCCTCATCCATACTGCCGACCACTTTAACCGCCAGCACCAGGTCAAGGAATTCCGCGGGCCAGTCCGATTCGGTTGCGGCCACAGCATTGGGAACCAGCGTCAGGGTCTTGGGGCATCCCCTGATTTCAACGCCGGCTTCCTCATATTGTTTTGCCATTTCAGGAAGGAAATCGGGAGCCGCGTCTTCATGAACCAGCAGGGTTTCCAGGGCATTGCAGACGCCGGGTCTCTGTACTTTTGCGTTAAAACAGATGTCTCCGGCCATCTTGAGCGAGGCGGATTGATCCACGTAAATATGGCAAACACCTTTGTAGTGTTTCAGAACCGGAACCCGCGAATGTTCGGTGACAAAACGGATCAGTCCCTCTCCGCCCCTGGGGATGATGACGTCAACATCATCATCCAGGCTGATCAGGGCATTCACAGCTGCCCTTTCAGTGGTGGGGATCACCTGAACAGCCTTTTCGGGAATCCCCGTTTCAGAAAGCGCTTCCGCCAGCAGTTTACCCAAGGCTATGTTGGAATGGAAGGCCTCCGAACCTCCCTTGAGAATAACGGCATTGCCGGCTTTGAGGCACAGGGCCGCTGCATCCACGGTCACATTGGGACGGGATTCAAAGATGAAGCCGATAACACCCAAAGGGATTCGTACCCGTCCCACCAGCAGGCCGTTGGGGCGCTTCCTCATGCCAGGGTACGCCCCCACCGGATCGGGCAGTGCCGCCACTTCCCTGAGCCCGTCGGCCATTGTCGTGATAACCGCTTCGTTCAGGGTCAGGCGATCCAGCATGGCCGCGGAAAGACCCGCATCTTTAGCTGCCGACAGATCCTTTTGGTTTTCGGTGGCAATGATTTCCCTGGCCCCAACAAGTTTTTCGGCCATTCTCAGAAGGGCATCATCTTTCTGCCCCCTTTCCAGGCTTCTCAATCCTCTTGAAGCCATTTTGGCATCCCTGGCCATGGTCTTGATCATATTTTCAAGCGACATGCCTCATCTCCTTCATCCATATGTGCCGTCAGCACAAGATTGTTTCGATGAATGACCTCGTCATCGTGTTTAAATCCCAGAATGGATTCGATTTCAGCGCTTTTTGCTCCCATTATTTTCTGAATATTCCCGGAATGATAACTGACCATGCCCACGGCCACGGATTCACCGTCTTCATTGATCAGCAATACGGAATTGCCGGGACTGAATCGACCCCTCACCCCTTTGATGCCTGAGGGCAGCAGGCTTTTTCCTTTTTCCACAATGGCCCTTTCAGCGCCCCGGTCGATGATGATTTCCCCTCTTGGGGATTTGGTAAAAGCGATCCAGTGTTTTCGGCTGCACAGGGAAACCGGTTCCGGCAAAAACAGGGTTCCTTCCACATGGCCCCCGAAGAGATGTTTGACAATACCGGGCTTCAGGCCATTGGCGATGATGGTGGGCACGCCGGCAAGGGCCACTTTCTTGGCGGCGCTGATCTTGCTCCCCATACCGCCTGTTCCCAGGAATCCGGGTATGGCGCCGGCAAACCGGGTAATTTTTCGATCTACCTTTTCCACCACGGAAATGAGCCGGGCATCTTCGTGATCTCTCGGATCTTTATCAAACAGACCATCGATATCGGTCAGATTAATCAGAAAATCGGATTCGGACAGGTTTGTCACCATGGCGCTGAGGTTATCGTTATCGCCGAATTTGAGTTCATCCACAACTACCGTATCGTTTTCGTTGACAATGGGAATAATGTTCCAGGAAAGAAGGGTAAAGATGGTGTTGCGGGCATTTAAATAGCGGCGCCGATGGGTCAGGTCGTCTCGGGTTAACAGGACCTGTCCCACCTGGTGACCATGTTCTTCAAAAGCATTTTCCCAGGCCCTGATCAGGCTTCCCTGGCCCACCGCAGCCGTGGCCTGTTGTTCGGATACGGAGCGGGGTCTGCGGGTCATTCCCAATTTCCGGATGCCTGCTGCAATGGCGCCGGAGGAGACCAGGACCACCTCTTTTCCTGATTTTCTGAGTGCGCTGATATCAGCGGTCAGGTCGTCCATAACAGGCATATTAAGGCCATCGGCAACGGTCAGGACACCACTGCCGATTTTGATGACAACCCGCTTAACCGATTTCAGCAGGTCTTTTCTGGCATTTGAATTTTCCATCACTTTACTAGAATTTTTTCCAGCTTTCAGCAATGAATTGGATCAAATCATCCATCCCCTCACCGGTCAATGCTGAAATACACATGGATTTCGTGCCGATCTTGTCAAGGGCTTTTCGCAGCGCTTTAATGCCCTTACTCTTTGGGTCAGAAAGGTCAATTTTATTAATTACCACAAAGTAGGGTTTACGGGCAAGGGCGGTTGAATAGGCCGACATCTCTTTTCTGAGCATTAAAAAATCACTCAGGATGTCGGTTTTCGATGAAAGGGTTGCATCCAGCAGGTGCAACAGGAACCCGGTCCGTTCGATATGCTTCAAAAAGCGGTGCCCCAAACCGCGACCCAGCCTCGCACCTTCCACAAGTCCGGGAATATCAGCCACAATCAGGGTCTCTGAATCGTCAAAGGTCATGACGCCCAGGTTGGGCACCAGCGTGGTGAAGGGGTAACTACCCACCTTGGGACGAGCCTGCGTGAGTCGGGAAAGAAGGGTTGATTTTCCGGCGTTGGGCAAGCCGACCAATCCTACATCCGCCAGGAGTTTCAGGGTTAATTTGAGCTTCAGTGTTTCTCCGGGAAGGCCGGGCTGTGCTATCCTTGGCGCCCGATTCGTCGATGTGGCAAAATGCTGGTTCCCTCTCCCGCCCTTACCACCGGGAATGAGAACGATTTCCTGCTGATCAAGGACCAGATCCGCCAGGATCCGGCCGGATTCATGCACTTCTATGATGGTGCCGACAGGCGTTTTAAGAATGCAATCCGCTCCGTTGGCGCCGGATTTATTCTTTCCCTTTCCCGGTTCACCATTTCGAGCGCTCAGATTCCTTTTGGATCTGTAGTCTTCAAGGGTGAAAAGTTTGCGCGTGCTTCTGACAATAACGCTTCCGCCATTCCCCCCATCACCGCCGTCCGGCCCACCCCTGGGGATGAACTTCTCT
This sequence comes from Deltaproteobacteria bacterium, assembly GCA_018644785.1. The sequence goes on along the minus strand of JABGPV010000045.1, from coordinate 15,626 downwards.
CTTCTGAAGCTGACGCAGCCACTTCCCCCATTTCCGGACCTGGCCGTGATGACGGCTTCATCTAAGAAAAACATGCTTTACCTACTGAGGGAAAAATGGCGTCTTGGGGATTTATGCAGCGTAAACGCTGATCTTTTTTCGATCTTTCCCCAGGCGCTCAAAGGCAACAATGCCGTCAATCTTGGCAAAAATTGTATAATCCCTGCCCAAGCCCACATTCTCCCCAGGATGGAATTGGGTCCCTCTTTGCCTGACAATGATGCTTCCGGCGTTGACTTTCTGCCCGGAATAGCGCTTGACTCCTCGCCTCTGGCCGTTACTGTCTCTGCCATTTCTGGAGCTGCCGCCCGCTTTCTTATGTGACATATCACTTACCCCTTAGTTCTGAACGCCTGATTCAATGTCGCCGATTCTGACAAGCGAAAACAGCTGCCGGTGGCCATTCTTGCGCCGATACCCTTTACGCCGTTTATATTTGAGGACCAACACTTTTCGATTTTTCCCGTGTCCGATAATGCGGCCGGCCACTTTTGAGTTTTCAAGAAAGGGTTGACCCACTTCAACGATTTCGCCATCAGAAGTCAGGAGAACCTGATCAAACATTACCGCATCACCCACTTCTCCCGGCAGTTTTTCGACCCGAATCTCATCGCCCTCGGCGACCCGATATTGTTTTCCGCCAGTCTTTATGACCGCATACATAGCTTCGTCTCCTTGCTGATTAAAATGAATTGGCTACTATAGAGTCTCTCTTGATTTGAGTCAAGCATAAAATTTGTTTCAAAACTTTCCCTTTTCCGGCTCCTAATGTGAGCGCAAAAAGAGGCTTGACGAAACCCGTTTCAGTGCCTATCTTTCTTGTGAAAATTATCACAAAAGCTGCCTGACACTTCAGGGTATTGTTTCACATGGAAAAGGCTCGGAAGTTTTCGGGTACGATGGGAACTTTCAATTTTCAATTGATTTGAACTCAGGAGGATCTTTAAATTATGGAAGATGGAAGAATTGCTATACCGAGTATGGGGGTTGGTGGTCTGGATGGAGAAAGATCAGGCCATTTTGGTCATTGCGATGTGTTTACCTTCGTGGACGTGGAAGGCGGTGAGGTGAAACAGGTCACCACCATACCCAACGGGGGCCATGTGCAGGGTGGATGTATGGTGCCCGTTAATTTGCTGGCCAGCCACAATGTGAAAGCCTTGATTGTCGGCGGCATCGGCATGCGTCCCCTGATGGGTTTCAAACAGGTCGGGGTCGATGTATTTTATGATGCAACAAGGCAGCAGATCAGGCCGGTGGTTGAGGACCTGATTGCCGGGAAACTTCAGATGATCGGTGACGATCAGGTGTGTGGCGGTGGTGGTGGCGGACACTGATGGGGCGTTGCCTGCAATTTTGAGGAAAATCTGAGAAAAGGATCGTTTTTATGGAGAATGACAAACCCAAAGACGATGTCTACAACATGCTTTCCGAATCCGGTTACGCGGATAAGGCCATTAGATACTTTCAGGACCAGGATAACCTGGGCATCATTGAAGGCGCCGATCACTGCTCGGACCTTACGGGGCCTTGTGGCGACACCATGAAGATTACCATGAATGTCAAGGGCGGTCGAATAGAGGATGCCAAAATTCAGGTCATGGGATGTCCGGGAGCGGTGGCGTCAGGCAGTGCTACAGTGGCACTTGCCAAAGGAAGGACCCTGGAAGAAGCTGAATCGTTGACCCTGGACGAATTATATGGTGAATTGGAAAAAATGCCGGACCAGAAAGTCCACTGTGCCCGTCTGGCCATCAAAACCCTGCAAAAGGCCGTGATCCAGTATCGTGAGGAACATTCAACCCAAGTGGCCAACGAAAATTAGGAGGGATCATGAAAATCGCTGTGACATCGAAAGGGAAGACCATGGATTCCGAAGTGGATCCCCGGTTTGGCAGGGCTGCCTATATCCTGGTGGTTGATTCAGTGACCCTTTCATTCGAAGTGCTGGACAATAAAGAGAATGTGAATGCTTTTAAGGGTGCGGGCATACAGGCGGCCAAAATGGTGAGTGAGACGGGGGCGGATGTCCTCTTAACCGGTTATTGCGGTCCCAATGCGTTTAAGGCCATGAAAGCCGCGAAAATCGGCGTGGCCAACGATGCGACGGGAGCGGTGCGTGAAGCCGTGGCCGCCTATGGGGCGGGGAAACTGCCCCTGGCGGAAGATGCAAATGTCGAAGGTCAGTGGTAAATAAGGAGAGAAAACCATGCCGATTTTTGAGTTTGAGTGCCTTGATTGTGGTCAGAATACGGAAATGTTAATCGCCAGCAGCGAAACCGACCTGGCTGCCTGTGGAAATTGTGGCGGCAAGAACCTCAAGAAACTACTGTCGGCCCATGCTTCCGTAAGCCCCACCGGGAAGTTCCCTGAAAATGCGGCGGATCGATGCTGTGGATCAGGCGGGCCCCCTTCCGGGTGCGCGGGCCCGGGCAGTTGTTGCGGCCATTCCTGATTGTAATCCATAAAATTACGCCGGGTTTTCCGGTAAAGGAGAATATTTAAAATGGCAGATAATATGCAGGGTTGCGCCATGAGCAACCAGAACGAGCAGCAGCAGGCTCAGGACAAGGAAATTGAGCAGAGCCTCGGTCGCATCAAACATAAAATTCTGGTAATGAGCGGCAAGGGCGGCGTGGGCAAGAGCAGCGTGGCAACGTATCTTGCGGGCGCTCTTGCCAAAAAAGGTAAAAAGGTGGGACTCATGGATGTGGATCTTCACGGCCCCAGTATCCCCGGCATGCTGGGTCTAAAGGGAAACATTCAAAGCGGCGCCAATGGTGAGAAGGCCAAACCCATTGAGTATCTTCCCAATCTGCAGGTCATCTCCGTTGAACCCCTCATGGGAGAAAACAAGGACGCGGCCACTATCTGGCGGGGGCCGTTGAAAATCGGTGTTATCCGACAGTTTATTTCCGATATTGAATGGAATGATCTTGACTACCTGATCATTGATTCCCCTCCCGGAACAGGCGATGAGCCCTTGACGGTGGCCCAGACCATCCCCGGGGCTGAAGCCCTGATTGTGACGACCCCTCAGGAAGTATCTCTGGCGGATGTACGGAAATCCATCAGTTTCTGCCGCCAGGTCAACATGAAGATCTTAGGCCTCGTGGAAAACATGAGTGGTCTGGATTGCCCCCACTGTGGAAAAAGTATCGAACTTTTCAAAACCAACGGCGGCATGTTGACCGCCAAGAAGGAAAGCCTGAGGTTTCTGGGACGTCTGCCCCTGGATCCGGAAGTGGTCATGCAGGGGGATGCCGGCGGGTTGGCGGTACTGGATAACGACGCTATTGCATTTTCCCGGGAATTTAACAAAATGGTGGATGAAATTGTAAGTGTTCATGACCGTGAAGACGGGCTTCATTGAGGCCAGGTGGCCCCATAAGGAAGGCGTACCGCTGCAAGACAGGATAAGTGCCATGGCTGAAGATCTGAAAGATGATGTGAAAAACCTCCAGAAAGAGATTCTTCTGAAAAATGACGGCTACGGCGTTCCTGCCTTTGACCGAATGCTCAACCCCCTTTACCGTGGCACCCTTGGGGATCCTGATGGGTACGCTCGTGTAACCGGTCCCTGCGGCGATACCATGGAAATTTTTCTACGGTTTGATAATGATCAGATCAACGAGGCCGCATTTGAGACGGATGGCTGCGGATCCAGCGCTGTGTGTGGATCCTTTGCGGCGGAAATGGCCATTGGGAAGACACCGGATGAACTTCTTGATGTAACCGGCGACCGGATTCTTAAAAAAATGGGGGGGGCGCCTGAAAAAGAACAACATTGCGCGCACCTGGCAGGGGAGACCCTCCAGGAAGCGCTCAGCAGTTATATGGTAAAGATTACCTCCCCCCTACCCAAAAAGTAGCCAGAAGCCTCTGGCGGTTTGCCCGGGTTGGATTTCCCCGTGCAGCAAAAAATGAAAAAGCTTGCAGAAAATACAAAAAAGGATATGATTCTGGCGTATCATATCTTTCAGAGTTTGCCAATTGCCGTGAGCGAGCGGGGAAAGGCTGGTAAAGGCCTTTGAAACCCATGAGACCGTAATCCGGACGTAAAATGGGATTGAAGCCCGCCCTGGCTCAGAGCGGGCTTTTTTTGTTTATGCCTGAGGAGATGAGTTCATGGAAAAGGAAGTTTACAGTCTGTGTTTTATGTGTTCGGTTCGTTGCCCCATCAGGGTTCTGGTGAAGGATGACCAGGTGAAATGGATCGAAGGAAATCCCCATGTGGCGGGAATGGAGGGAAGCCTCTGTCCCAAGGGGTCTGCGGGAATCGCTCTGCTCAATGACCATCAGCGACTCCAGTCCCCCATGATCCGGTCAGGCCCGCGTGGATCGGGACAGTGGCGTAAGGCCTCATGGGATGAGGCCCTGGACTATGTGGCGGAAAAACTGAAAGCGATTGTTCAGGCTCATGGGCCAGAAAGCGTTGCAATGGGAGAGCGGACCCATTTGGCCACCCATGTAAGCAAGACCTTTATGAAGGCGCTGGGTTCCCCCAATCATTTTACCCACGATGCGCTCTGTAAAGGTTCGGTGAATACCGCCGCCAGGTCTCTCTTCGGCTACACCGATGCGCAGATCGGCGTAGATTATAAGAATACCCGCCACATGGTGTTATATGGTCGGAATTTTTATGAGTCCCTGGAAGTGAAGGGCGTCAACGCTTTCAGCGAGGCCCAGGAAAATGGAGCCAAACTGACCTATATTGACCCCCGAGTGACAGTGACGGCAACGAAGGCCGATCGATATTGGATGATCCGGCCCGGCACGGATCTGGCGCTTAATTATGCGCTGATTCATATTATCCTGAAAGAAAGGTTGTATGATGAAGCCTATGTGAATCGCTGGACAACGGGTCTTCAGGAACTTCGGGATTTTGTTCAATCCTTTACCCCCCAGTGGGCTGAAACGGAAACCGGTATCCCCGCAACGGAACTGGTGGATATGGTCCGTGAGATCAGCCGGGAAAAGCCGTCGGTCGTTTTTCATTACGGCTATCGCGGCGCCAGCCATACCAATGAAATTTACATGCGCCGGTCCATTTTTATCCTCAATGCCCTCATGGGGAGCGTGGAAGCCAAAGGCGGTCTTTTCTTTAAGAAGGGGCCGGGTCTGATGGGAAGGAAGCCAGCCCGGAAATTAACCGAACAGACCTTTACGGAGATTGAGGCGCCTCGTTTTGACAAGGTGGGTACCCCTGAATTTCCCCTTCCGGATGCAAACCATGGTGTTGCTCAGATGCTGCCCGGGGCCATTTTGAACGATGACCCCTATCCCATCAAAAGCCTGTTTGTCTTTCGCTTTGAGCCACTCATGTCCATTCCGGATACCCGGAACACGCGGAAAGCACTGGATAAACTGGAATTGATCGTGACCATTGACATCAACTACAGCGATATTGCCTGGTATTCGGACGTGATACTCCCCGAATCCATTTATCTGGAGCGTACCGATTGCGTTCAACAGGCCAATGGACTGAAACCCCAGATGTTCCTGCGGCGTCAGGCCACAACACCCCGTTATGATACCCGACCCGGGGCCATGATTTTGAAACAGATTGCTGAACGGATGGATCTGGGGCATTTCTTCCCCTACGAAAACATGGAGGAGCTGGTGCGCTGGCAACTGGAGGGAACCGGGTTCTCCATGGAGGATTTTAGTCCCAAAGGGTTTGTGGCCTATGGCGATCAGCAAATATTCTGGGATCGGAATGACGGGATTCAGTTTAAAACCCCCTCTGGAAAGATTGAATTCGTCTCAACACTCCTTGAGGACGCCGGCTTTACATCTTTCCCCGAATATGAGCCGGTGGCGCCGCCGCCTGAAAACCGGTTCAGGCTCACCATCGGTCGTTGCGCCCTGCATACCCATATGTCCACCCAGAACAACCCCTATTTGAATGAGATTGTGCCGGAAAACCAGCTTTGGATCAACGCCGAAAGTGCCAGGCAAATGGGAATCGGGGACGGTACCTGGGTGAAGGTATCATCTGATTATGGGGAAGGGAGTATCAGGGCTTTTGCCACGGATCTAATACACCCGGAAGCGGTCTTTATGCTTCACGGGTATGGGCATCAGGCACAGTTGGCGAGACGGTCTTTTGAAAAGGGCGTAAACGATAGCCTGTTGATGGCCAATGTCTCTGATATGATCGGTGGCAGTCCAGCCTTACATGAGACTTTTGTCCGCGTGGACCCGGTTTCCTGAAGAATGATTGCTGAGCCCGGAGGAAGCAAATGAGCAAATATTACCTGTTTCAGGATGTAAAAAAATGTATCGGTTGTCGAAGCTGTGAAGTGATCTGCAAGAGCAATAAGGATTTGCCGGTGGGCCCCAGACTCTGTGAAATTGTTGCGGTTGGGCCGACCTTTATCGGCAATCTGCCCAGGGCTGCCTATACTTTCATGCCCTGCTTTCATTGTGAAGATCCATGGTGCGTGGCGGCCTGCCCCACCGGGGCCATGCAGACAAGGCAGAAGGACGGTATCGTTTTTGTGGATCATTCAATCTGTGTGGGCTGTAAAACCTGCATGTCCGCATGTCCGTGGGGTGCGCCCCAATGGAATGAAGAGATTGGAAAAGTGGTCAAATGCGATTATTGTATGGACCGGGTCGACCAGGGCTTGAAACCGGCCTGTGTGACGGTGTGTACCACCCACTGCCTCCATTTCGGAAGCGCCAATGACATTCCGGCAGTCAGACGACAACGGCATGCCAGAACAACGGCATCACTTTAGTAATTGCGGATTTCGAAATATTTCCTTTTGTTCCCATGCGCTCCGTGGGAATGTACTGAGGTGATACATTATGGGAAAGTCGGTTTGTCCCGTTGCCGATACCATTGAGAAGCTAGACGAAATTATTTCGGGTGGCCGTCTCAAACATGCGAGATGCATGCAGCGGGCTGAAGAAATATTGAAGCTCATGGAAGACGTGGCTTCCGGCAGAGGGGGAGCTGATCACATTCCCACCATGGAGTCCCTGGCGTCTGCTCTTGACAAAGAGGGTCCCGATGACCCCTGCAGAAAGACGGGAGCCATGCTGCTTTCCGTTCTGGCAGAACACCGTGAAATTTTCAAAAGCCACCTGGATACCCTGATCTGTCCCGTGACGGACTGTGCCCGATTGATCCCGTCTCCCTGTCAGATGGCGTGTCCCGCCGGTATTGATGTGCCAAGCTATGTGACGCTTATCGGCCAGGGACGTGATGCCGAGGCCATCGCGTTGATCCGAAAGGACAATCCCTTTCCATGGGTGTGCGGTCTGATTTGTACCAATCCCTGTGAGTTCATGTGTGTTCGGGGTCGGATCGATAAACCTATCTCCATCAAATACTTGAAAGGATTTGCCGCTGAACGGGCCATGTCGGACGGGCTTTACACAAATCCTGAAAAAGCCCCTTCTAAAGAACAGAAAGTCTGTATCATCGGTGCCGGTCCTGCGGGTATGAGCGCTGCCTTTTTCCTGGCCTTGAAGGGGTATGGGGTGGCAGTGCTGGATGCCCTTCCCGTGGCCGGGGGCATGATGATGGTGGGGATTCCCAGGTACCGCCTTCCCAGAGAGGTTATCGACCGGGAAGTGGCCATGATCGAAGAGTTGGGGGTTGAATTTCGGCTCAATACCCGGTTTGGGAAAGATGTGCATTTTGACCAGTTGAAAGCCGAAGGGTTTGAGGCTTTCCTGATCGCCATTGGTGCTCACGATTCACACAAACTGGGAATTCAGGGTGAAGACCAATACCCCCAGGTGATCGACGCTGTTTCTTATCTCAGGCGCGTTTCTCTTGGAGACCGGCGAAAACCGGGACGTCGGGTCGCCGTCCTCGGTGGGGGCAATACGGCCATTGATGCCGCCAGGACATCGTTGCGGCTCGGTTGTGAAGAGGTGACCATTATTTACCGCAGATCCCGTTCCGATATGCCTGCCAATGAAGAGGAAGTGGAGCAGGCTGAGGAGGAACGGGTTGGGTTTTCTTTCCTGACTGTCCCCATGGAAATCATGGGTGGGAGTGGAAAGGTTACGTCTCTGCGTTGTGTCAGAACCGAATTAGGGCCGGAGGATCAGAGTGGTCGAAGACGCCCGGTTCCCATTGAAGACAGTGATTTTGAACTTCAAGTGGACGCGGTAATTTCATCCATCGGCCAGCGGGTTGACCCCAGGGGTTTTGAGACCCTCGACATGTTGGAGTGGACCCGTCGGGATACGGTCAAAACAGACACCATCAGCATGGAAACCACCATGCCGGGTGTATTTGCGGCAGGCGACGCGGTGTTGGGACCTGCCACGGTGGTCGAGGCCATCGGTGGTGGTAAACGTGCAGCGGATGCCATTGATCGATATCTTTCTGGGATACCCCAGCCTAAAATGCGGACCGTACCGGTACGCCGGGACCGGGTTGACTTCATCGAAGTTCCGGCTTCCACGAAAATGATGTTGCAAAAGCCCCAGATGTCCATGCTCAATGATGAAAGACGACGGGTAACTTTCCAGCAGGTGGAACTGGGATATACGGAAAACGCCGTCAGGGAGGAAGCGAGGCGTTGCCTTCGATGCGACGTGTGCATCCGTTGCGGTACCTGTGTGGATATCTGCCGCAATAAAATGGGTATTGATGCGTTGCAATTCGGGTATCTGGATTTTGATCATCAGGATCCCACCGATTTCAGGGTTACCGCGGAACGATGTATCCTTTGTGGTGCCTGTGCAGCCAACTGCCCTACGGAAGCCATTTCCATGACAGATGTGGCGGAGGATCGAATCCTGAGCCTTTGTGGGACTGTTCTGAATCGTCTGAAAGTTGAGCGGTGCCGGGTTTGCGGCAAAGTTGTTGGACCGGAACGGTACCACGATTACATTACCAGAAGGATACGGGGGATAACCCCCAGAAGCCGGAAAGACGTATTCTGCCTGGATTGCGCCAGGGAAACCTCAGCCAGGCGTCATGTGGAAATTGCACCACCCAAATTAACGGTTTAGGGGGATAAAACATGAGCTTTCGAAGGGGAGACCGAGTGGAAGTTTATCGAAAATCACAGGATGATCACTGGCAGTCACATATGGACCGTTACGTTGGCCTTCACGGTATTGTCACGGATCCGGATACGGTGAAGAACGATCCTGAAGCCCTCATAGAGGTTACTCTGGAAAGTGAGGGAACCCTTCGTTTTCCGCAGGATTGTATTCGGTTGCTCAAGGATTAGACAGAAATGGCAAAAATGTTCAATATCCATATAGATGGTACGCCATATGAAGCCTCCGAAGACAAGACTCTTCTGCAAGTGATGCGGAAAAACGGCATACAAATCCCCACTCTCTGTTACCATGAAGCCCTTAAACCGATTGGCGCCTGCAAATTATGCGGCGTTGAGGTGTTGGGCCGGTCGGGAAAACCGAAAATTTTGCTTTCCTGCGTCATAAAGGTCAGAGAAGGCCTGGATGTAAGGACCAAGGGCGAAGGTGTTGAAAAGGCAAGACGTCTTGCTTTTCATCATTTGTTGGCCATGGCGCCCCAATCCAGACGAATCAGGGCTCTGGCGGAAGATTACGGTGTATCGCTGGGTCCGGTTGCCGATGGCTGTATTCGTTGCCGTTTGTGCATTGGGGTCTGTCGGGAGATTGTGGGTGTCGGGGCCCTCAAATTGGAGGATCGGGGAGGGCACCGCTTTGTAGTTCCCACAGAAGGGGTCTGCATCGGGTGCAGTACCTGTGTCAATATCTGCCCCACCGGTGCCATCCATATGAAGGATGAGGGTGATTTGCGGACCATTTCCATTCGTGATGAAGTGATCAGTATCAATAAGCTGGAGCGTTGTGAGGCATGCGGGCGTTTTTTTGCCTCCCGGAAATTCATGAAGCATGTTGAAAAGCAGACCACGGACCACGCAGCGGTGAAAGAACATCACCTCTATTGTCAGTCTTGCGCCAAACTTTTTTCCAATCGAATCCGGTTTTCTAAAAGGTTCCCACGACGGGGATAAACCTAACTTTTATGCTTGCAGGTATATAGAAGGCGGCAGATTATGAAATATGAAACTATTGAATACAAGATGATTGAACCGGGTATCGGGATATTATCCCTGAACCGGCCACGGAAATATAATGCCGTGAGCATCCAGATGATGGAGGAGCTGGAGGCTTTCTGGAAAGAGCGTCTTTATGATCTGGAGACCCACGTGGTGGTTCTCAGGGGTAACGGCAACCGGGGTTTTTGCGCGGGCCTGGACATGAAAGAAATCATGAAGACGGCCCCTGACATGTCACCGGATGCGTTTTACCGGTTCCAGGCGCGTCTCGCCCGGCTCAACCTGGCCATGCGCCAGGCCCCGCAACCCATTGTTGCGGCAGTTCACGGGGCTGCAGCGGGCTTAGGCTTCAGTTTCGCCATGGCCTCGGATTTAAGGGTAATCACTCCCGATTCCCGGTTTTCAGCGGCCTACATCAACATCGGTCTGGGCGGGGCGGATATGGCTTGCAGCTATTTTCTGACCCGGTTGATCGGCGCGGGACGGGCTTATGAGTTTATGCTCACAGGCAACTTCATGACGGCTGATGAAGCCATGGGTTTGGGTTTTTGCAGTCGGCTGGTGGAAACGGATCAGCTTCTGGAAACCGCCCTGGAGCTGGCCAGAACCATGAACAGCAAAAACCCCATGGGGTTGCGGCTCACCAAAGAAGCCATCAATGTGAATCTGGATACGGGCGGCCTGGAACAAGCCCTGCAGGTGGAGGACCGAAACCAGACCTTGTTGCTGCTTCGCGGTATGGTCGGCAAAGGGGACAAAACAAGCCGGTATTTCTGATGAATATGAAAAACAAAATCAGCAGGAAGAAAAAAAAGGGATGGGGCAGCCGCTTCATGGAGTGGGTTGCCAAAGGGCAGAGCCGATCACCGGGCCAATTGTGCGGTCAGTGAGGCGTCTCGTCCATCTCTCGTGCCGGCGGCATGAAGAAAATCAGTTCGAAAGCGTCAGAAACCCGGCGCTAATAATGACATGGTTGGTAACCAATCTTATCTTTACGGCTCTTTAAACAATACCGAACAAAGTCGTCGAAGGTTTTTCGTCTTGTGTCTTTTACGCCCCGGGGGGTTTTCTGTCGAGGTCCATAATGTTTAAATTCGGGAAAAAAGTAACACCGTTTCCTTTTTTTGTAATGTGTTTTGCGGTGCTTTTTCTGCCGCTTTTCTTTTCTTCAAATGCCTGGTCGGCCACGGCTTCCGTTAAACTGGTGCCGTCCCACGAAAGCTATGCACCGGGGGGGACTTACCCGGTTGTGTTTCAGGTTCAGATCCAGTTTCCATGGTTTCTGCACGGCCCCGGAAAATCCCCGGAAAATCCCTTTCCCACCGCCTTTCATTTTTCAGAAACTCCCGGGGTCAACATCAGTGATATTCAGTTTCCCCCAACCATTGAAAAAAAATTTTCCTATATGGACGAATCCGTCGCTGTCTACGCGGGTAAAATCACCGTACAGGGAAAACTCAAGGTGGATGAAGGCGCACCGCAAGGGAAACAGGCAATCAAGGGTCAGCTTGCTTTTCAGGCGTGCTCAGCCAATGCCTGCCTGCCCCCTGAAAACGTCTCCTTTTCTTTTCCCGTGACCGTTGCAGCGCCGGGGGATAGGGGGAAGCCTCTGAACCCGGAGATATTCAAAGCCGCCCAGCCATCACCCGTTTCAGAGAAAAAAGCAGGCGGATGGCAAACGGGCGCAGGCCTCTGGCTGACCCTCCTGGGCATTTTTCTGGGCGGTCTCGCGCTGAACCTCACCCCTTGCGTGTATCCCCTTATTCCCATCACCGTCTCCTATTTCGGCGGACAGGGGGGACGAATGGGAGGGATACCCCTGGTCCACGGCGTTTTTTACATCCTGGGACTTGCCATTACCAATTCAGCCCTGGGGGTCGCCGCTGCCCTTTCAGGCGGTATGCTGGGTTCTGCGCTCCAGAGTCCCATTGTCCTCGTGGTGGTGGCGGCGATCCTCCTTGCGCTGGCGTTCAGTTTTTTCGGGTTCTGGGAGCTGCGCATCCCCGCGGGCCTGACAAACATGGCCGCAAAAAATTTCGGCGGGTATTTCGGCACCCTTTTCATGGGGTTGACCCTGGGCATTGTGGCAGCCCCTTGCCTGGGCCCGTTTATCCTGGGTCTTCTGACCTATGTGGGACAAAAAGGAGATCCGTTTCTGGGGTTCCTCTATTTCTTTGTGTTGAGTATCGGCATGGGGCTTCCCCTGGCTGTTCTGGCGGTTTTTTCGGGGGCGGCGGATAAACTGCCCATGTCGGGGACATGGATGGTATGGATTCGCAAGGCCCTTGGATGGGTCCTTGTGGGCATGGCCGGGTATCTGCTTTTGCCCGTGCTTCCCGGGACCGTCTCCAGAACCATGCTTTATGCCCTGATAATAGCGGCGGCCGGCCTTCACCTGGGGTTTCTGGACCCTGAAGGGAAAAATCAACGGCCCTTCTCACATATTAAGAAGGGCGTGGGCATTGTGCTGATGGTGGCGGCAGCCATCCTCTGGTTTGCGCCTTTTGACGGCAGCCATGGCCCCGGCGTTGGGTGGCAACCCTATTCACCGGAGCGCCTGACCGCCGCAACCAAGTCCGGAAAGCCGGTGATGATCGATTTCTATGCGGATTGGTGCAGCCCCTGCCGCGCTCTGGAAAAAGATGTGTTTACAAACCCTGAAGTTTTGAAGCTGAGCAAGCAGTTTGTGACGCTCAGGGTGGATTTGACAAAACGACATCCACAGCAGGCGATCCTTCAAAAACGGTACCATATTCAAGGTGTTCCGACAGTTCTGTTCATCAACAGCAAGGGAGACGAAGAGAAACCGTTGCGGATCGAGGCATATGTTAAAAGCGGCGAAATGATCCGGCGCATGCAACAGGCTTTGAGGAAATAGGGCGAATGGTTTATGATTCAACCCGGTTTTGCGAGAGATATCTCAAATCCTTTTTTCCTCGATCCTCCCTGACAAAATAAAAAAGGATGCCGCCGGCAATGAAGAAAACGGCCACGGATGCAATGCTGATCCTGGAAGCCGTATGGCTGCCATATCCCAAAAATCTGACGAAAAGTCCCGTACCGCCCATTAAAACAGGGCCGATGATGGCCGAGAACCTGCCCACCATGTTGTAGAAACCGAAGTACTCGGCGGATTTGTCCACAGGGATGAGCCGGGCATAATAGGAACGGCTCAGCGCCTGGATGCCCCCCTGAACCAGGCCCACGATAATGGCCAGCACATAGAACTCCGTACTGCTTTTAATGAAAGCGGCCCAAACGGTTACAAACAGATAAACGGCAATGGCCAGAAAAATGGCGGGCCTTGTCCCGAATTTCCTGCCCAGAAAGCCGAACCCGATGGCCGAGGGAAACCCGACAAATTGAGTAATCAGAAGCGCTGAAATAAGGTCCTTGGTCTCAAATCCTATGGAGATACCGTAATCCACAGCCATTCGAATGACGGTGTTGACCCCGTCAATGTAAAGCCAGTACGCCAGGAGAAAAAGGAAAATGGTTTTCAGGTGCCGCACTTCCTGAAAGGTTTGTATAAGTTGCCGGAATCCGGCTTTGACCGCATGGCCGTCCCTTGCCCGGACGGCCCTCTGCCCGGGTTCCCGGACAAACAGAAAGATGGGAATGGAAAATACCGCCCACCAGACGCCTACCATCAGAAAGGAGAACCTGACCGCTTCTCCCGCACCTGAAAAACCAAAGGTCGCCGGCTGCAGGGTCATCCATACATTGAGGGCAAAAAGAAGACCGCCCCCCAGGTATCCCAGAGAGAACCCCAGGGAAGACACCATATCCATCTTATCATCGGTCGTAATACCGGTGATCAATGCATCATAAAAAATATTGCCCCCTGAAAAACCCACCGTGGCCAGAACGTAAATCAGTATGGCCAGGGGCCAGTTTCCCTGGCTCACCAGAAATAGACCCATGGTCATGAGGATGCCCATAACAGCAAAAAACAGAAGAAACTTTTTGCGGGTACTTCCCCTGTCGGCAATGGCGCCCAGAACAGGCGCGGCGACCGCCACCACGACCCCGGCAATGGAATTAGCCAGGCCCAGCCGGGCCGTGCTGACAGTGGTATCCGCGCCGAGGCTCCAGTACTGTTTAAAGAACACGGGGAAAAAACCGGCCATAACCGTGGTGGCAAAGGCTGAATTGGCCCAGTCGTACATGGCCCATCCGAAAATTGCTTTTTTCCCGTCCTGTTTCATGCCAGCCAGCCTAACTCGAAAACGGCACATTGGCAAGCAGTGATTTAAGGGGCATCAGACCATTTTTTCCTTGACATAAAAACAGGATTTTGTATAGGTTCCCCTAATAAAAAAATCTTCAGGGAAGCGTCGCATCAGGTTTCGCGCAGCAAACGTTTGTTATGAATCTAGACAGCATTCTTTCAGAAAACCGATCCACCCTCATTAAGAAGTGGCAGGAAGCCATTATCCAGACCTATCCGCAGGAAACTCAGAAATTTCTAAAGAGAGAAAAGAGCCAGTTCGCCAATCCGGTGGGGTTGATCATCACCAAGGATGTGGAGATACTTTTCGATGAACTGGTTAAAGGGGAGGATACGGAGAAAATTTTCTCCTCCCTTGATAAGATCATCAGGATCAGGGCGGTACAGGACTTCAAACCTTCCCATGCCGTCGGATTTGTCCTGCAGTTAAAGAGCATTCTGAGGGAAACACTCGGGGAAGACGCCTTTTCCGAGCTCCATCTGATTGAAGACAGGATCGATGCAGCCGCGCTCCTGGCTTTTGATGTCTACTCTCAGTGTCGCCAGCAGTTATACGATATTCGTGTCAACGAGGTCCGAAATGAGTTTGGCCGGTTACTGGAGAGGGCAAATCTCATTCAAGAGATTCCGGAGCAACAGCCGGAAATCTGAATTGGCAATACTGGGACAGTTTTTTGATTTTTGAAAAGAGGTAATCGTCTATGAATTTTGTACTGAGTCTTGTGTTTTCATCCCTGGCGGTGCTTGTCGTGGTTTTGATTCCCTGGATTGGTGTGGGGGCATTGGATTTGAAGATCCTCTTCGGGGTTGTC
>JABGPV010000045.1:0-503 GCA_018644785.1 Deltaproteobacteria bacterium | reverse complement strand
CCCTGGCTACCTTTATTGTGGGCATCATCATGCGTGTTCTGGATTGGGGACGATCACCGGTTCCCTACCGGATTCCCACCACAGCCGGCCAGATGTGGTCTTTCCCCTGGATCAAGAGCAACCCCATAGACAATCCCAAAGGCACGGGCGGTGTGGTGGTGAGAATGCTTTTCGAAGTTCTCACGTTTCGATCGCTTTTTCGAAACACGCGTCTTGAGTATAGTAAAGTGGATGGGGTCCCCAGGATTAACTACGAGTGGGAAAAGTGGCTCTGGCTGGCCGCGATCCTGTTCCATTATTCATTTCTCGTGATTTTTCTCAGGCACTTCCGCTTTTTCATGGAACCCGTGCCCGGGTTTGTCACTTTGCTGGAAAGCCTTGACGGCTTCATGCAGATGGGTGTGGCGCCCTTCGACGGCTTCGGCCTTCCCGGGGCTTACCTCTCGGGCATGCTGCTCATGGCGGCCGCCACCTGGTTGCTGCTTAGAAGGATCCTATATTCC
>JABGPV010000449.1 GCA_018644785.1 Deltaproteobacteria bacterium | reverse complement strand
ATGCCTCCTTGCTGTAAGGGGTATACTGTCCCAGGCTGAGTATCTCCGTCAACACCGCCCCCACCCAGAGTCCGAAAACAATAAATTTCCAGAACAGGTTGAACTTCATTAATTTGAAGTCAAAAAATATCAAGCGGACGAGAAAAAAATAGGCGATTGTAATCAGAAGTTCCATATGGATTGTAGGGTATCAGGACGTGCTTTTTTCAGTGGGTTCCTCGTCTTTTTTATTTGGTTCAGCAGGCGGTTCATCCGATTCTTCCAAAGAGCCAGTCGGTAATTCATCATCGGCTTTGGTATACATAACCCCGATAACAGCTCCCGAGTAGGCCCAAATGAGTGCCAGCATCCACAGGGGGAATACGATCAGGCCCAAAAGGGATGTGACTTCAATGGCCTTTTCCTGAGGATGGTTTCGTGCTTTGGCGATCTTCCCCGGATATGTGTGAATTTTAATGATGCCAAGGATGATGGTGATCACGGAAAAAAAGATCACAAACAGAGAAATGTAGTCCAGTTTCGTCATAATCACTGAATGTGGGGTCAAGACATGTGTAATTCTTTAATTTCGGGAGTTTATTCGATCATTACAGACAAGGCAATAAAAGTTTTTGAAAACGTTGAGATAATTCTTGACATGAAAGGCGCCCAGCCGTTAGCAGATGGGTGCTAATACATTTAATGGAAAAGACATGGCCGTACTCAATATTAAAATTTTTTCAACCCTCTTCATCGCCATTTTCGTCACAGCCATGGGAGCGGGATTTGTGGCGCCTTTGCTCCCCATTTATGCCCATGAACTGGGGGCGGGCGGATTTCAGATCGGGTTGATTTTCGGCGCTTTTTCTCTCACCCGAACCCTTTTCGTTCCCTACTTTGGGAAGCTCTCCGATCGGAAAGGGAGAAAACCCTTTATCACCACCGGACTTCTTCTCTATTTTCTGGTCTCCCTTTTCTATGCCGCAAGCAAAAGTGTGGAGGCATTGATTTTACTTCGACTCGGCCAGGGATTTGCATCGGCCATGGTACTTCCCGTGGCGCAGGCCTATGTGGGAGAAATGATACCGTCAGGTCAGGAAGGCCGTGTGATGGGGTTGTTCAACATCTCCCTTTTTGGCGGACTGAGTGCGGGACCCGTGATGGGCGGTCTGATTAAGGACTGGCTCAATATACAGGCGTCTTTCACGGGCATGGGGATCCTGACGCTGGCGGGCTTTCTCCTATGCCTTTTTATGCTTCCAGCGGAACGGGTGAAAAAAAGTAATGACCCCGGTAACGGGAAAAAACCAGCTGGCTACATGGATT
Organism: Deltaproteobacteria bacterium; assembly: GCA_018644785.1. The sequence continues at coordinate 1,899 of JABGPV010000449.1, read as the reverse complement.
TGATCAAAATGCCGTCCATACTTTCCATTTTTGCCTTTCGCACCTGTTTTACTACCTGTATCGGCATCACATGGACCTTTTTGCCGTTGCTGGCCAGCTCCCGGATTGGACTCTCCAGTTCCGCCATCGGTCTGGTGGTCATGGTCAATGTGCTCATCAGCGGTTTGCTCCAAGCTCCCATGGGATATGCCGCGGACCGTTTCAGCAAGCGGTCACTGACACTTTTTGGCGGATTCCTGGCGCTCTGCGCCATGCTCTCTCTGGACCATGCGGATTCTTTTGCACAACTGATGGTCATCAATGGTGTCCTGGGGCTGGCAGGCGGTGTTTCCCTGCCCGCCATCATGGCCATCGGCGTCATCCAAGGGCGGCAATCGGGTGCCATGGGATCTATCATGGGTCTCCTTGCCCTTGGGCACAGCATTGGAATGCTTGCGGGGCCGCTATTGGGGGGACTACTGCTTGACTTTTTCAATTTCGGAACCATATTTCTTTCCGGAGCCGCTGTCATGGCTCTGGGCACAATTATGGTCTGGAGGCGCCGTCACATATGAAAATTTCATCAGGTTGTTTTGAAGTGGATCTTTTCTCATCGGAAGTGGATGGGGTGGATCACCCCTACGCAAGCCAGTTCAAGGATATGCTGGAATCCGTAGCAGCGCAGTATGGATGCCATCTGATCTCATTTGAAGTCAGGAAAGGGACCGCCACGTTTTCTTTTGACAGCGACGAACTCAACAGTGAAATTCTGGATTTGTTGGAAAAATGACGTCAAAAATTACTCTGGACAATGTGGGCATCATACTGGTTCAGCCCCAGATTCCTGAAAATATCGGGGCTGTGGCCCGTGCCATGCACAACATGGGGTTGCATCGCCTGGTGCTGGTGGATCCCAAAAACTGCGATAGGGACCGCATGAGCAAAACAGCCACGGGCAGTTCCACAAAAGTACTGGAGGACATGGACATTTATAAGAACCTGAGGGAAGCGCTTGCCCCTTTTCAGTACCTGGTGGGAACCACCGCCCGTATCGGCGCTTTAAGACCCGCTCTCACGCGCCCCAGGTCTCTGGCACAGCAAATGATTCCCATTTCCCTGAACAACCTTGTGGGCATCCTGTTTGGTCCCGAGGACCGGGGGCTTAGTAACGACCAACTTCGTTTCTGCCATACCATTGCCACGGTTCCCACGGCTTCCTTTTCATCCCTCAACCTGGCCCAGGCTGTGGTAATCTTCTGTTATGAGCTGCTTCTGGCCACGGACCGGACCCAGCAGGACACCGCCATCCCCCGGCTGGCCAACAGCTTTGAACTGGAGGGCATGTACGATCATCTGAGGGAAATGCTTTCAAAGATCGGGTTTCTGGATCCCCAGAACCCCGAACACTGGCTCTTGAATATTCGTCGATTTCTCTCAAGGGTTCCCCTGCGGGCAAGGGAGGTGCGCATTATTCGGGGGGTTTGCCGTCAGATGGACTGGTACGCATCACAATTTGATGCGCAGGAAAAGAAGGAAGGATCGTAGGGGTGCCCCTTGTGGGTACCCCAAACGCCGTACCCCAAACGCAGGGCAACCACAAGGGTTTGCCCTACGCCAGAAGGTGTTCCCAATCGATGGTCGTAAACGTCTTGTGAAGGAAGTGGTCGTCCTGTACTTTGTGAAAGGTCAGGTTTTCAAAATATTCCCCTGCCGCTTCTTCCACGTCCTTCAGGGGGATCACTTCGTCCTCAGCCCCATGATAGATGCACACCGGAATAGAAATTTTGCGGATTTTTCCCGGCGCCATATGAATCATGTGAATGGCGGGCGCCAGGAGAATGAGATTTTTGACCCTGTCTTCGTTGCCCATGGCAAACAGGGCGCCCATGAGTCCGCCGAAACTGGACCCCACAATCCTGA
>JABGPV010000448.1 GCA_018644785.1 Deltaproteobacteria bacterium | reverse complement strand
CTTCCTTTATTGACCTGGTAAGGAATTTCTGAAACGATGATTCTCTCTTTGTTGTGGGCAAATTTTTCCACAAACGCCCTCGCCCTGACCTTGATGATGCCCCTTCCCGTACTGTAAGCATCTACAATCCCTTTCTTCCCGATGACAAATCCGGCCGTGGGGAAATCCGGTCCGGGTATAACGGTCATCAATTCCTCCAGGGTAACTTCCGGATTATCAATAACCTTTTCAATTCCAGCGCAAATTTCCAAAAGGTTGTGAGGGGGAATATTGGTCGCCATTCCAACAGCGATACCGGACGATCCATTGATCAATAAATTGGGTACTTTTGTAGGAAGAACCACTGGTTCAAGAAGGGTTCCGTCATAGGTGGGTACAAAATCGACCGTTTCTTTTTCGAGATCATCCAGAAAATCCTGTGTCGTTTTCGTCATCCGCACTTCGGTGTACCGCATTGCAGCGGGGGGATCCCCGTCAACAGATCCAAAGTTCCCCTGACCATCGATAAGACAGTATCTCAAGGAAAAATCCTGAGCCATGCGAACGATGGTATCGTATACGGCGCTGTCCCCGTGGGGATGATATTTACCGATGACATCACCCACAACCCTTGCCGATTTTTTATATGGCCTGTTGAAAAAATTCTTCAGGTCATTCATGGCAAAAAGTACGCGTCTATGAACCGGTTTCAAGCCATCCCTGATGTCCGGAAGGGCTCGACCCACGATAACGCTCATGGAATACTCGAGATAAGATTTTTTCATCTCATCTTCAATGTTAACGAATTCGGGCTCTACATCCTGAAGCATAATTTTTTTGTTTCTCCAAATTTATTTCTTTTCACTTAAACATAAGGGCAAACACACAGGTTTGCCTCTACTAACCTTCTCGTTTTTATACTGAAACATGGAAATCAAACAACCATCAACCGTGAAAGACGACTATATATCCAGTTCCGTAACTTCCATGGCATTTTTCTGAATGAACTCTCTTCTAGGTTCCACCTTATCCCCCATGAGTATGGTAAAAATATGATCTGCTTCCACCACGTCTTGCACTTTTACCTGAAGAAGAATCCTTTTTTCAGGATCCATGGTGGTGGTCCACAACTGCCCGGGGTTCATTTCACCCAAGCCCTTATATCTCTGAATGGCCAATCCCCTTTTCCCTTTTTCCATGAGATCATTGAGAAAGCTTCGCGGGTCTTCTATCTTCTGTTTTTCCTGGCTTCCGTTAACCCTGAAGCCGCCGGCCTTGAGTTCCCGAAAATCTTCAGAAAGTGATATTAGCTGGCGAAGATCTGGTGACGACAGAAATGCCCAGTCAACGTTAAAAGTATTACCGCCGTTTTGTGTTTCGGTGACGGTGAATTGATAATAGCCATCGTCTTCGATTCTTTTGAGTTCGGTAAGCTCAAAACCATCTATCTGGAGCCGTTTAACAAGACCCTCCATAAAGATATTATCCTTGAATTGTTTTGTGGTGGTCACTCCATTTGAAATAAGGGCCTCCAAAAATTTAGGACTGAACCCTTTTCTTGAAAGCTTCTCCATATTATCAAAAAACTTTACGAGCCTGTTCAAGAGTTTAATGAGTCGTTTTCCGGATGTTTCCTTTCCGTCTGAAAAAACAACCCTTTCATTTTCAGAAATTCGATCAAGAATATAATCGTTAAATTTCTCCTCGTCCTTGATAAACAAGTCTTTCCTTTTCCGTGAAACCCGATAAAGAGGCGGCTGCGCCACGTACAGGTAACCTTTTTCAATGAGATCAGGCATCTGCCTGAAAAAAAATGTCAGCAGAAGTGTGCGGATATGGGCTCCGTCCACATCCGCATCGGTCATGATGATAATTTTGTGATACCGCAGGGAATCCAGCGTATAGTCTTTTTCCCCGATTCCCGTTCCCAGAGCGGCGATCAAAGTTCGAATTTCATCGCTCCCGATCATTTTATCGAACCGTGCTTTTTCCACATTAAGGATTTTACCTTTGAGCGGTAAAATGGCCTGGGTTCTTCGGTTTCGACCTTGTTTTGCGGAACCGCCAGCCGATTCTCCCTCCACAATAAAAATCTCGCTCCGGGCGGGATCCTTTTCTTGGCAATCGGCCAACTTTCCGGGCAGAGAGTTGTCCGATAAAATCCCCTTTCTTCTGGCCAGCTCCTTGGCTTTTCGAGCTGCCTCCCTGGCCCTGGCCGCGTCAATGACCTTGCCCAGAATAGCCTTTATAATGGTCGGATTCTCTTCAAAAAACGACCCCAGTCCTTCATTGACTTGATTTTCAACCAAACCCTTAACTTCACTGTTTCCGAGTTTGGTTTTTGTCTGACCTTCGAATTGCGGCTCCGGCAGCTTTATACTGACAACCGCTGTCAAACCCTCCCTCACATCATCCCCTGAAAGTTTCTCTTTGACGTTTTTTGCCATTGGGGAATTGCTGAGGTACGAATTGATGCTCCGGGTCAATGCGGATTTAAATCCTGCCAGGTGGCTCCCCCCCTCTTTGGTATTGATGTTATTGGCAAAGGTGAAGAGATTTTCCTTATAGGAGTTATTATACTGAAGAGCGATATCAACCAATACACCGCTTTTTTCTCCTGAAATAACGATAGGTTTTCGATGGAGCAACTCCTTATTTCTGTTGAGATACTCTACAAAAGATTCAATCCCCCCTTCGTATAGAAACTCCTTCTTCTTACCGGTTCGCTCATCAAAAATTTTGATCCCCAATCCCTTTGTCAAAAAAGAAAGTTCACGCATCCTTTTTGCCAATGTCTCAAAATCAAAAATGACCGTTTCAAATACCACCGGGTCCGGTGTGAAGTGTATTTTGGTTCCGGTTCTCGCGCTTTCACCCCTCATTTCAAGAGGTGTTACGGCTTCCCCCTGCTCGTAGCGTTGATAATACTTCTTTTTGTCCCGGTATACTTCAACTTCGAGATATCCGGAAAGAGCATTTACAACAGAGACGCCCACGCCGTGAAGCCCTCCGGATACCCGATATGTTTTGTTGTCAAATTTTCCGCCTGCATGAAGTTTGGTCATGACCACTTCCAGTGCCGGCATATTGGCGGATTCGTGCATGTCCACGGGAATGCCCCGTCCGTTGTCCCGAATCACCACACTGTTGTCCGTCATTAATTTGATATCAATTTGATCACAAAACCCTGCCAACGCCTCATCAATACTGTTGTCCACCACTTCGTA
>JABGPV010000447.1 GCA_018644785.1 Deltaproteobacteria bacterium | reverse complement strand
GATCTTCCCTGCAACAATCCACAAGCCGAACATGACACAGAAAACGATTCTTTATCCCGGGATAGGCGTTTTCTGTGTCATGTTCGGCTTGTGGATTGTTGCAGGGAAGATCGGACTGAGCCCGGGCATCATCTGTTTTCTTGGCGTGGGGTTGCTGATGGTCGTCAAGAACGAAGCGGCAGAGGAGATTGTCAGGCATGAGATTGATTTCGAATCCATTCTTTTTTTGACAGCTCTTTTTCTCATGGTATCCTGCATGGCGGGTTCCGGAATTCTTGATTCGGTTGCCGGTTTCATGACCGTGTATTTCACGGACACCAAAATGCTTGTTTGCGCCCTGATGATCTGTTGCGGGATCTCTACGGCCATATTTTCCGCCGGACCCAGCATGGCGACCATGCTGCCCATCGCTCAGCAGATTATCGCAAAAGGGGGTGTCCCGGGGGAGACGGTCTATGTGGGCCTGGCCCTGTCGGTGTGCGCCGGGTCGAGTTTCCTTCTCACCGCCGCTACCGCAGGACCCCTGGCGCAATCGATTGTGGGAAAATCGGGGTTGACAACGAGAGAGGGGCAAAGGGCAACATTTGACTTCATGACCTTTTTGCCGTTCGGGATCTTCGCCTACACCATAATCCAGGCCGGGGGATTGGTTTTTGTTCTACTAAGGATTTGAAAGGAGATAACAAAATTGCATTGGACGGAATATTCTTGTGAATTCATAGGTACGGCAATCCATATCTTTGCAGGACTTATGGGAATTTATCTCGTCGGTCTTTTAAATGTCCCGGATGTCATCAAATTCTTCGTCATCGGGCTTTTCTTTGCGATCGGCCTATGCGTTGTTGTCTATTCGCCTTTGGGAAAAAGAAGCGGTGGGCATCTTAATCCGGCGGTGACCGTTGCATTCTGGCTGAACGGATTGATGCACGGCATCGATGCCGTTTGTTATATTGCCGCGCAATTTGCGGGCGCTGTTCTCGGGGCCTGGGTCGCCTTTGCAGTATTTGATTGGAAAAACCTTAGCGCCACATTGGCGCTTCCGGGTGCAGATGCCTCCCTGTCGTTGGTCCTGCTCGTTGAGTTTGGGATTGTTTTTGTGCTGATTATTGCCATATTTGCCTTTGTATCTTCCGGAAAATCAGGGAAGCTCACCGGAATCGCCATTGGAATATATATTGTTATGGTTACGGTTCTTTTTTCCGCGGTTTCCGGTGCGGGTCTCAATCCGGCGCGGAATCTCGGACCTGCGCTCCTGTTGATCCGATTTGATTATATACTGATCTATTTCACCGCTTCGGTTTTAGGGGCATTTGCCGCTTACGGGCTATTCCGGGGAGCAACTAAGGGGACGCAGCCGGTATGCTGCAAACTGTGTTACAAGAACGAGGGATCGTGTCTCTTTAAATGTAACTGTGAATTCAAACCTTTAACTTGATTTTCACGCCTTAAGGAGATGTTGTGATGAAACCCACCAACTATGAAAAACTAAGCCTGATCAGGATCAATAAATGGGAGGAAAGGAACCATGGGAGCATTGAAAAAAAGATCCTTGACTGTGTTTCCAAACCGATTGACTATATCATAAAAAAGATCGGGCTTGAAAAATTCAACCTTTTCGAAAACGCTATTGAAGCGGCTGTAAATAAGATGATGCATGTCTCCACTTACAGTGTCAATTCGAAAGAACTGCTGAAAAGGGCCCACAAAAACGGCATCATGATAGAGGATTTCTCAGAACTGATCACCGTGAATCTTAAGAAGCTCGATGACTGCAATATGAAACATATCAAGTTTCATGGGAGGGCGAGCGCGACCCAGGGGGCGGTGGCTGGAATAGCGGGGGCACTGGCAGCGCCCGCTGATTTGACGGCGATTCTTCTTCAAGCGTTTCACCTGATTCAGGAAATCTCATTCTGTTACGGCTATGACCCGAATAATATGGTCGAGAAACACATATTATTAAGAATAATGGAGGTGGCCATCGGAAGTTCGAATTATAAATTCAAGGCCTTGGAGGAAATTGAAATACTGAAAAAGATCGAAAGGGCTGTGGAGCAAAACCAGGTATCCAAAAAATCGGTTTCCATATTGGGATCCAAGGCCATACAGGAACAAATCGTAACCCTTTCAATCGGCCTGATCACCCGGATGATACCGCGTGCAATACCGATACCCTTGATTACCATGGCCATAAGCGCCCACTCCGATCACGAAATCATGGAACATTCAGGAGAGGCGGCTTTCATGGTTTACAGGAAGAGATTCATTGAGAAAAAAATGGAATTGCAATGACACCTGAAATATTGGAAAAGGAGGGACGACTTATGGAAACATTGGATTACCCGGCTATAGAGAAAACGGTCGGTGCGGTCGGCCAAAGTTTGGCGCGTGGCGCAAGGGCGATAAAGGGCGTCACTTTTATTGACAGCGACAACGTCGCTCGCGCCTTTTGTGGTAGGCGTTGTTGTTACAACAGGCGCGAAAATTTTGTGGGATATGAGTACGAATAAACACATTTGAAATCGATCCCGATGGTGTTATCCAGGCCATCGAGATACTGACCCCGCCCGTGGGCCGAAATGTGAGCGAGTTAATTCGGCAGATCCAAGCCTTCCGGGACCTGACCTTGTTGGGAATGTATGGAAAGCCTGGAAGGTCGAGGAAGCTTTCTAAAGCGGCAAGCCGCAGTTCTAAATTTAAAGTTTAAAGTTTTAAGTTTAAAGTTTTAGGTTTTTCAGTCAATGAACTTCTTGTTTTTTGTGACAGAAAACCAGGTGATAAGGGACTAAAATGTTGGAGGTGGTGCGATGAAAAAAAGAGGAACCTTGGCGTTGGGTACGCTGCTTTTGCTGTTTTCGCTCTGTTTTATGTTAAACACTGGCGCATGGGGATCAGAAATTAAGGATTCCGAGTCCGCTGCGCATGGTGCGGATGCTTCCAAATATCACGTGGTCGATACCTACGCATTCCCCGGCTTTAAGCTGATCCAGATGGAATTGCCGGTATTGTCCATCTATTCCTATATGCTGATCAGCGAAGGAAAAGCCCTGGTGGTGGACCCCTGTCGGGATATTTCTTTCTTTTTGGATATGGCTGAAAAGGAAGGGGCCAAAATCATCGGGGTCTATCTGAGCCATTCCCACGCGGATTTTGTGGCGGGGCACATGGAACTGGTCAATGCTGTCAAATGTCCCATCTACCAGAGTAAAATGAGTGGGGCCGAGTATCCTTTCAAGCCGCTGAAAGAAGGTT
>JABGPV010000446.1 GCA_018644785.1 Deltaproteobacteria bacterium | reverse complement strand
CACAAACATGAGAAAGGCCGGTGTTTCAAAATCCGTCCGGATGTCGATAACCGGGCACAGTCCAAAGGACATGGATGATCGTTACAACAAGATCAATCTTGAGGATCAGCACGAAGCTATTAAACGGATGGAGGTGTTTTTCCTAAGTGTTACCCAAAATGTTACCCTTGCCGGAAATGCCAAAAAATAAAGCCTTACAAGTTGTTGAAATTGTAAGGCTTTATAGTTTTCATATGGCGGAAGTGCATGGGAATCGAACCCACCTATCGAGGGTTTAGCCCGATACACCGGATTTGAAGTCCGGGAGCCCCACCAGTGAGCTTACCACTTCCACAAGAATATTCGCGCCATCATAACGATGGTCGGCAATTTTGTCAATATATAGCCGCGTGTTTCTTTGCGGATGAAAACCCTTAACCTTTTCAAATTCAGGAAATATGCTCCATAATAATGTTCAGTATCCTCCTGACAGGTTCAGCAGCGCCCCAGAGGAGTTGGTCCCCTACGGTGAAGGCGGCCAGGTATTCCGGTCCCATCAGCATTTTTCGAAGTCTTCCCACCGGTACATTGAGGGTCCCGTTGACGGCTGCAGGCGTCAGTTTGTTGAGTGTTAATGTCTTATCGTTGGGGACCAGGGTGACCCACTCGTTTCCATTTTTCAGGATGTCTTCGATCTCATTCAACGCAATGTCGTTTTTCAGTTTGATGGTCAGCCCCTGGCTATGACAGCGCATGGCTCCCACGCGCACGCACACGCCGTCGATGGGAATGGGCGTCTCGGTTTGAAGTATTTTATGGGTCTCCACAAAACCTTTCCACTCTTCCCGGCTCTGTCCTGATTCCATTGGGACATCAATCCACGGCAAGAGGCTTCCGGCAAGGGGCGCCAGAAAGTTTTCCGTGGGGAAACCGGTATCTCGCATGGCCGCGGTGACCATCTCATCGACTACAATGGCCGAGGACTTGGGGTCGTCCACCAGGCTTTTGGCCACATTGCCCAGGATCCCCATCTGGGCGATGAGTTCCTTCATGTTCTTGGCGCCCCCACCCGAAGCGGCCTGATAAGTCATGGCGGAAATCCATTCAATATGGTTCCCGGCAAAAAGGCCGGACAGGGCCATGAGCATGAGGCTGACCGTGCAGTTGCCCCCCACATAGGTTTTGATCCCGGCGGTAAGCCCGTCGTCGATGACCGATCGATTGACCGGATCAAGAACGATAATGCTGTCGTCATTGAGCCTGAGGGTTGAAGCCGAATCAATCCAGTAGCCTTTCCAGCCGCTTTTGATGAGTTCCGGATGGACTTTCTGGGTGTAGCCTCCGCCCTGGCAGGTTACAATGACATCCAGGGAGGAAAGACTCCCAATATCATAGGCATCCTTCAAGGGCGGTGCATTGAGGCCTGTTTCCGGCCCCTTGCCGCCCACATCGGACGTACTGAAAAATATGGGCTCAAAGCCCTTGAAATCTTCTGCCTCTCGCATGCGACCCATGAGAACGGAACCCACCATGCCGCGCCAACCCACAAAACCGATTCGTAACATAAAATCCTCCTTGAAATGCTTTCCTGAGCGTCACCGGATATCATTGTTTAATGGCGTTTATTTTTCAAGGGAAAAATTCCCCGATCCGTGCATTTTTCAAGCCGAGAATCCATGTTCCGTCCTCCGATGGTCCCTAAATCATTATTTCATTGATGCAGCTTAAAGCATTTTGTTAGAATACCATATTCGCTTCAAATTGTTGAAGCATAAAGTATTCGGACTCAAGGAGTGAAGCACATGGGACTTCTGGTCAGGTGGTTGATTCTTACAGCGGCGATAATGGTTGCGTCTTATCTTATTCAGGGTATAGAGGTCAATGGATTTTTCAGCGCTCTTTTTGCGGCGGCTATTTTGGGTGTCCTGAACGTTTTTTTCAGGCCCATTCTATTGATTTTGACCCTGCCGATCAATATCCTGACACTCGGTTTTTTTACGTTCATCATCAATGCGATTTTGCTCAAGATGGCTTCAGGTGTTATCTCCGGCTTTGTGGTACACGGGTTCTGGTCGGCGGTTTTCGGCGGTTTTATTATCAGCGTGGTGAGCTGGCTGCTGAATTCGTTCATCAATGATCAGGGGAGGGTGGGCTACACGGATTTAAGGCGAAGAGATGACGGGCGGTGGGAGTAGCGTCCTTTGAATTCGCCTGACGTAAAAGAGGTTCTGGATTTAAAGGCTGTTGCGATCCTGACGGGCCTGTGCATGCTGTGGGGTTTCAACGCTGTGACCATCAAGGTGAGCAATGAGGGAATTGCTCCCGTTTTTTGTGCCGGCGTTCGTTCCGTGATTGCTGTCATCGCACTGGTGATCTGGATGCGGGTGAAAAAGGTCCCACTTTTTCCTTCCAACCTATCGGATGGTGTGGTGGTGGGGTTTTTGTTTGGGACCGAATTTGCCTGTTTGTATGCTTCCCTGCTGTACACTACGGCATCTTCCGCCTGGATTCTTTTATATGCGACGCCATTTTTTCACGCTGTGGGGGCTCATTTTTTTCTAAAGGGTGATCGTCTTACGGTCTACAAGAGCACCGGACTCATTCTGGCATTTATCGGCATCATTGTTCTGCTCAGCAAAAACATCGGAGCACCGACCTGGACAGGTCTGGTGGGCGATCTTCTGGCATTTTCAGCGGCAGCCCTGTGGGCATTAACCACCATTTATATCAAACGACGTCTCGTGGGATCGGTTTCCTTTCACAATACTCTCTTTTATCAGACGCTTTTTTCCATCCCGATCCTTTTTCTGATCAGCGTTTTTTTGAAAGAAACGCCTATCGATCATCTGAATGGCGTGATCGTTTTGTCAGTGGTGTTTCAAGGGATCGTTGTGGCTTTCGTGAGCTACCTCCTCTGGTTTTACCTGGTGCATGAATACCCTGTCAGCAGATTGAGCGCTTTCACTTTTCTGACCCCGGTATTTGCCACAATTTCGTGCGTGGTTTTTCTCCATGAACCCTTAACATGGAAGTTGTCGGTTTCTTTAATTCTTGTGAGCCTGGGAATCTATGTTGTTAACATGAAACCTTTAGGACTACATCAAGAATAAGTTCGTTGTTCCTGCCCATCGTGTTCTGATGTGAACACATGGGAATAAAGGGTTGAAATCCACTGCTTTCCGTCTTGGGTTAAACGTAGGTACCGCAACGCGTCCTGGATGAGGGGGCTGACCACGTCCCAATAGAATCTGGCGTAATTTTTACGCAAATCCCCAGGTCTCTTGTAACCCAGTT
>JABGPV010000445.1 GCA_018644785.1 Deltaproteobacteria bacterium | reverse complement strand
GCCCCACTTTTTGAATCATTTCATCAAAAAGATGGGGCTCTTTTTCGTGCACTTCCCGGCCCATTTTCTGGATGTCTTTGAAATAGGCGAGCAGGGGCTCATCATAGCGCCGCATCCCTTTGGGGTCATCTACGATAATTTTGATGATATTGGGGCACTTGTCCTTGACGTCCAGGAGTTTGTCCGTCTGCTCCTGGTCGCCGGCCACCACGAAAATGGAGTCGGAGTGGTTGATGATGTATTCCACCTGGTCCAGGTGGCTGTCCGGATAGATGCCCACGATGGCGCCGCCTAAAGCTTGAACCGCCAGTTCCGAATAGAGCCCTTCCGGCCGGTTGTCGCCGGCATATGAGAGCTTATCCTCACGTTTGAATCCCAGCTGGTGGAGTCCCAGGGCGAAATCCCGCACATTTTCAAAATACCCTTTCCAGGTGACGGGCTGCCAGATGCCGAACTCCTTTTCACGGATGGCCACCCGGGTATCTCCCAGACGGTCGGCATTCCGCTTCAGCAGCATGGGCATGGTGATGAAGTCGGTCATGGGGTTGAACCTATCAGTAATAAAGCGAATATGGAATTTCGAACAAGGAATGTCGAACCGAAGAAGTGGTCATTGGAAAACCTTCGACATTCGATATTCCCTGTTCATTATTCTGCGGTTTAATTGGTTTTAATCCAGTCGGAAACGGGCTCAAAGATTTTCTTCTTTATGTTCGCCTTGTAAACCCTTCCGTAGGGAATTTTGTTGTCAATGACCGTGTAGGGGCACATGAGTCCGCCGGTGTCAATGTTTTTGAGGGTCTGAAGCGCCTTGGCCAGACCCGGTCCATTCAGTTCGCCGGCTTTATCGGCCCGCTTCAGGCATTCTACAAACACCAGGCCCGTAAAAAATCCCTGCATGTAGGAGGTGGGCCTGTATTTGATCTTGGGGTAATTCTTTTCCGTCCAGGCCCTGATTTTCTGGATCATGGGGATTTCCGTCTGGGAGTAAAAGGCATAAGGCATGACGCCCAGGTACCCTTCGGCCAGAGGACCCAGTTTATCCAGGAGCATCTTGTGGGTTCCCCAGAAGGTGCCCATGAATTTGGCCTTGAGCCCGTAGTCTTTCGCCTGCTTCAGGACCGCCGGTATGGGGGAGAGTACAAACCCCTGAAAGATAACATACTCCGCCTTTTTCCGTTTCAGATCCAGCACCTGGCTGGTAATGTCAACACCTCCCACCTTGGCCACTTCTTCCGCCACCAGGTTGAGTCCCAGCTTTTTGCACATTTTCCGGCCATAGGGGACCGGGTCTTTTCCGAATGCGGTGTCGCTGTAGAAAAAGGCCACATTGGCGCCGGGCTTTTCCTTGGCGATGTATTGAAGCAGGATCCCGAACATGTCGCTGTAGGTGGGGCCGGGTACGAACATAAAGGGGTTTTTGGCCGTATCGGCCAGCTCGCTGGAAAAGGAGGTGGAACTATACAGGATCTTGTATCGATCCTTGATTTCAGGGGCCATGGCCTTGCCGAGCGCCGTGCTTTCGCCGTACATGGCCACCGGGTTATCCCGGGCCATGATCCGCTTGAACGCGGCTACGGCCACATCCACCTTGTAGGTGCCGTCTTCCATGATATATTTGATTTTCTTCCCGTTGATGCCCCCTTCAGCGTTGGCCATCATCAGCGCATCTTCCAGACCCGCATTGATGTGGACCCCCGCAAAGGCAAATCGACCGGTTACCGGCTGAACGGCCCCGATCTTGATTTCATCGGCTGAAAAAGCGGTTGGTGCAAAACTCATTATGAAAAGAATTCCCAGAGCTGCCAGTCCCAATGATGCAAAAACATTTTTTTTCATGGTCGTCTCCTCCTCAAATTTCTGATGGGGCCCCTGGATCGGGTGCCTGTTTCCTATAAAAACGGACATTGATATAAAATCGGGCTGAACGGCATCACCTCCCTTTTCTTTTTGAGATGTCAGTATGAAAAAGGCCACAGCAGAAAAAAAGCCTTGATACGTCGCCAGATTTCCGCCAGGCCGCGGGGTTCAAAAATAAGAAACAATACGATCATACCCCCGAAAACCACCTCTTTAAAGGGGATGAAGAAGTGGGCTGCTCCCGCAAAGACACTGGTCAGGCTGCTGCTCAAAACATTGAGTAATTCAGGGATAAGGGTCATGAAGATGGCGCCGGAGATGGATCCCAGCACGCTTCCCATTCCCCCCACAATGACCATGGCCAGGTACTGCACCGACAGCTGGAAGGGAAAGTGTTCCGGCGTGACGATGCGGATGAAGCCCACCCACAGGGCGCCGGCAATGCCCGCATAGAAAGATGAGATGGCAAAGGCGGTCAGTTTATACCGAAAGAGGTTGATGCCGATGATCTCAGCGGCCAGGTCGCGGTCCCTGATGGCCACAAAGGCACGTCCCACACGGCTGCGAACCAGGTTACGGGCATATCCAACGGCAAGTATCACCACAAAGAGCGTGACAAAATAGAACCGTTTTTCCGTGTTGATGAGAAAGCTTCCGATGGAAGGGGGCGGCACGTTGATGCCGCGAATCCCATGGGTCAGGCTTTCCCAGTGAACAAAGATGAATTCAAAGATAAACTGGGCGGCCAGGGTGGCAATGCAGAGATAGAGCCCCTTGACCCGAAGGGACGGGATGCCGATGATGAGCCCCGAAATGGCGGCCATGATGCCGGCGCAAGGGAGGGCTAACCAGAAAGAAAACCCCAATTGGGTGACCAAAATCGCGGAAGTGTAGCCGCCTACGCCGGCAAAGGCCGCGTGCCCGAGGGAAATTTGCCCGGTAAACCCCGTGAGGATGTTGAGGCCTACGGCGGCAATCACCGCGAAACCGATCATGTTGGCCACATACAGCAGATAAGCGTTGGCCACAAAGGGGAAGATCAGAAGAAACCCAAAGAAAAGGGCCAGGCACCATTTGACAAACAGGGATTGAAAAATTTCTTCATCTTTGATGTACGTTTCTCTAAAGTCCCCACATCTCATGGTTCCGTCCCGATTAAGGTTGTTTATTATGAGTCCTACACCCTCTCAATAATCTTCTTGCCGAACAGACCATAAGGGCGGATCATCAGGATGATGACCAGAATGAAAAAGGGCGCGACGGCCTTTGCGCCGCCGCCCACCAGTGGGTCGATGTAGAGACCTGTCAGGTTTTCCAGGATGCCGATGATGAACCCACCGATGATGGCGCCCCCGATGCTGTCCAACCCTCCCAGTATGATCACGGCCAGGACCTTGAGGCCGATATCTCCCATGTAGATG
>JABGPV010000444.1 GCA_018644785.1 Deltaproteobacteria bacterium | reverse complement strand
CGGAAGCCACCTGAGCCAGATCATCAGACGACTGCGACGGCTGTGCCGTTATTATGGCGCCGATCCCCAATTTGTGCTTCTCTCCGCCACCGTTGCCAATCCTGAAACATTTGGTAAAGATCTTATCCAACAGGAAATTGTAGTGGTCCAATCCACCGGCGCTCCGAAATCCGGGCAGCACGTGGTTTTCCTGAATCCCGAGGGGAGCCCCAATTTCTCCTCTGCCAGGCTCTTCACCGAATGCGTCCGTAAAGGATTCCGCACCATTGTCTTTGCCCAGGCCAGAAAGGTCACGGAACTCATTCATCTCTGGGTAAGCCAGCTCAACCCCGCCATTCGCCATAAAATCAGCTCCTATCGAGCGGGGTTTCTGCCTGAGGAAAGACGACGCATTGAACGGCGGCTGGCACGGGGAGATCTTATGGGGGTGGTATCCACCAGTGCTTTGGAACTGGGCATCGACATCGGATACTTAGATATTTGTCTGTTGGTGGGATATCCGGGCACTATCATCAACACCTGGCAACGGGGCGGCCGTGTGGGCCGATCGGGCAGGGAATCCATGATCCTCCTGGTGGCAAAACCGGATGCCCTGGACCAGTATTTCATGAAACATCCCCATGAACTGTTCGAACGCTCCTTTGAGGCTGCCATCCTCGACCCCAACAACCCGTACGTAGTCAAAAGCCACCTGGTGTGCGCCGCGGCGGAGTTGCCCCTGACCCGCGAGGACGAAGGCTTCTGGCCCCAGGATCTGTTTACGCTCCTGGACCAGCTGGAAACGGAGGGGCTCTTGAGCCGAACCGCCGAAGGAGATCCCATGTGGTTTTCCACCAGGCGAAATCCCCAGCTGTCCGTCAACATCCGGTCCTCCGGAGAAACCTTTACCATTTTTGAACGCGAAACCGGCCAGGCCATCGGAACCGTTGACGGGTTCAAGGCATTCAAGGAATGCCATCCCGGCGCCATCTACCTGCACCGGGCCCGTCAATATGAGGTGGAACACCTGTTTCTGGACAAGAAAGATGTGGTGGTTCACCAATCGAAATTGAAGTATTTTACAAGGGCCCGCAGTGAGAAGGAAACGGAAATCATCAAGGTACATCAAAGCAGGCCGAGGGGACAATTCATCGTACGGGAGGGGATCCTCAAGGTAACCGAAATCATCACCGGTTACGAAAAGCGGTCCCTGCCCGGACAGGGACTCATGGGGGTCTTTCCTCTGGAAGATTTACCGCCGCAGATTTTTGAAACCTCGGGTTTCTGGGTGGAAATCGAACCAATCCTAAAACGATTTATAGAGAGAAAGGGACTTCACTTCATGGGTGGCATCCATGCCATCGAACACGCCGCCATCGGCATCTTCCCCCTCTTTGCCCTCTGTGATCGAAACGACATCGGGGGCATCTGCTACCCTCACCACCCCCAGGTGGGTAAATCCGCCATCTTCATCTACGACGCCTATCCCGGCGGAGTAGGGCTTGCCCAGCGGGGATTTGAAACCATCCTGGAACTACTCGAGAAAACCTGGGAGCTTATTAAAAGCTGTGAGTGCGAGGACGGGTGTCCGTCCTGCATCCATTCCCCCAAGTGCGGCAACGGCAACAAACCTCTTGACAAAAGGGCGGCCCAATTGATCCTTGAAGGCCTTCTGGGGCACATTCCGTTTAGCGACATGTCCGACGATACCGGCGAGGAAGCACCCGCACCCGTTCTCAGTAAGGAAAAAGCAGACAAAGAAAAATCCGAAGCCCCCCGGATACTCTATTTTGATCTTGAAACCCAGAAAACCGCTCAGGATGTGGGGGGATGGCACAACAGTCACCTCATGAGAATTTCGGTAGCGGTTCTCTTTGACAATTTGGAAAACCGTTTCCTGAATTTTGAAGAAGACCGCATCGACGATCTTCTGCATCATCTTAAAAAGGGAGATCTGATCGTGGGGTTCAATATCAGCGGATTTGATTACAAGGTTCTGGGCGCCTATACGGAGCAGGATCTCAAAACGCTTCCCACTTTCGACATCCTGGCGGATATTTATGAACGGCTGGGTTTCAGGCTGGGACTGGATCACCTGGCCACGGAAACCCTCGGCAGGGGAAAAACCGCCCACGGCCTTCAGGCGGTGGAATGGTTCCGTCAGGGTGAAATGGACAAGCTGACCCAATATTGCCGTCATGACGTTGAAGCCACCCGGGACCTGTTTCAATATGGACTTCAGAACGGCCATGTTATTTACAGAAAAAAAGGAGTGGATGCCCGTCTCAGACTGCTGGTGGACTGGAACCTGGAGCGGATGCTCAAAAAAACATCGAATGACATTTACAACGCTTAATGAAACCCCGGGAAGGGATGGACAATGAAAGCCTTTGACTGTAAAATGTGTGGGGAGTGCTGCTATGGTGAAGGCGGCATCTTCATGGAAGTAGAAGAACAGAAAAGGATTGCTGAATACCTGGGCCTGAAACTTGAAGATTTTTTGACCGGATACACCGAAGAACGCCATGGCCGGATCTATGCCAGAGTGGGGGCGAATAATTTCTGCATTTTTTTCAAAAAAGAAAACGGGTGTAACATTCACTCCGTGAAACCCGCCCGTTGCGAACTCTGGCCCTTCTTCCCCGCAAATGTAGCGGACCGGGAGACATGGGACATTGCCAAACTGGCGTGCCGGGGAATCAATCGAGACTGTTCTTTTGAAGACTTCGTACAAGAATCCCCAACCGGTGGAACCACCAAAAAGTGAACCCTATAAAACAGCTTACTCAAATCATCTATCCACCGCGGTGCGTTATCTGTGGAGACTTTCTGTGGCGGGCGCCCTTTGATGCGGGAGATTCTCCGAATTCAATATGCCAGGAATGCACCTCAGGCTTCAGCCCCATCAATGCCCCTTTCTGCACCATCTGCGGCATACCCTTTGACTCGGACAGAATCGAAAATCACCCTTGCGAAGATTGCCTTCGAGCAAAACCCTTTTTTCAGGCAGCTTACGCCCCATATCGATACGAAGGGCCCGTTCTGGAAGCCATTCACAGGCTCAAGTACGAACAGAAAACCTTTGTGGTAAATTCATTGGGCCCCCTTCTGGTCGAATTTGTGAAAACGCGTTTCATGCCCCTGGGGCCATTTTTAACCATGCCCGTTCCGCTTCACCTCAAACGGCTTCGGGAACGCGGATTCAACCAGAGCCTTCTGCTGGCAAAGCACATTGCCACAGGAATAAACGGAGAACTGGATTTTCTCTCCCTGACACGGACAAAATACACTCTCCCTCAAACAACCCTGTC
>JABGPV010000443.1 GCA_018644785.1 Deltaproteobacteria bacterium | reverse complement strand
GGGAAAGCTAACATTTAAATCATAGAGGGGTCAAAATTCGGTTGTCGCAAGGGGTCAATTTTCGGTTGACGTTTCGATATGAAGATGAACCATATTTCATGATTCAAAGACAATTCGAGTTCCCTGATGGTGGTATTTGCCACTTTGAGAGCCATAATGAAGAACTTTTAGAACACTGTAAGGCTGAATCAGCGTCACTTTCCAGAAATAAACTGAGCCTTTCATACGGGAAAGAGCAGTGTCGAGATATTGAAATTGAATTTGGTTTGCATGGTACTGATTATCAAGAATTAGTATCGACGTTGAAAGAAATGATTCCAGAATCAATTATCAACACGCTGAAATAAAGTTATGTAATAATTTAAGGATGTCCCGGAATCCCGAAATCGAAGTAAGGGAACTGTATGAAACCTGGAAAGAACGATATACCTATAAAGCGTAAAATATCTGGAAGACAGTTAAAAGAACTACAAAAACACACGTGGCAAATGTGTGAAGCTTTTGGATTGGATAGAAAAATTGAAAAATACAAAGGCACAAGACCAATTTCATTTTATAGTTGGGATTTGGATTGTATTCTAGATGTGTTGGATATGACACTGAACGATGAAAAAGAATACCCGGATAAAAACGATGAGGGATATATCAAGTTACATGAATTATATGTGGATCTGAAAAAGGCATACAAAGAAACATATGAAGGTTGAAGAAAAAAGCTAATCAAATTCAGGGAACGCAAAAATCCGAACCGCTGACTAAATTGTTCCCCAGATCAAAGTCGACGGGGGACCATCTACCGTCCGCCCGTGATTCGCACGTTATGAAAGCTATTAACAAATAGGTTCTTTATGGCCGAGAAAATGAAAGTTAAGAATAGTCCAGGTGTTGACAAAGGATTGGTTGCAATGTTCCTTAGGATGTCGCCGGAAGAGCGCCTAAAGGCAAATGATAACGCCGTACGTGGTATTTTGGAATTGAGAAATGCATACCAACGGCAAAAAAACAACAGGCGCAGATCTGAGCGCAATAATTGAAAGTCTTATAAAGGCGGATGTTAAGTTTGTTTTTGAAGAAACATTGCGCCAACTGGAGGAACAGGAAACGTATTGACAATTATACATATCCAGACTAGTCTGACTAGATATTTGCAATGGGGAGGTGAATTATGAAAGCAATCTGGAAATTGCAAGATGCCAAAGCTCAATTCAGTAAGGTTGTAGATGATGCGCTGAAGGCAGGGCCGCAGTATGTAACACGTCGAGGAGAAAAGGCCGTTGTTGTCCTTTCTGCAAAGGATTATGAGGATCTAGTTTCTAATAAACCAAGTTTTAAGGAGTTTTTATTAAACTGTCCCAAAATGGACGAAGATTTTGAAATCGAAAGACGGCAAGATTACCCAAGGAGTATCGAACTGTGAATTATTTACTGGATACTTGTGTAATATCAGAGATTGTGAAACCTGCCCCCAGTTCAAGGGTAATTACGTGGATAAATAGTATCCCATCAGAACGGTTGTTTTTATGTTCCCTTACCATCGGTGAAATCCGAAAAGGATTGACAAAACTCCCTGAATCGAAAAAGAAAGAAAGATTGACAGATTGGCTTAATACCCTAATAGAGAATTACAAAGATCGTATTTATCCCATTGATATTACTGTTGCCGAGAATTGGGGCGTAATGCAAGGAAAAGCTGAAAATGAAGGGATGCCCATGTCTTCAATAGACAGCCTTATTGCTGCTACATCCTATACTTATAATCTTGTCTTGGTGACAAGGAATGAAAAGGACTTTCAAACAAGTAAATTGCCCATTATCAATCCTTGGAATGATGAGGTAAATGACTGAGTTTTGTCTAACAATTGCATTAATTTCGTAAAAGGGTAAAAAAACACGGCATGTCCTTCGATGAGATTCAACTGATACGGATGATCGTTGCGGTGGTGGCCACCGCATTGTTTGTGGCTGCCAGCGTGATCTTCCTGGTCTATCTGGAACGGAAAGTGGCAGGTCATGTTCACCGGCGGCCGGGGCCTTTTGAAGTAGGTCCTCACGGCATGCTCCAAACCGTTGCGGATGCCGTTAAACTCCTCTCAAAACAGCCGCTCAAACCTGACGGGGCGGACCCCGTCCTGTTCTGGCTGGCACCCATCGCCGCTTTTGCACCGACCTTGCTGTTGCTGCTCCCTATCCCCTTCGGACCGATCCTCACCGGATTTGAGGTAAACCTGGGACTGCTGTTGATTCTGGCATTTTCAGGCATCAACGTGCTGGCCCTCTGCCTGGCCGGGTGGGGTTCCGACAACAAATGGGCCATGCTGGGAGCGGCACGATCCGTGGCCCAGGCCGTAGGGTATGAAATCCCCTTGCTGCTGGCGGTCCTGGCTGTGACCTTTACCAGTGGTACCCTGAACCTCTCGGAGATGGTGGCGCAACAGGGGCCGTACCCATGGCACTGGAACATCATGACCCAGCCCCTGGCCTTTTTCATTTACTTTGTGTGCGCGGTCGCCGAGACCAACCGTAACCCCTTTGATCTGCCGGAAGCGGAAAGCGAACTCACCGCCGGTTTTCATACGGAATACTCGGGCATGGGGTTCGGGCTCTTTTTCCTGGCGGAATACACCAACATGATCGTGGTCTGCAGCGTCTGCACGGCCCTTTTTCTGGGGGGCTGGCAGGGGCCTTTTCTGCCTGGTTTCTGGTGGTTCCTGGCCAAGATGTACGTGCTCCTGCTGGTCATGATGTGGTTCCGGTGGACCTTTCCCCGTCTCCGCTTTGACCAGCTGCTCAACCTGAACTGGAAATGGCTGTTGCCCTTGAGCCTTTTGAACCTCCTGGGTACGGCTCTGGTCATGAAACTTTTTTAAGAAAATCATTCATGAATGCACTGAGAAAAATGGGCGAGGATGTTCTGGGACTCTGGAGTTTGGTGAAAGGGCTCAGGATCACCGGTGCCTTTTTCTTCTCAAAACAGGTAACGGTCCATTACCCGAGAGCCTGCGTGGACAATCTGGCGACCTTCAGGGGCCCCATTGAGCTGGTTCCCCACCCGGAGGACCCGGCTAGCCCCCTTTGTATTGCGTGCATGACCTGTGCCTCCACCTGCCCCACGGGGGCAATTTCAGTGCTCAGGAAAAAGGCGCCGAAACCTGTAGATGTTGCCCCAGACGAAAACAAAACGGCTCATAAGGCTCCCAAAGGCCCCTCAAAATTCACCTATGACTACACCTTGTGTTGCCAGTGCGGCCTGTGCGCGGAAAACTGCCCTAAAAGGGCCATCCGTTTTTCAGG
>JABGPV010000442.1 GCA_018644785.1 Deltaproteobacteria bacterium | reverse complement strand
GGGCGACAAGGGTAAGCCCGGGGGAGCTACGGCCCTTCTCAAGTTTCAATCCACGCCCCCGCATGGGGGGCGACTGGGGGCAAGGGGTACATGGAGCGTGTGGGGTGGGTTTCAATCCACGCCCCCGCATGGGGGGCGACCAACACGTTTGGGTTTCCACTGTCAATTTCATCTAGTTTCAATCCACGCCCCCGCATGGGGGGCGACGGGGGTGTTTTTGGAAGTGAGGGTAAAGACAAAGTTTCAATCCACGCCCCCGCATGGGGGGCGACTTGGACAATAACGGCGAATGCGCCGGCGTAAGGAGTTTCAATCCACGCCCCCGCATGGGGGGCGACCGGCCCTCGATGCACCACCCACCACCTCCTGGCTAGTTTCAATCCACGCCCCCGCATGGGGGGCGACCCCGGCGGATCCGGGCGCCTGGCACTTACACTCTGTTTCAATCCACGCCCCCGCATGGGGGGCGACGGCGGCCAGGCGGCAAAACGCACCATGGAAAGCGTTTCAATCCACGCCCCCGCATGGGGGGCGACTCATCATTCCACTTTATCATCCCACTGAATGCTAGTTTCAATCCACGCCCCCGCATGGGGGGCGACGATAGGCTCTTGATCAACTATGGCAGTATTAGAATGTTTCAATCCACGCCCCCGCATGGGGGGCGACCGGCCACAGCACAACTGCGGAGGTCCGGGACTTTGTTTCAATCCACGCCCCCGCATGGGGGGCGACACTGTCAACCGCATCTTGTAGTGTGGTTGATCCCGTTTCAATCCACGCCCCCGCATGGGGGGCGACTGGAGCACGCGCGGCCATTGCTGCGGGATACTCTGTTTCAATCCACGCCCCCGCATGGGGGGCGACTCCAGCGGCAGAAGTCGCTGGATTTAAAGCTTTTTCAGGGTTCTTTCCGCGAATCCCCGCTTCTCCTTCCTTATCAACGTGTTTCCCAAATTTTGCAATGGCATAACCTATTGAAATTAATGCCAAAATTTAAAATGCGAAACCAAATCACTCAAACGGCCAAAAGCATGTGTATTTACAATCACTTAATGTGGCCTTGAAAAATCTGAACATCAGGTTCGCGCCAAGCAATTAAACAATCAAGGGGCCTTCAGGATCATTGATTTTCTTAGCTCCGATATGTTCCACCCTACGCCGCCAATTCGCCCCAAGGAAGTAGAAGCGAAGGCTGTCTTTTTCCGGATCAATCTCATCAATTAATTTCTGTCGAAACCTTGTCCATTGTGCGGGATCAACAGCGCACTCAAAAACCGAGTATTGAACCCGCTGCCCATAGTCTTTACAAGTTTTCGCGACCCTCCGCAAGCGACGCTGCCCTTTCGGCGTAACGGTTGAAACATCGTAACTCACAACTACCAGCATACCATTCCCCTATTTCCAAATAAAGCAGGGGTAACCGTCCAGATCCCCCCTGAGATATCGGGCTAACAGCAAAGCCTGCATATGAAATAAAAGCCCAACGGTAACTTTCTCCTCGATAAAAGGATGAAAGATCTCATCCTGCTTTCGCTTCTGATAAGCAACCAGCACGGATTTTCGGGTATCATCATCCATCAAAACGGCTCCGGCTTCACTTTCCGTGAAACCACTCTCCTGGACCTGGTTCAGGTTTATCAATGAAAGAACCAGACGATCCGCCAAGAATGGTCGGAATTCTTCCATGATGTCAAGGGCTAATCCCGGGCGCCCGGGGCGATCCCGGTGTAGAAAGCCTACAGACGGATCCAACCCAACCGTCTCAAGTGCGGACCGAACGTCATGCATTAAGAGGGTATAGATGAATGACAACAGGCAATTGACGCGATCAAGCGGCGGCCGGCGATTCCGTTCTCTGAAAATGAAAGCGTCTTTCTGAGCAACAATCAGATGGTCAAAAACCCTGAAATATACATGGGCCGCTTCGCCCTCAACACCACGCAGGCTATTCAGGGGTAAACCGGTCTGAAGATTGTCCAACGAGTTGCCCAGCCTCGTTACAGCCTCTTTAACTGCGCTGTTGTTCATTTTTGCAGCGTGATCTCTCAAACCCCTTCGCAGTACGGTTCGGCAATTGGCCACTTTCCCTATCAAAATCGACCTGGCCATCCGAGCCGAAGCATCCATATCATCGGCCCGGCGATATTGTTCCCGCCTCAGCAGAACATTACCGGATACCGGCCCCTGCACCCTGGCTAAAAAACGCCCATACTCTGTCAGGAAACTGACGGCTACATCCTTTTCCGCACAAAATCCCATTAAGAAGGGGCTGCAAAGGACATTCCCGAAGCACACAATTCCACCCAATGTATGAATGGGCACACGTAGCCGGGTTTCCTTTTTCACCCGGACCAGCACTGTTTCCCCTTCTTTTGAAAGGTAGGCGCCCTGGGTGGTGACAAATAACGTGTTCAGGTGTTTTTTCATAATTCACCCATCGCATTCATAAGATATCGGTCTATCGACTTCCCCTTTTCAACGGTTTTCGGAAGACAAAGGTGTTTCATGGAGCAGCTATTGCACTTTTTGCCATAGGCGGGTTTGGGCGTCTTGC
Source organism: Deltaproteobacteria bacterium (assembly GCA_018644785.1). The sequence goes on along the minus strand of JABGPV010000442.1, from coordinate 752 downwards.
CCCCTTCTAAAAGAACGTGAAACCGTTCGGCCGTATCCTCTGTCTCAGATCTTAAATCAGCGTCAAAATCCACATCCTGCCGATGCCGGGTCTTGCCATAGAAAAGGGCGCCCGAGGGGACTTCCACGCCCAGCATCTCTTCGAGGCAGAGGGCCTGCGCACAGAGTTGAACTTTGTCCACATTGTCTTTCTTGGGCCTGCCGCGTTTATATTCCACCGGAAAGGGCCGCCACTTTCCGCCGGATGGTTCCTTGTCTCGATGAAACTCCACCACGTCTGCCTTGGCGATCAATCCCAAGCGAAGCGAGCGCAGGGGCATGCCGTATTCAACCCGGATATCCCCCCTGGATTCCCTGTCCTCCTTATGGACCCGTTCATGCATAACCCTGCCTTCGGCTGTGAAGAGGTTTTCGGCCCATGCCTGCTCAATATGGATCAGGGCGCACTGGCGCTCACAAAACGCCAGGTGCTGGAGGCCGGATAGGGGAAGGAGATCGTCTTCGGTGTAAGTCATCTGTCACGACCCCTTCTCATTCAACTGTTTCTGTTCCTTCTGAGGGATGTCTATATAGTTCCCGGAGGAGACAACCTTTTTGCGGGTCTTTCGTTCCAGGTCTTTTCTCGCCGTCCCTGCAACCTCTCCACCCTTGCGAGCGGCACGCTTGTTTTCCTGAAAACCCGTTGCATCATCCACCCGCGTTATCTCCGTCGTAGCCGCCTCCCCCAGCATGGAGAAAATCAATTCAAGATCC
>JABGPV010000441.1 GCA_018644785.1 Deltaproteobacteria bacterium | reverse complement strand
ATAAAGACTTATGGCGCCTACGCGGCGCTTATTGGTCTTAGGGCTTCGGCAAAAAAAATACACAATCTGACTTGTCCTTTGGCCCGTCTACTGCGTTGTATCCGCCAGCACATATCCACCAAAATACGGCGCCATCCTGCCGGTTTGCTCACTCCATTGGATACTTTACAGATTGATTTTGAGTATCTTGACCACATCCTGCTCGGTCACCTGCCGGGGATTGTTGCTGATGAGTTGACCGGCGCTCAAAGCAGCTTTGGCGATCCCCTCAAAATGCACGGCATCGGCGCCATAATCCCTTAGTTTACAGCTGATGTTCAGATCATGGAGCAGGTCCTTTACGGCTTTGACCGACAACAGGGCCGCCTCGTGAACCGGCATGTCCTCGATGTCTTCACCAAATGCCGCTGCAATATTCATGAATTTATCCGGGTTGGCAATGCAGTTGAATTCCATGACCCAGGGGAGGATAAAGGCGGTAGCCAGGCCGTGGGGCAGGTGGTATTTGCTTCCGATGGCCAGCGCCATGGCATGGTCCAGACCGTTCTGGGTGTTGCAAAAAGCCATTCCGGCCAGGCAGCTTGCGTTCAGCATGGCCTCCCGGGCGGCGGTGTTTTGTCCGTGGGCATAGGCCTTTCGCAGGTTATGGGCGATCATGGTAATGGCCTGCAGATTAAGGGTATCGGTGAACACCGAGGCGCGGATTCCCACATAGGATTCAATGGCATGCACCAAAGCGTCCATGCCGGTGGTGGCGGTCAGGTGCGGTGGCAGACCCAGGGTGAGGTTGGGGTCCAGAAGGGCAACCTTTGCATACAGGTGATCACTGATCATGGCCTTTTTGAGCCCCACCTTGGGGTCTTCCATGACGCTGATGTTGGTGACCTCGCTGCCGGTTCCGGCGGTGGTGGGGATCAGGATCATGGGAAGGCCCGGATTGGGGATGTTGTTGATACCGTAGTAGGTATCTGCCGGGCCTTTGTTGGTCAGCATGATGCTGATAAGCTTCGCCGCGTCTAAAGCGCTTCCGCCGCCCAGGCCGATCACCATTTGGGCCTCAAAGTCATCGGTAATCTCCCGGCTCCGGTCCAGCAGATCCAGGCTTGGATCGGACTGAACGTCACTGAACTCGGCATGGCTGACGCCTGCACGGTCCAGGGAATCCGTTACGGGGGTCACCAGACCCAGGGCTTTGAGCCCCCGGTCGCACACGATCAGTGCTTTGGCACAGTTCATTTTCTTAACTTCATCACCCAGGGCGTCAATGCAGCCCAAACCACTGATTATGCGGGGTACGCTTGAAAATATCTGCATGATTGGATTTCCCTCATCAAGTCGTTTATTCTCGAAATGCCTCAAGGTAAGCATACAGCGCCGGTGAGCCGCCAGTGTGCAGGAATACGACGGTAGATCCTTCGGCGAATGTACTTTTACGTACCAGGTCGATAAGCCCTGCTGCGGCTTTGCCAGAATAGACAGGATCAAGAAGGATGGCTTCCTCCATGGAAAACAGTTTTACCGCTTCAATCATCGACTCCGTTGGTAAGGAGTAACCCGGTCCCACATAATCATCGTAACAGACCACATCCTCACGAGCCACGCCGCCTTTCACCTGGAGCAGATCAGCGGTCTGACCTGCCAGCTCATAAACGATATCTTCCTGTACCTCTTTCGAGCCGGAAACGTTCATGCCGGAAATTGGGATGTTTCCGTTCACTCCCGTCATACCGACCACCATCCCGGCATGGGTGCCTGCTGAACCGGAAGGCACAACAATATGACCCACAACAAGTCCTGCGTTGTTAATCTGGACCATCAGTTCTTCAGCACAAGCCGCATAACCGAGTGCACCGATCGGGTTGGAAGCGCCGCCGGGGATGATATACGGCTTTCGGCCTTCGCTTTTCAGCTGTTCTGCCGTGGCGCTCATCTCCGCCATCATATGGGAACCTCCGGCAACCACCCGTTTGCTTTTTACGCCAAGCAACTCAAAGAGGAAATTGTTGCCGCTACCGTCTTCTTTATAAGAACCTTTGACCCGTTCCTCCAAAACAAGGTGACAATCAAGCCCCTCTTTGGCAGACCAGGAAGCGGTGAGCCTACAATGGTTAGATTGTATGGCCCCACAAGTGATAATGGTGTCAGCTCCCTGGGCCAGTGCATCGGCAATGGAGAAATCAAGTTTTCGGGTCTTATTTCCACCGGATGCGCCCGGCAGAAGATCGTCACGCTTGACATAGAGGTTTACCTTTCCACCCAGGACCTTGCTCAATCTTGGCATCGGTTCAAGCGGAGTTGCACCCTGCAGGTAGCCGCGTCTTGGAAACTTCGTAAAATTCATTCCATGTTCCTTTCTAAAAAAAGAGGCTCTAAGATATGATAACTTGTCGAGATAATATCTTCAAGCGTTAACCCAATCGGGAAATGCAGGAAATATTCTAAAGTCCTATGGGCTTCCTGACAATCTCCTTAATTATCCATTGTGAAGGGCAGTGTTTGTTTCTTTTTCATGAATATACTTGACTTTGTCTTTAAAAATGTCTATGGTACAGACCATTAATTGATGTTCCTGGTTGTAACTAAAAATCACGTAAGCCCTGGAATGACTCCGGGGCTTTTTTTATTGGAACATGGAAAGAGGTGTTTTTTTGAATTTCAAGACTTTTAATTTTCATCCCACTATCGCGGCAGGTGTTGCGGCAGCGGGCTATGTAACCCCCACCCCCATACAGGCCCGTGCAATTCCCCGGGTTATCGAGAATCACGATATCATGGGAGTGGCGCAAACGGGTACCGGTAAAACGGCTGCCTTTGTCCTGCCCATATTGAATCGGCTCATGGAAAAAAAGACGGCCGCCGTTCGTGCCCTGATCATGGCACCCACCCGTGAACTGGCCGAGCAGATACATCAGGCCATTGAAACCTATGGTCGCAAAACCCACCTGAGAAGTGTTACGGTTTACGGTGGTGTGGGGATTCACCCCCAGATTGAGAAACTGAAGCGTGCCGACATTGTGGTGGCATGCCCGGGAAGGCTTCTGGATCACATCAGTCGCCGTACCGTCGATTTTTCCAAATTGGAAGTGCTGGTCATTGATGAGGCGGACCAGATGTTCGACATGGGTTTTTTGCCGGATATCCGGCGCATTCTGGCGCGTCTTCCCAAAAAACGTCAGACGTTGCTTTTCTCGGCCACCATGCCCGCTGAAATACGGCGATTGGCAGGCGATATTCTGCGGAATCCGAAAACCGTCCAGGTGGGAACCGTGGCACCGGCGGATACGGTCCGCCATGCGCTCTATCCGGTGGCACATCATTTAA
>JABGPV010000440.1 GCA_018644785.1 Deltaproteobacteria bacterium | reverse complement strand
AATCACAAAATTCTCTTTTTCAAGATGATCCAGTGCCTCTTCACCGGAAAAAACCGACGTCACATTCCAATCCTTCAGGTATTTACCCATCACCTTATGAATGATCGGATCATCATCAACGAAAAGAATGGGTGTATCGGGATTCTGAACCGGGTTCTGATCCCCTTTACAGGGCTTTTCCTGACTTTTCTGCCACAATTTTACCATTTTAAGGTTCTATCCCATCGGAAACAGGCCAAGCTTTTGACAAGATAAACAGCGTAATTCCAACGCTGTATGTCATAGCTTTGTTTCATGCAAACTCAGCGATTGTCAAGGGGTTTTTTCCTCTTGCGCTCTTTCAGGCCATTTAAAAAAAATCTCACACAAAAGCACAGCACCCTTTTTTTTCTTTGACTTGGTGAAGGGTTACTCAATATATTAACAGGGTACTTTTTTGACCAGTGATCCTCAAACTTCAATTAATGGGACTGAACCATGTCTACAGATTTCTACAAAATCCTTGGTGTTTCCAAGGACGCTTCTGAAGAAAAGATCAAAAAGGCCTATCGCAAGCTGGCCCGAAAATGGCACCCTGACATCAATCCGGGCAACAATGAGGCGGAAAATAAGTTCAAGGAAATTTCCCAGGCTTACGACTGTCTCGGCAGTAAAGAAAAAAGATCGCTTTATGATGAATTTGGAGCGGAAGGCCTTCAAGCCGGTTTTGACACCCAAAGGGCCAGACAGTATTCCCGAGGGGGGGGATTCCAGCAGGGTAAACGGAGCGGCAGCGGAGAAGGATTTGGTCGTTACCAGAGCTATGAAGATATTTTTGGCGATATCTTCGGTTCCGGCATGGGATCATCCGGTTTCCGGTCCCAGGCCCCTTTGCGGGGCAGGGATCTCCAGCATGATATGACCATTGATCTTATTTCAGCGTTACGAGGTTTTGAAACGGAGCTCTCCATGCAGAAAGCCAAAACCTGCGGGGTCTGTGGCGGATCTGGAAACGACCCCAATTCCACCTTGAGCACCTGCGCCTATTGCAGTGGGTCCGGACGACTGAACGTTGCAGAGGGGCCCATGCAATTCACCAAACCCTGCCCTCATTGCCAGGGCCATGGCCAGACCGGTAAGCCCTGCACAGCTTGTGGCGGCAGTGGACAGGCTCCGGGAACTGAAAAAATAAGGGTTGTGGTCCCGAAGGGCGTAAAAGAAGGCTCCAAGGTGCGTATCGCGGGAAAAGGAGAGCCCGCACCCGGTGGTGGTCAAGCGGGGGACCTTTATCTGATCATCCACCTGAAACCCCATCCTTTTCTGAAAAGAATCGACGACAACCTTTATATGGATATCCCCGTGACCGTGAGGGAGGCCATGGCAGGAGGAACCATTGACATCCCAACGGTGGATGGACAGGTTAAAATGAAAGTGCCTTCCGGGAGCCAAACCGGAAAAGTTCTTCGGTTAAAAGGAAAAGGGGCACCCAATCTCAAGACAAAAAAAGGGGTAATCTCATGGTCAAGCTGGTGGTTGAAGTGCCTCAGACAGAAGACCCGGAGATCCTTGCAGCAGTTCAAAAGATGGATGGCATGTACAAGGAGGACGTGAGGAACGCCATTAGGATATGATGGTAGAATATGATGGCAGAATATAAGGGCAAAAATCAGGAAATGGGTTTCAGGTTTTTCTCCATCTCCCGGGCAAGGTCTTCCAAGATGGCGTCAAACTGTTTTCGCATGGCGATCATGCTCTTCCGCATTTGCAAAACCACCTCGACACCGGCCAGGTTGACGTCCATTTCATCCACCAGAATTTTCGCAAGCCGTACCTTCTCCATTTCACCAGCGGAGAAAGACTTGTTAAGCAAGCCATCACGGCAGGATGGACACACGATATCTTCTTTTTCCAGATCATTTAAGAAAGTCTCGTTGACCTGAAAAAATTCAACGACCTCCGTGACGCTCCAGTATTTCTTTGCCATGCCAACGCACCTTGTCATCTAAAGTAAAATCTAACCAAAAGCACCGAATTTGGAATGGTTACAAACGTACACTTTACGTGTGATTATTATCATAAGAAAAGACCATTGACAAGTTGATTCCGGCAATACCGTTGATAATCAGAAAGGCGCATGCTTCAAAATTATCGTGGACTTCATTTAGAAATTGTGATAGTTTTAAACGTTATGCAAAAGTAAGGTTAATGGAAATGGGAGGAAGTGCTGAATGTTATTGAGCCTCATGAGGAAACATGCCAAGAGCTGGCTGATCAAAGCTTTGATTGCGATCATCGCGATCGTTTTCGTTTTCTATTTCGGATATTCCTTTACATCTGATCAGGCCATGAAAATTGCTTACGTAAACGGTGAGCTGATCAATGGTCCTGAATATGAAAAAGTTTACAGAGATATGATCACGTCGCTTCAGGCAAGATATAAAAGCATGTGGAACGACAATATGATTAAAATGTTTAATCTCAAAAAAAGAGCTCTTGAAACACTTATCACGCAACGGCTCATGAGCCAGGCCGCCAGTGAACTGGGCCTTGATGTAACGGAAGAGGAAATCCAAAAAGCAATCATGAACTACCCCGCATTCCAGATAAACGGGCGGTTCGACATGAGACGATACCAATCGATGCTCGGCAACAACCACATGAAACCGGAAGATTTTGAGACCAGCATCACATCGGAATTGCTGGACAAGAAACTCAAGCAGTTTCTTTTTGCCTTCCTGAATGTCACAGACCGGGAAATCCTGGAATACTACACATTTGCCAACGAAAAAGTGAAAATCGCCTTTGTTGAGTTCAACCCGGTGAATTTCAAAGATCCCGTGAAGATTGACGAGACCCGGTTGAAAACCTATTTCGAAAAAAACAAAGAGCAATATCGAATACCTGAAAAAATCAGCGTGATCTACCTTGAGGTCGATCCGAAGGATTTCGGGGGAGAAGTTGAAATCACCGAAAAGGAGATTCAATCCTATTACGAATACAATGCCAAGATGTACAGTCAACCCAAACAGGTAAAAGCAAAACATATTTTATTTAAAGTCGACCAAGACGATACAGAAGAAGTGAAGAATAAGGTCAAAGAGCGGGCCGAAAAGGTATTGGAAAAAGCACGCAAAGGAGAGGATTTCGCGGCTCTTGCAGAAGGATATTCTGAAGGGCCCTCAAAATCCCAGGGTGGTGATCTGGGTTATTTTAAAACCGGGCAGATGGAACCGCCTTTTGAAGAAGCGGCCTTTGCATTGAAAAAAGGAGAAATCAGCGACCTGGTCCAAACCCGTTTTGGATATCACATTATTCTGGTGGAAGACATCAAGGAGGCCGGGATGACCCCA
>JABGPV010000044.1 GCA_018644785.1 Deltaproteobacteria bacterium | reverse complement strand
CAAAGGCTATCGAGGGACGGTTCTTCCACTTTCCAGCAGATTGCTCAGACAGATGGGGGGGTTCATGTCATATTCCCGGGAACCTAATGAGATGGTATTCACGGTCTCTCTTCCTATACCGCCATGCCCCTGAACCTTTGAGACGAACATGACTGAAAATTTATTCGCGCTTTCTAGAGCGCCGCTGCCAATGTGATAACCCGCCCTTCGGGCGGCCCCTTTTGAAAAGAAATCGCCCATCACCAAATCTCGAAAAAATCAGTCCGGCGCCATTTTCTCCTTGACACTAGATCGATCGTTCGATATAGCCTATATCGAACGATCGATCTAGCCATATTGTAAAGGCAATTTGTTGGCCCAACCGTCCATTCCATTGATGAAAGGGTGCGTATTTTGGGAAACACCAAAACCAACAAAGACAGAATTTTCAAAACGGCCATTTCTCTTTTTTCCGCCAAGGGATTTCGGGGTACGTCCATTCGCGACATCGCCAATGAGATGCATATCAGCATCTCCAATATCTATCATCACTTCGGCAACAAAGAGGGCCTTCTCGTTGCCATCCTGGCCCATTCATCCGAGCGTCTGATCGAAAATCTGAAGGAAGTTTCGGAGCAGGCACTTCCACCGAAAGTAAAACTAAAAAAGCTTCTTGAAACCCATATCCTGCTTGCGGGGACTTACACCGAGGAAACCAAGATCTTTTTTCTGGATGAGGAACATCTGTCCGATGAAGGGGCGGCCATCAACCGCAAGATTCAGCGTCAAATCTACGGATTTTATAAAAACGTACTGCAGGAACTGGATGATGAAGGACTCATAGAATGCCGGAGCATCAAGGTTCTGGCATTCAATATCTTCGGCGTTATCAACTGGCAGCTTCGCTGGTACCGCACCGATGGCCCCCTTTCTTTTGAGGAAATAAAGGAAGAGGTCGTATCCTTTATTATGAAAGGGGTTTTCGGAACCACGGAGAAAACTGAAGAATAGGGGATGGTTGCATAGTTCGTTTATTTTTCCATGCATAACATCATAAGGAGGGGAAAGGTCATGGGGTATACGATTGACATTGACACGGGCGGAACCTTTACCGACGGGTTTTTCGTTTCAGGGAGCCGGGTTGAGCCCGTGAAGGTGCCCACCACACCACACGATTTAACCATCTGTTTTCTGGCGTGCATCAAAGCAGGCGCCGAACGCTTCGGGTTGTCGGTGGAAGATCTGTTGTATGACACGGACATTATCCGGTTTTCCAACACCATCGGCACCAATACCATTATAGAGCGGGACGGGAGCCGAATCGGTTTGCTGGTGACGGGGGGCCGTGAAGGTCTTGTGCCCACGGGAAATGGCGATGGGAAGGCGCCCCTGGTGGACCCGGAGATGGTGGCGGCCGTTAATGAGAAAACCTCTCCCGTCGGAGAGGTTTTGCAGGTACCGGATGCAAAAGCCGTCATGGAGGCGGCCCAGGGCCTCATCGATCGCGGCGCCCGCTGTCTTGTGGTGGCCTTAACCTATTCCGACGTCAACCCTCAAAACGAGCGCGCCATCCGCAGCATCATCAAAGGGGAATACCCCAGGGATTTTTTGGGATCGGTGCCCGTTTTTCTCTCCTCTGACATTTCCAGCCGAAGCGGCGAGGAAGAGCGGATCAATGCCGCGGTTTTGAATGCCTATATCCACGGCAAGCTGGTCAGCATGCTGTACAAGGCGGGGGAAGAGCTGCGCCGCCGTATGTACGGAAAGAACCTCTTTGTTGTCCACAACAATCATGCCGTGGCCCGCGTGGCCAAAACCCGCGCCATCAATACCTACAATTCCGGACCGGCGGCAGGCCTCATGGGGGCCCGGGTGACCGGTCTCGCCTACGGGGCCGACGCCGTCATATCGGCCGACATGGGCGGTACCTCCTTTGATCTGGGGTATGTGCAACAGGGACAGGTCAGTTATACCCTGAAGCCGGATGTGGAAGGTTTCAGGGTCAACGTGCCCATGGTGGAGATCAAGGCTGTGGGGGCCGGCGGCGGCTCCATCGCTTCCGTTGTGAACGGCGCCCTTGGTGTGGGACCCCGTTCGGCGGGGGCCTTGCCGGGTCCCGTTTGCTTTGATCTGGGGGGCACCGAGCCCACGGTGACCGATGCGGATCTCATATTGGGCGTCTTTGATCCGGAATACTTCCTGGGGGGCGCCATGAAACTGAACCTGGAAAAGGCCCGCAATACAATGGCGGAGAAGGTTGCGGAACCCTTGGGACTTTCGGTGGAGGCCGCGGCATTGTCCGTGAAGGAGACCATCGATGCGGGCATGGGCCGGGAACTGATGAAGATCAGAGAGCGGCTTGCGGGCGATGCGGATCCCCTGTTGGTGGTCTACGGCGGTGCGGGTCCCGCCCACTGTTGCCATGCGGCCCGGGCGGCGGGGATTAAAAAGATCGTCATCACCCCATTTTCAGCGGTCTTTTCAGCCTATTCCGCCTCGGGCATGGATGTGGGGCACATTTACTATGCCCGAACGGATACCCCTTTTGGTGAAACATCCGACTTTTCAGCCCTGCCGGCAGCCCTGGAAACCCTCACAAAGGAAGCGGAGCGGGATATTCGAGGGGAAGGATTCACCTTCGAGGATATGAAACTCTCCCTTGAACTTCTGGTTCAGGAGACCGGCAGGGGCACGGAGATCAAGTTCGGCGCTCCTCTGGATTTTTTCAAGTCCTCCGAAGATGTGGCCAGGGCCGTAAAAACGGCGCGGGATCTTCTGGGGCAAAACGGCCACGGTGGGGATCTTAACCTGAATATGGTGTGCCTCGCGGCGCAGGCGGAAGTGCCCCATTTTCATGTGAAAGAGGTCCCCGTGTCCGGCGAGGAAGCAAAGGCGGCCATAAAGAGCGTTAGATCGGTCTTTCTGGATGTGGAAAAGGGATTTCAGGAAATCCCCGTGTACGACCGGTCCCTGCTCACCCATGGCCACCGTCTGTCCGGGCCGGCCCTGGTGGAATCGGAGCAGACCACCGTGCTGGTGTCCGAGGGATGGCAAATGACCGTGGACAAATTCAACAATGCTGTTCTGGAGGAGGTGACAGAATCATGAAAGTGAGAATTACCGAATATCTGGAGATCGATCTGGACCAGGAGAAGTGGTGCTGCCAGCGTTGCGGTCACGGGCTCATCGGGGCCCGGGAGAACTATAAAAAAGGGTGCCTTGTGGCGGAAAAGCCCTTTGAGGAAGTCCACCCGCCCCTGGTGGAAGGAGAAGAATACAGCTTTTCACCGGACCCCAATTACTGCCGCCTTCTGGAGTTTTACTGCCCCGCGTGCGGGGTCATCATTGAAAACGAGTACCTGCCGCCGGGGCATCCCATTACCCATGATATTGACCTGGACGTGGATGCACTCAAAAAACGGCATGGGGGTTGACCATGGAAACAGGGAGGGCGCTATTCAACAAATTCTTAAATGATGAACCGCTACCCAGGCCTGTCTTTGTACCCATGATCCGTGGGCTTCTCTCCAGGGTTGAAAACATGCCCATGGAAAGGCTTATGAACGATCCGGCCCTGTGGGCCAACGCTTTGGTGAAAACCCACAAGCTCTTTCGTTTCGACGGGGTGGTGGTGGGACTCGATTTTACCCTCATGGCGGAGGCCTGCGGCTGCCCCATATCCTGGGAGAATGATCGACCCGTGGCATCCCCGCCGCAAAACGGCCTGTATGACAAACCGGAGGAGGCAGGCCGAATGAAGCTGGCCCTGGAAACGGCGGCGCGGGTCTTTGAGGTCAGTCGAAAGGAACAGGCCTGCATCGCCGCGCTTACGGGACCGCTGACCCTGGCGGATATGCTGTTCGGCCGTGGAAACGGTGCGGACCACCTGGGAGAAATCAAGCCGTTGATGGTGCGTGTTGCGGAAGCCTTCTGCAAGACGGGACCCGATGTGCTCATCTTCATGGAAGGGCGTTCACTGGGGTCTGCCGAAATCAACCTCTCCCACAAAAAGATCTATAACACCCTCAAAAATATCACCGGGTATTACGATGTGAGACCTGGGCTTTACGTTCAGAAATATGATCCTTCCCGTGTGGATCGGTTCAAAGGGTTGAAAATGGATTTGTATGTGCTGGGTCCCGGCAAAGACGGTACCCTGCCCGATGGTTCACGGGTGCGGGACCTGGGTGAAGGGGCCCTGGGCGTGGGATTGGGTCTGCCGCTGGATGATCTTTCCACGGCACGCCGACTCATCAACGAAGGCCGGGAACTGTATGAAAAAACTGGCGGACGGGGAATCTTTTTTACCAGCCTGGGTCCGGCCACCCGGGATGTGGATGTTGAAACGCTTCACCAACTGGTTCAGGAATTTTTTCATGATAATGCATCAGAACAAGGAGACATGTAATGGGGATCTCAATCAACGTCGATATCGGCGGAACCTTTACGGACTTTTACGCCCGTGGAGAGGACGGAAAAACCAAAATGACCAAAACTCCCAGTACCCACTATGATCTCTCCGTCGGGTTCATGAAGGGGATGCGGTCGCTGGCCCGATCTTTCGGGACGGGGCTTTCCGAATTTTTGGGGGAGAGCGATGTGGTGCGCTACTGTACCACCGTGGGGACCAACGCCTTGATTGAGCGTACCGGCCCCAAACTGGGCCTCATCACCACCGCCGGCCACGAGGATGCAATCTTTCTGGGTCGAGCCCGGAGCTGGGCCGACGGCATCGACAGCGCGGCCAACAAAGACCTGGCCCGCATCAACAAGGCCGAACCCTTGATCCAGCGGGGCATGGTGGTCGGCGTACGAGAGCGTATGGACTCCTTCGGGAACCCGATCTGCCCGCTCCATCGGGACGATATTCTGGTTGCTCTGCAGGAATTGGTGGACAAAGGGGCCATGGGTTTCGTCGTCTGCCTGCTCTGGTCTTTTGTCAATCCGGCCCATGAGCAAATGATCAAGCAAGTGATCGAAGAGGAATACCCCGAGGACTACTTAGGCTCCCTGCCGGTGATTCTATCCAGCGACGTCTCGCCCAAATCCGGCGAATACACCCGTTTCATTACCACCTTGGTCAACGGCTATATTCACGGGGTGATGGCCGACGAACTCAACAAGCTGGGTGCCGAACTGAGAGACGGCGGGTACAAACGCCCCTTGATGCTGGTGCACAATACCGGAGGCATGAAAAAGGTCTCCCGCACCCGGGCAGTGCTCACCCACAACGCCGGACCGGTGGCCGGTTTGCACGGGGCTCTTACCCTGGGCCGGGAATACGGTCACGAGAATATCATTTTCACCGATATGGGCGGCACTTCGTTCGACATCGGAGTGATCAGCGGTGGCCGCCTTCGCACCTACGACTTCATCCCGGTCATAGACCGATGGCGAACCAATATTCCGGCCATTGAAGTGAAGTCTATCGGGGCCGGCGGCGGCTCCATCGCCTGGGTCAACAAACTGATGGGCGATGCCCTGGAGGTGGGTCCCCAGTCGGCCGGGTCCATGCCGGGTCCTGCCTGCTACGACCTTGGGGGAGAGGAGCCCACCGTCACGGATGCCGACCTGGTGCTGGGCTATCTGAACCCGGAGAATTACCTGGGTGGCCAGATGCTTTTAGACGAGGAACTCAGCGCTAAAGCCATCAAAAGCAAAATCGCTGATCCCCTGGGCATCGACGTGGTGGAAGCGGCCCGGCGCATCCGGGCCGTGGTAGACGCCCGCATGGGTCAGGAAGTTTTTAATGAGGTGGCCCTAAAAGGCCACGACCCCCGCGACTTTGTGATTTTCGCCTGCGGCGGAGCGGGCGCGACGCACGCCTGCGGCTTCGCTCCCTACCTGCAGGTGGACAAGATCGTCGTGTCGGCCCATTCCCCCGTATTCGGGGCCTTTGGGGCCTCCACGGTGAACACTCAACAGGTCTGGGACAAATCCCGCACCATGAAGATATTTTTCTATGCGGAACAGTGTTACTCCCAGGATTATGAGGGCTTTAACAATGTGGTGGAGGAACTCAAGGAACTGGCTGTGAATGACCTGAAGCTGGAAGGTTACAGCCTGGATCAGATCGGTTTCCGATTGGAATTGGACATGCGTTACGGCATGCAATACAACCTCACCAAGATTATCAGCCCCCATTTGAAGGTGACCGGCCCCGAAGAGTACAAGGATATCTGCGACCGTTTCACCGAAGAGTATTCGGCCATCTACACCCCCGAGGCCACGTTCCCCATGGGCGGGGTGAACGTAGAGTGTTTTTACCTTACAGCCTATGTGCTGGCCGAGCCCGAACCCATGGACCGGATGCCCCTCGCGGGAGAGACCCCGCCGGAGGCCGCCGTGCGCGAGCCCCGGAAGGCCTTTTGGTCTGAATTGGGCGGATTCAAGGAAACCCTCGTGTATGACTTTGACAGGCTCGAACCCGGGAACAGTATTGAAGGTCCGGCCCTGATCGAAGCGCCTGATACCACTTACGTGCTCGAACCGGGCTGGAACTTCAAGAAGGACGGGCTGGGCAGCGCCGTGTTGCGACCCAACCGCGATTAGGCGAAAAAGCAGCCGAAACTCATAAAAAAGCGCCGGATGAAAGATTTCGGCGGAAGGGAGACAAGCCATGTGCGCAATGGTTTACGCAAGGGACATGGAGGTCGTGCAGCAGCTCAAACCCGAGCCGATGACGGCTCGGGAAACCGAGGTCCAGGAAAAGATCGATGTGGTCGAGTACGATATATTCGTCCACAAGATGAATATGGTGGCCCAGGAGGGCAAAGAGACCACCATGAAGCTGGGGGCCTCTTCAGGCATGCGCTGGGGCGACGTGGCCTTCGGCATCTACACTCCCCAGGGTGATCTGGCGGTGGTGGCCACGGGCATCTGGTTCCACGCCGTCCTGGGGCAGATTCCGGTAAAATATATCGTGAAACACTGGGTCAAGGACAGCTCAGTGGGGGTGAAGGAGGGAGACAGCTTTTTCTTTAACGACCCGTTCTACGGCGGTGTACACCCGGCGGACATGGGCCTTTGCGTCCCGGTGTTCCACGAAGGCGAATTGATCTGTTTCGTGGGTGCGGTGGTGCACACGGGTGAAAACGGCGGGACCGACCCGGGTGGCATCTGTCCCACGGCCCGAACCAAATATGACGAAGGCCTGATCACCCCACCCATTAAAGTGGGTGAGAACTACACCCTTCGTGAAGACATCATGAACATGTTCGCGGCCATGAGCCGGGACCCCCGCACCATGGTCCTGGACATCAAGGCCCGTTTGGCGGCCTGCCGCATTGCGCAGCGCCGCATTGTGGAATATGCCGATCAAAAGGGCGCGGACATGGTTGTCGGAGGTCTGCGACGCATCCTGGCGGTGACTGCCGAAGCGGCCCACAAAAAAGTAAGCCTGCTCAACGACGGCGTGTTCAAACAGCCCCGATTCATGGATACCGTGGGTGCCGCCGAGGGGCTCATCAAGATCAATCTTACCCTGGTTAAAAAGGGCGACACCATTAAACTTGTCTTTGACGACACAACGCCCATGCTGCCGGACAAGCCTCTAAATAGCTTTTTCCAGGGCATCATCGGCATGGCCATGGTCTATTTCTGCGGCTGGTTCCTTCACGATCTGCCGGCCAACAACGCGCTGTTGGCACCCATCGAATGGGATTTCCCCGAAGATTGCCTGCTCAACGCAAAAGACGAGGCACCCACTTCCATGGCCCCCTTTCCCCAGACCTTGTTTGCCAACGCCATGTTCATGGCCGGGGCCCGCATGACTTACCACCTTGACCCGAAAAGAGCCCAATCGTCCTGGTACCAGGGTTTCGGCGTTCCTTTGTTCGGTGGGATGAATCAATGGGGCGAGGCCATCGCCGACATTACCCCGGAAATGAACGCCACCGGGGCCGGGGCGCGGAGCGACCAGGACGGGGTGAACGGCGCCGGGGCGTTTTTCGCCACCATGAGCGACTGCTCGGATGTGGAGACCACTGAAGTCGACCGCCCGTTTCTCTATTTGTTCCGCAACTACTTTAAAAACTCCTACGGCCACGGCAAATACCGGGGCGGGGCCGGTGTGGGTTTCGGTCTGAAGATGCACCATGTGCCGGGAGTGGCCTTGGGCTGTTTCGGCTTCGGCTCCCGCTTCCCGGCCACTTTGGGCATCTTCGGCGGGTATGCCGTACCGCCGGTCTTTCTCAGTACCGTGCGCGGGAGCAACATGGGATCGCTCATGGCCGCGGCTGAAGCAGATCTACCTAAGAATCTGGATCAGGTATACTCGGAGGAGAACCCCGAACAGGGAAACCGCGAGTTTCACCATATCACCCATCCCATTCAACTCTTTATGTATGGCGAGACGTTTTACGTGCCCGTGGGGGGCGGGGCCGGATACGGCGATGTATTGGAGCGCGATCCCCAGGCCGTCCTTGACGATCTGGCTGAGGGCATGGTAACGCCCTGGACGGTGGAGAACATCTACAAGGTCGCCTATGACCCGGAGAGCGGACGTCTGGACGAAGAGGCCACCCAGGCGCTTCGACGGGAGGCCGTGGCCCGACGAAAGGCCGAGGGGAAACCCTTCGAAGAATTCGAGGAGTATTGGTCCACCCAAAAACCCAGCGATGACATATTGAACTGGTATGTGACCTATCCCAGCCCCAATGAAGGCATCGCCAAGGGCCCGTTGATGCCGAACCTGTAGAGGGAGAAAAAATGGATAACAATGACCTTACCCGTCAAAGGGTCGTGCACCGGGTTTTACAGGATAAGGCCGCGGAGCTGGGCAACCGCGAGTTCCTCCGATTTCAAGGTAAATCCTTCGGGTATGGGGCCTTGGATCGCGCATCAAGCAGGGTGGCGGCGGGCCTCGAAACCCTGGGCCTCGGCAAGGGAGACCGGGCGGCCATCATCATGGGCAATCGTCCCGAATATCTGTCTTTGTGGTGCGGCTTAAGCAAGCTGGGGGCCGTTGAGGTCCCGGTAAACACGGCCCACCGGGGCGATCTTCTGACGTACATGCTGGGCCAGTCGGGCAGCCGGATCGTCGTGGTCGAGGATATTTTCCTCGATCGGCTGGCCCCGGTGCTGCGGCATCTCCCCCATGTGGAAAAAGTGGTCGTTTTCGGTGACGGTGATATTCCTCCCCTGGATAAGCCGGCCATGAAATATTCCGAAATGGTGGATAACCGGGGCGGGTACACGCCCACGGAGGTGTTCTGGAACGATCCTTTCGCCGTCATCTACACTTCCGGGACCACCGGCCCCTCCAAGGGGTCGGTCATGCCCCACAACTACGCCCTGTTTATGGGTGAAATCTGTATGTCCGCCGCGGGCTACGACCCAAACGACCGGCTTTACAACGCCCTGCCCCTGTTCCACGGCAACGCCCAGTTTCTCTCCACCATGCCGGCGCTCATGAGCGGGGCGAGCATGGTGCTGGCGCCTCGCTTTTCGGCCAGCGGGTTCTGGGAGGATGTGAAGAAAAACGAATGCACCGAGTTCAACTACATCGGCGGTATTCTGCAGATCCTCTACAAGGCCGAGCCTCGGCCCGACGACGCGGACAATCCTTTGCGCATCATGTTCGGCGCCGGGGCCCCGCCCGACCTGTACCGGCCTTTCGAAAAACGGTTCGGGGTGAAACTGATCGAGGGCTACGGAATGAGCGAGATCGGCGTCCCCATGCTCAACACGGTCAAGGAACGCAAGATAGGCTCCTGCGGAAAACTGCGTCCCGACTATGAGGTGAAGCTGGTGGACGACGCCGGCCTGCCGGTCCCGACGGGCCAACCGGGTGAGTGCCTGCTGCGCACGCGCAAACCCCATTGCCTGTTGCTCGAGTATCACGACATGCCGGTCCAGACCGTGGAGGCCTGGCGGGACCTGTGGTTCCATACGGGAGATTATCTGCGCCAGGACGAAGACGGGTACTTTCACTTCGTGGACCGAAAGAAAGACGCCATCAGGCGGCGCGGCGAAAACATCTCCTCTTTTGAGGTGGAAAAGGGTGTGCGCACCCACGACGCCGTGCTCGAATGCGCGGCGGTGGCGGTGAAATCACCCATGGGGGAGGACGAGGTCATGGTCTGCCTCACCCTCAAGCCGGGGAAGAAGCTGTCCCCCGAGGTGTTGATGGCCCACTGCTCCGAACAGATGGCCTATTTCATGGTGCCGCGCTACCTGCGATTCATGGACGCGCTCCCCAAAACCCCCACGGAGCGGGTGAAAAAAGTTCTGTTGCGTGAACAAGGCGTGACGGATGACACGTGGGACCGAGAAAAAGCGGGCTACAAACTGGAAAAGTAAGGGTCTCGGCAAAAAATAAATACGCCAGATTGCGCTGTATTTTGGGTCGTATACAAGGCGCATTCGCCAGTGCATATTGGTGGATATGTGCCGGTGAATGTAACGCAGTAGACGGGCCAAAGGACAAGCAAGATGGTGGATGTATTTTTTGCCGAGGCCCAAAGACAGATGGAAAACCGGGCAATGAAGCCCAAAATATCAAAGGAGGATTATGATGGCTTATACCGAACCCATTCAAGCTTTTGAGGACATGGTTAAGAAATTTAACGCTGAAGCAGCCGAGGGACTCGACGCGGTCTTCCAATGGGACGTGCTGGGCGAAAACGGTGGCGTGTGGCATATCAAGGTCGCCGACGGCGCTTGTGAACTGGTCAAGGCGCGGCATCCGTCTCCAACCGTGTCACAGACCTGCGGGACGGACCTGTTCCTGGGAATGGTCAACTATGAGATTGACGGCATGCAGGCGTTCATGAGCGGCAAGCTGAAAATGACCGGGAATATGGATGTCGCCCAAAAAATTTACGAAGTATTCCCGCTGCAATAGTCCGCCGGAAAGCAGTTCCGGATAGCAGTGGGTTATGTAGGTAAAACGGTAGTTTTTTGCGAGAATAAACAGATGTCAAACCATAAAACAGAGCAGATTCCTCCCATGCTGCCGGATATCTTTACCCTTCCGCCTTATGGGGGAAATCCACCCATGCTGCTGGGGGGGTATTGCGGTCATTGTGACGCTTATTTTTTTCCAAAACCCCGGTATTGTCCACGCTGTTTAGAGACCCCGGAGTCCAGGGAGATCGGAAATACGGGGGTCATTCACAGCTTCACCGTGGTGAGGACCAAGCCGCCCCTGGGACTGCCCCAACCTTACAGTGTAGGGTATGTGGATCTGAACGGAAACGCGGCCGGTTCCGGACTTCGTGTTTTCTGCCTCTTTGATCCGGATTCTACGGAGCGGCTGGAGATCGGCGCGAAAGTGACCCTTCAGGTGGGTTCACTGGGCCATGAGGGCCATGGCAAAGCGCGTCTCAGACCTTATTTTAAACCGGTAGCTCAAGAACAGGAAAAGTGACAATGGCATCAGCAGCAGTCATCGGCGCGGGGATGATCCCCTTTGGAAAACATGAAGATAGAACCCTCGTGGGCATGGGGGCCGAAGCATGCCGTCTTGCCCTGAAAGATGCCGGCATCAAGCCATCCCGGGTAGATGCGGCCTTTTTTTCAAGCGGACTGGCACCCAAGCTTTTCGGCGATTTCACCGTGGGTCAGAACGTGTTCTGGGAAGTGGGGATCAACCGGATCCCCGTGGTCAACGTGGAAAACGCCTGCACCTCCGGGTCCACGGCATTTTTTCTAGCCTACAATATGGTGGCTGCGGGCCAGGCGGAGATCGCCCTGGTGTGCGGCGGAGAAAAAATGTGCGTTCCCGGCTTCGGGCTCATCAGTTCCGGAGAAACCCAGTTGGACACCCAACTGGGCATGGTGGCGCCCGCGGGATTTGCCCTTCGGGCCGTGCGCCATATGGTGGAATACGGCACCACCAAGGAGCAGTTAGCCAAGATATCGGTTAAGAATCGCGCTCACGGTGCACTAAACCCCATGGCCCAGTTCCGGGACCCGCTCACCGTGGATGAGGTGCTTTCCTCGCCCATGATCGTGGACCCCCTGACGCGGTTTCAATGCTGCCCCATTGCGGACGGGGCCGCGGCGGTTTTGATCGCATCGCCTGCTGTTGCGGCGCGAGTGGCGCGCAAGGTCAATGTGGCGTGTTCCGTGCTGGTCACCGGAAATTATAAAAACCCGCAGAATTTGGCCAATTGGGAGACGGATCGGCTGGGCGCTTCAAAAGCGTACGAAAAGGCGGGAATGGGTCCCGAGGATATCAATGTGGTGGAGTGCCACGATGCCTTTACCATTTCCGAGATTCTGCACTACGAAGCACTGGGGCTTTGCCCGCCGGGAGAAGGGGGCCGGTTGGTGGATGAAGGGGTGGTGGCCCTTGGAGGCCGGGTGCCTGTCAATCCTTCCGGCGGTCTCTTGAGCCGGGGGCACCCCGTGGGCGCCACGGGTGTGGCCCAGATTGTGGAGGTGGTGACCCAGCTTCGACATGAAGCGGGTCCCCGGCAGGTGGAAGGGGCACGGGCGGGCCTGGCCCATTGCATGGGTGGAGACAAGGACGGAGACTGCAAATCGTGCACGGTCTCCATCTTTTCCGTGTAGTATGGAAATGGATGCGAAGATCATGACAAAGGTTCATCATGTGGCCCTGTTCGTTTCGGATATGGATCGAGCGCGATATCTGTTTCAGGACATTTTGGGATTTGGTTTGGCATGGCATGCGCCCATGGTCAAGGGGAGCCGAATGGCCAAACTTATGGGAATCCCGGATGTGCAAATGGAAATCGCCTATCTGCGAAATGATCCCGGAAATACGGCCGTGGAACTGTGCCGCATGATCCATCCTGTCGGGAATCAGAACCCGAAAGCGTTCGGAAGCCCGGGTACCGCTTCACTGAGCCTGAACGTGGAAAACCTGGACCAACTTCACAAACGTCTGACCCGAGAGGGTTGGCTTCCCTTGTCCCCCTGCCTCGAGATGCGCGACCCTGAAGGTCATCCGGTCAGACTATTCTGTTTTTCCGCGGAAGAAGGCATCGTAGTGGAATTGATTGAAAACTCCCGGAAGAGAGAATAATTTTGAATTTCAGTGGCCCGGACCTGCCCCAACGGCTGAAAACGGATCGTTACCCGGACGAAAACGGCAATATGGTAATGACCGAAAAGTTTTTGATCGATCGCGGGGTTTGCTGTGGAATGGGTTGCAGGCATTGCCCTTACACGCCCAGGCACTCGGCCGGGAACCGGAAAGTCTCCCATGAGTTGGGGCATGTCCTTGAAAATGGCTCATAAGAAGCAACATTGAACCCTGTATGGCTTTGGATCGGAACGTTGGAAACGTTTACTGACCTTAAAGAATTAGTGGAAAATCCGGAATACCGGGTTCAGCGGCGGAAAGCGCTATGCGAGCTTGCGGATGATATGATTGATGGTCCGATCATTCGACTCATCAAGGGATTTAATCGGTTGCCTTATTGTTTCACGCTGCAAAGCTGCCATGGACATTTTGTTTACAAGGGTCAAAATAATCTTCATAACTTTGATCCCCTGCCGGTTAAAGATGCCATTACCCATGTGACGTACCGGATCGCTTACATTGCCTGTTGTATTGAAAACAATACTTCGGGGAAAGGGTTTTTGGAGGGTTTAAAAGAAATTACTTCCATCGATCCGGAGAACGTCCAGTTCGGTTGTGCAGATTGGTTCTGGAAGAGACAAGTCAATTCTTTTGCGTTACAAGTGGAACCGGACCGGTTTAAGCATGAGGACGAGGCAACGCTTGATTACAAAGAAGCGTTGCATATTGAAAAGATCCGGGATCAGGTTTTTATTCGACTTGATAGATTGATTGAAAATGCGTGTGAGAAATGAAATCGGGTTTCTGGTGCCGTCAATGATAGAGGCGCTTCCGTATTCTTTGGAAAATAGATCCACCTATTCATGATTTGATTTAGAATCTACCCCCCGTTCCGTGACCGGCGTACGGTGTAATAGCCTGTAAAAAATAATTACAAAATAATCGTTCCTACAATATCACTTGACTATTCCAATACTTCAAGTCTATTTTGCATATGTATTTGATTCCATAAATAATCCTTACCCGTTTTTCAGAGGCGTTATGATGGAGCACCCGCTAAGAATCTACCCTTCGATCTCCCGACAGAGCGTGATAACGCGTAATCCATTTGCAACAGGTGTATTTGGCGGAATAGGCGTTCTGGTGGGCCCACAGACGCTGTTGAAATTGGTCTGTAACCCCGGACTTGAAATTTAACTCCTGAATTTTGAATTTTCCATACTATTAATGTCCACGCGCAATATATGGAAAATGCAATAGCCTATTTTCCACCTTTTTAACTTAAATATGGCAATAGATGGATGATTTTCCATTCTATAAGGGCAATAGGCGGAAAATTATCCATCTATTGTGACTGTTATCTTCAAAATGAATATTAACGAAATACAGACAGAAATAGTAGCTCTGTTCAGCAGATATAGGATACCTGCAATCACAAAAAATATTCGAATTGAGAATTTTCACAGATGGTCTGGTGAAGTAGCAGATCATTTCAATTTGGATATTGATGATTTTACCCCGAAAATGACGGAGTTGTTTTGGGGCGCAGCCCATATCCAACTTTCCTTAGGTTATGCATTAATCGCAAGGCAAGATTGTAGGTTCCCAAATGGAACAAATGGCAAAGCATTAAAAGATGAGGATCTCCCGAATGCCATTGGTATGCCTGAAATTCATTTCTGGTATCACATCTACAATACTTATGAGTGTATTTATCGTTGCTGGGAAAGAATGGCCTCTATACTTAAAAGCGTTTGTTATCCAGAACATAATGAGAAAATGTATTTTGACCAAATTGTTGAGACAATAGAAAATGATAATCACTAAAACAAAAACATTCATTTAAGGTCTCTAAAAAAACAAATCAAGCACTGGAATGGAGCAGCAAAGGCTCGTAATAGAATATCCCACGGTGAAAGCTCTCCTTTTTGTAATATGAATATAGAAGGACAGGTATCTAATATTTTGTCCATGAATGGGTTGCCAGAAATATATTTAAATTATTCTATTAATAGTCCTAAACAAAACATAGAGCTGGTTGTTGATAAGTATAAAAAAGTCTATCCAGCAATGGAGATTGTGGTTGCTTTTATAGACAATATTGCCAGATAACCTCGGCTTTCACGGCGACGGCAAAAAGCCGCCGCGCGTGAAGCCGGTCGTTGGGCGTCACTATCAAAGGATTTCTTAAGATGAACTATTGCGGCAAGTGCGCTTTTTCGATTCTGAAATCGTGGCGGGGATGGCCACTTAGGGAACCAGTTCCTTTGCTTCCCCTGGTCAGGGACGGAAAATGTGAAGTCTGTGAATCACAAGGTGTAGTTCTTTCAAACACTTCGATCCAATGGCTGAATTACCACGGGCCTTACAACACAGGCCTTCCTGATTACTGGCTCCTTGTTACTGACCAAAAGACGGTTTGGGGTTTGCCATATCACTCAGAGTCCGTGTGTCCTCGTTGCGGCAGTCGGGCTGTATTGAGCGAACATGGTGATGCACGGCATGGTAAATTCAAATACAAATTGGGTTGCACAGCCTGCTATGAAGAAGCATCTAAGCGAAAGCAGGAAGAAATACAGAGACAACGTGATCTTGAAGCAATGCATCGGCGGGAGCGACATGATTACTTTCGAGCACTTGCGACACTTCCATTCATAGATCGTTTGCCCAAGATTGCAGAGGATAACAACATTGATCCCTATAGAGATTGGCGGGAATGGAGTGGATGGAAAACAGAATGGGGCAGATACAGTGAAGAAGATATTGCGGCACTTAATGCAGAACGCACCCAGTACTTAATCGATCTTTGTGAGAGCAATTCTGTCCTTAAATCCTTAGGTGTGCTTCAGCGCTTGTATGATAGACGCCACGAACTCCGACAGGAAGCAATAGCTGAGGTTAGAAGCAAGTACGGCACCATGAGTCCCCAAGATCAGCTTACTGATCTGGTAGTTTCAACAACGACCCCGATATTGCACTTCCCAGTAGAACTTGCTAATGCTGTAACTGACGACTGGCTTGGCACTATTCCAGATAAACAGAAAGCCAATTTCCTTTCTCAGTTCAGCAACTGCAAGCTTAGGACCTGGATCAAAGTTCGTAAAAGGCTGTCTTATGCGGCATCGCCCAACAAGTGATTGGGGGTCAAGTCTACGTTTGACTCTTATCGAAAATTGTCAAAAAAGGTCAAACGTAGACCCCTTCTTTTTTCGTCAGCATAAGGAAATAATATGGCTGAAAACATAAAATATAAAGGGATAACCTTTAGTTTCAATTTGGCATTGTTTGCATATATTTTTTATGCTTGTTTAATGGCCTATCTATTTGAGCCTGAAAGCGATAAACGCGCGCCAATTGATGTTTTTTATGATATGGCTCCTGAAATTTCAATGACTGTATGTGCTTTTATGCTCGTGTTTCTTATTCTCATGGCTGCATTAATAATTCATGGATTTTGGAACAGATTTATTTCAAATATCTTTTCAATTAGAGAAATTAACTATCATGAGTCATTGTCGATAATTTTAATATATGGCCTGTTTACTATTCCCTGACCCCATGCCACACAGTTGACGCAAAAAGCCGCGCCGCTGATCTAAACGTTGTGCAAAGAATGATGGAAACAGACAAATTCAACATCTTCAGTGTCATGGGTCCTCACGCAGGAGAAGACTCTGACACCATTTTCACCCGGAAGATCGCGGACATTCGCAATGTGGGCCGGACTTTCTGGGTTATCCGGTCGCATAAAGCCAAACCTGATATGGTCCAGGCTGTTTGCACCAAAGTGTGCGAGAAACCTGAAAAGCTGTTTTGTGGTTTTCTTGCGCCATCGTCACCCGGTGGTGCAATGCCTACAAAGACGGCGGCGGCTGCAGTTGAGTTCTCTGCGGACCGTGTAAAATGGGAAGCACTGCCAGCTGGCATTAGTCCCGTAACGGGAAAGATGGCATCCAATACATGCGCACTCGTGTTTGATGATCTATACTTGCTTTCATCGACTATTGTTGATCTCTGGCAATATGCGGACTTTTTCGATCCCATGAAACCAGTAAAAATCCGGCAAGGTGCCTCTACTTTGGGAGTTGCATATAAAGATACCTCAGCCCATCCAGACAAAATGAAAAGCCACTTTCGCCAAGTCATTGCCGTCGGAAGGCTAGCATATCCATTCGCTGTGTGGTTGAAATGATAACAATGCACAAGCTGTGTCTGGAGCTGACGCGCTATCGCGCGCCACTCAGACTGACGTTGTGCCTCAGATAAATACGGCCTCTCATTGTCGTTATTGCTTGGTCCGACCCACGACGCAGACATACGACAGACCGACAGACGACAGCCCAACAAGGCCCCGTATTGGGTAGTGACAAACAATGACACACCCAAAAAAAGGTGTATGTTAGAGGACGTTTTGCAAATTTTAGGATATAGTAAGGCTGCAATCGAGGAAGCTGTATCAGCATTAAATTAATCTTTCAGATTTTAACCTATGTTTTAATCCTTTAGCCCCTATATAGGAATGGAAAGCTCGATTATCGCCTGTTTTTACCCGCTCCCGGAATTACTGGCAGGGGGGATTAAAAATTATCCACATGAGAGGTATATATTATGACCAAGAAGCTTACTGCAATTATTGAGCGGGAAAATGATGGATACGTCGCTTTGTGTCCTGAGTTGGATGTTGCAAGTCAGGGTATCACTGTCGATGAAGCTAGGAAAAATCTTCAAGAGGCATTGGAACTCTTTTTTGAAACGGCCTCCCCAGAAGAAATTCAAGCAAGGCTGCATGAAGAGGTCTATGTCACACATGTGGAGGTAGCGGTTGGGTAAGCTACGTGTTTTTTCAGGAAAAGAGGTTTGCAAGATCCTCGAAAAGCATGGTTTTGTAGAGGTGAGAAGACGCGGAAGCCATATTGCTATGCAGCGAAAGACATCTTTATCTACTGTGACAGTGTTGTCTATTATCCGGCAATCTGGATTATCTCGTTCTGAATTTGAATAGAAATATCTTGCCCAACCATGCCATGTAACAGAATGGGGTCGCCCATTAAAGGGCGACCCCGGACCCCGGACCCACATACTTGAGAGGGCCACGGAAAAGAAGCTTATCACATGAGACAGGAAAACCGACGCAAGGTAAGATTCCACGGCAGTCTCTTGCTGGGACTGCTTGTCGCTGTTTCCGGCAGTTTGGTCGTATTTCTTGCCGCACACTTCCCAGGGATCCACGGGGAATTGCGGGCCGATCTCAGGGGTGCCGGTTCGACGGGCATGCTCTTTGTTTTTCTGTCCCTTTTCCTTTTAGGCGTATACGGGATCTTTGTCGCTGCTTCCCGCTTTCTTCTCCGAAAATTCAAATTCTTCACAAAGTCGGAACCCGCTACGGCAGACCCTGATCGCCGGCAGTTTATCAAACAAGCCGTCCAGGGGGGGCTTATTCTTTTTTCCGCCGGCCTTGCCCGAAGCGCGGCTCTGCATGCCAGGGAATTGCCGGTGACCAAAGTCATCCCGGTACCCGTCAAGGGGCTGCCGAGGGATCTGGACGGCTTTCGCATCGTTCATCTGACGGACATTCATGCCGGTCCCACTACCAGCCGGGCCTGGGTGGAGGCCATCGTTCGCATTGCCAACTCCCTGGCCCCGCATGTGATCGCCATCACCGGGGACCTCGCTGACGGTTCGGTGAAACAAATTGCCGGGATTGTCCGACCACTTGCGGACCTTTCGGCACCCTTCGGCCGCTATTTCGTCACCGGCAACCACGAATATTACGGCCCGGCCCAGGGGGTCGAAAACTGGATTTCACACCTGGAACATCTCGGATTTCATGTGCTGCTCAACAGCCACCGGTTGCTGACCCGAGGCACCGGAACCGTTCTGCTTGGAGGCGTCACCGATTACATGGAGGGAAGTTATTTTCCCGGGCATGCCTCCAGTCCCGCCGCAGCGATCCGGGATGCGGCCCCCGCCGATGTTCGGATTCTGATGGCCCACCAACCCAAAAGCGTATTTGAGGCCGCCGAGGCGGGCTTTGACTTTCAGTTTTCCGGGCACACCCACGGAGGGCAACTGTTTCCGGGCCAGATCATGATGGCAATCCTCCAGCCTTTTGTGTCCGGCATGCACCGGTTTCGGGACACGTCGATCTACGTCAACTCCGGCGTAGGGTGCTGGGGGCCGCAGGCCCGGCTGGGATCGACGGCGGAAATCGCGGCCTACGTTCTGCGAACCGAATAGCGGGAGTCATAACAAAGGATATGGAATCAAGATGTCCCGAGATTTCCCTTGCTTGGTCCGACCCGCGACGACCACCGGCCGAGGCCCCAAACCCGTAACATTGGTCAATAGTTATCCCATGAAACCCCACATCCGCACATACGGCAAACTTCGATATTTTTTCCTGATCAACAGCATGCTTCTGGGAAATATATTTGTCAACTTTATCGGCGACTTCATCACCAAAATCTCTTTTACCCACCGCAGCCTCACCCTGTCCGACGGACTCCTGACCCTCCTTCGCCACCTGGATATTACCTACGGAACCAGCTCGTTGGCGGTCATTTGCATCATTACCATCTGGTATGAAAGACCCATCCGAAGATGCATAAGGCATTTTGCCGACGGCATTGATCCCGATCCCCGATTGCTGGATTCCGCCAGACGAAGGCTGCTCAATGAGCCTTTCATGGTGGCGGTCATGGATATTCTTATCTGGGGATTCGGGACGATTTTGTTTGCCTTTTTCTTATCTCCCAAAAGCATGGGTATGGGAATCGCCTGCGGACTCATCACCAGCATGATGGCCTTTTTCTGGGTGGAACACGTGTCACAGCACACCATGGTCCCTTTGTTTTTTCCGGATGGCGGTCTTTTGAAAGTGAAAGGGGCACGCTCCGTTAACCTGCAAACACGGCTGGTGGCCCTGGTTTTTGCTGTTTCAATCGTTCCCCTCGCTTTTATCCACCTGACCATCGGTGAGTTCAGGTCCATGCAGGCCAATGGGCAAGTGACCCCTCTCATGCTGGCAGACACCATTCAGAAGAGCATCGCCGTGGAGAGTGTGATGTTTATGGTGATATCCCTTCTGATTGCCATGCTGGTCCTGCATCATCTCAGGAAACCCGTTGCGGAAATCATCCGCACCATGAGCCGGGTAAGAAAAGGGGATCTCAATGCAAAGGCCGTCGTTTACACCAATGATGAGATTGGCTATGCGGGAGAGGCCCTTAATGCCATGACAGCGGGGTTAAGGGAGCGGGAACTGATTAAGAACACCTTCGGCCGGTATGTTGACGCCCAGATTCGGGATGAAATCCTGAACGGCAGTATCCCCCTCGATGGCGAACTCAAAGAGGCAACCATCCTGTTCGCGGACCTTCGCGACTTCACCCCCCTGGTGGAAAAGACGCCCCCCAAAGAGCTGATCCACCTGCTCAACGACTATTTAAATGCCATGGCGGAAACCATCAAGTCGCACGGGGGACTGATCCTTCAGTTCATAGGCGATGAGATAGAAGCGGTCTTTGGAGCCCCCATATACGACCCAAATCATGTACATTCCGCGGCACAGGCCGCCCTTTCCATGCGAAAGCGCCTGGAAGAGATTAACAGGAATCATGCCCTCCAGGGATATGCAACCCTGAACCACGGGATCGGTATTCATACCGGAACGGTCCTGGCCGCAAATATCGGCAGTTCGGATCGCACGGCCTATTCCCTGATTGGAGACACGGTGAATCTGGCCTCTCGAATCCAGGACCTGAACAAGGAATTCGGCACGGATATTCTTGTCAGTTCAAAGGTCGCAAAGGAACTTGAAAAGGCGTTCGTCTTTAAAGCCATGCCTGCCATAAAAGTAAAGGGAAAATCAGGGTCTGTTCAGACTTTTTCCCTTGAACCCTGAAAATGGAGGACACATGAAAGGAAAAGCCGGCTGGTTTTTGTTGATCATCCTGGTCATTTTTTTAAGGACGGCTGCCGCTGAGATTTACCAGTGGACCGACGAAAATGGTGTGACCCATTTCTCTGATAAGAAACCGGTAGATCCAAAGTCAGATGGGGAAATCAAAATCCATAAAGAAAAATACAAGAAAAGTGAATCTCAAAAGACCAATGATGACCGGTCCGCAAAGCCGGAGGAAAACACGGAAGAAGGCGTCGTGTGGCATGCCTATAGAGAAGGGCTCTGGTTATCAAAAAAGACCGGAAAAGGAGCGATCATCATTTTTTATGCCGACTGGTGCCCGACATGCAAAAAATATATGAAACTATTTGACGACCAAACGATCATAACGGAAACAAGGAAGTTTGTCATGATCCGCATAAACCAAGACAGATATCCGAGCCTCAGTTCAAAGTATGATTTGGATGGAAAGTATATCCCGAGGACCTTTGCGCTAAGTCCCGACGGAAATATCCTTCAAAAACTGTACCCCAGGAAGTCAAAATCCAGGTACTATTTGGGTAGCCGCAGGTCAGACTTGGTCTCGTTCATGAAAAGGTTCACTAGAGCCCTTTAGAAGGTGTAACATGCGGAGAATTCCGGCGACATGATACTCTTTAATTCCTACCTTTTTGCTTCACGCTGTGATTCGTCAAACCCTTTGGTATTCGGGAAATAGTTTTCTTACATGGGAATGCCTATTCCAAAAAAGGGCCAACCAGGTGTTTAACGCATAAACTGGACAAAAAAAATAATGGAGTTTCAGTATGGCAATTAAACGTGTTTGGCACGGTTGGACAACTCCGGAAAATGCAGACCCATACCAAAATCTTCTTCATAATGACGTATTTCCTGGAATTGAAGCTAAGAATATCCCCGGGTATCGGAGTATTGAATTGATGCGACGAGATACTGCGGATGAAGTTGAATTTGTAACCATCATGACATTCGATTCACTGCAGAATGTCATAGACTTCCAAGGAGAAGACTATGCTCGCTGTTATGTTCCGGATGCAGCACAGTTGTTACTCAAACGATGGGATCGGACATCGGCACACTACGAAGCCATTGAATTCAGGAAATATTGATCCCGGCATTTTGATATCCATCAGCATGAAACTATTTTAATAACAATAGACAGGTGGACTGGCTGAACAAACAATACGCCACAAGAGGGTGAGCTAAAAAAACAGGCCGCAAATTTTGCTGCATGAATATGGTCATTCGATCACAAGTGACGATAATTTTTTCCATGGAATGGTTCTCACCTCTTCCTGAACCCTGTCCTGATCACCACCGTATACCAAAAAACAGTTTCTGGTTTGTTTGTAAATGCTGCGAAAATGATGCAGACCGCCAAAAAAACTGTGGCCCAGGGTTTGCCCTGATTTGATTTCGACCATGTCCAGGTGCAAACCATAATCCAGGAGGATATCCACTTCATGGCCCCGGCTGTCTCTGAGATAATAAAGGTTATCGGTCTTCCCCTGGTTAAACCTTTTTTTCAACAGTTCCGAGACAACCAGGTTTTCAAATAAAGCCCCACGCAGAGGGTGGGCAGCAATATGTTCTTTCTGTTGGATACCAAGCAAAAAAGCCGCAAGCCCTGTGTCGTAAAAATAAAGTTTTGGCGCCTTGATCAACCTCTTGCCCAGATTATTATAAAAGGGCTGTAAAAGCTTTACGATATAGCTTGCCTCCAGGATTGACAACCAACTCTTAATGGTATTATGGCTCGCGCCACAATCATTGCCAAGAGATGACAGATTCAACACCTGCCCTGTCCGGGTGGCACAGAGCTTGATAAACATTTCAAACTGCGCCAGGTCCTTGACATTGATCATTTGGCGCAGATCTCTCTCCACATAGGTACTGACATAAAAGGACAATGCCTCGGTGGGATTGAGCTTGTGGTCATATATCCTGGGGTAGGCCCCATTGTAAAGCAGGGTATCGATGGAATCTGGAGGTTCAGATATTCTACTGATCTCATCCAGGCTGAACGGCAGGAGCTTGACCAGGGCGGTTCTTCCGGCCAACGATTGGCTTACCGTATCAAGAAGTTCAAAGTTCTGGCTGCCAGTCAGAATAAATTGCCCTACCTGATCTGATTCATCCACCAAAACCTGCAAATAAGACAGTAAGTCCGGCACCCGTTGGATCTCATCCAGAATGGCGCCTTGTGGAAAACGGTTCAGAAAACCTTTCGCATCATTTTGAGCAAAATCTCTTTCTTCAAGGGATTCCAGCGAAACATACGGCTTATCCGGGAAGATCATTTTTGCCAAAGTGGTCTTGCCGGACTGACGAGGACCCGTAATGGTTATAACTGGGTATTGTTTAGCATAGACCAGAGTTTTATTTTCTATCTCACGAGAAATCATACCTGAGCGTACCGAAGTCTGCACCAATTGTCAACCGAATTTACAAACTGTTTTCAGCCCGTGGTGGATAGAGATCAATATATTAGGGGACAGGCCACGTTTATTCTATCCAAGACAATGAACTGACGGTCTGGGTCATCAAGGTAAGCGATCACGGGGTGAACCAATAAAAAGAATGGGGTCTGGACAAGCTAACTTATTGGAATTAAAAGACATGAATTGGAAAGCGAATCGTGGATATGGGGTCATCCATTAAAGGGCTAGTCAAGAGAAAAAACACCTCTCCATTAAAAAAACTCAATTTTTTTTCTTGGCTCCAAACTGCCTACCAGCACGGCTTTGTTTAACCCTCCAATTCGCGCCCGCTATTTCTTGCTGTTAGGTTCTCGGTCAGCGTATGCTAATCCGCACCAGTCATCCATCGGGATCAAGGCAGTGTGCTTTAGGCAAAATGCTTAAAGCACGGCCCTCGGTCTGTTTAACAGACCCCAGAAAACCGTCGGTTCCATGCCGTGTTCAATGGGATGTATTACAAATCTTATGGTTTTTAGCCAACCCCTTTGTGACTCACGCCATAGGCGAAGCAGAATAGAAAGACAATAGCCGTTCTGTTATTTTCGTGCAGCAGGTACCAATCAAATCTTATGGTTTTATACCAACCCCTATCCTGGTTCACTGCTGCACGTATGCTCAACAAATTACCGAAAAGCTTGCTAGAATCATATAACTTGGGGTCAAATCTACGTTTGACCTTTCTTTTGTCGGGCATTTTGGAAAATGAATCAAACACATCCA
>JABGPV010000439.1 GCA_018644785.1 Deltaproteobacteria bacterium | reverse complement strand
GGAGATGAGTTTCCGAAAAAAATATGTGGATGAGAAGTTCGGTATTCACGGGTATTTCTGGAAAGCGGTGCCGGTGATAAGGAGGATATCATAATGGCGGAAGGCATTAAAGATAAAGTTGCCATCATCGGCATGGGATGTACCCGCTTTGGAGAGCGTTGGGATGCCGGATCGGAAGATTTGATGGTTGAGGCGTTCAAAGAGGCTATCGAAGATGCGGGGATTGAAAAAAAGGATCTTCAGGCGGTATGGTTCGGCTCATGCATGGACGAAGTCAATGTGGGCAAGTCCGCCACGCCTTTGAGTCTTGCCCTGAAACTTCCCTATCTTCCGGTTACAAGGGTTGAGAATTTTTGCGCCACGGGCTCGGAAGCGCTTAGGGGGGCGGTTTACGCGGTGGCTTCCGGGGCGTATGATATATGTCTTGCTCTGGGAAGCGAAAAACTTAAAGATACGGGATATGCGGGGCTCCCGGAGTTTTCCCACAATCTGGGGACAAAGAACCGCCTTATTTTCCCCAATATGACCGCACCGGGCGGGTTTGCCATGATGGCCACGCGCTATTTCGCCAAGTACGGACTGAGTCCTGATGAAGGCAAAGAGATCCTGGCCATGGTTTCGGCCAAGAGCCATAAAAACGGCGCCGGGAACCCGAAGGCCCACCTCCGGAAGGAAGTCACGGTTGAACAGATCCTGAAGGCCCCCATGGTTGCCTGGCCGCTGGGTCTTTTCGACTGCTGCGGGGTAAGCGACGGGGCAGCCGCCGCCATTGTCTGCCGGGCCGACATGGCCAAGAACTTCCGTCCCGACCCGGTCTATGTCAAGTCCATGCAGATCGCGCTCAGTTCCGGCGAGGAGATGATGTACACTGACTGGGATGGAACTTACGTAAAGAGCGCCGTGAAGTGTTCCGCACGGGCATACGATGAGGCCGGCATCAAGAATCCGAGAGAAGAGATCAGCATGATGGAAGTTCACGATTGCTTCTCCATCACGGAGTTGGTAACCTACGAGGACCTTGGGATCTCCCCTCGTGGAAAGGCCGGAAATGATGTGCGGGATGGATTTTTCAACCTGGACGGCAAGATACCGTGCCAGCCGGACGGGGGACTCAAGTGCTTCGGGCACCCCATCGGTGCATCGGGCCTCAGGATGATGTATGAGATGTACAAACAGTTTCAGGGGAAAGCCGGGGACAGACAAATCAAAGATCCCAAGATCGGGCTCACCCATAACATGGGCGGATTTCCGGCCATGAACCTGATCAGCGTCAATATCGTGGGACTCTGAGGATTAATCCGAAATATCAACAGAGGAAGCCGTTGGAATTTCTACAGGTTTTAATTACCGGATTGGGACAGGGGTGTCTCTATGGACTGATTGCCCTGGGGTTTGTTTTGATTTACAAAGCAACGGAGATCGTCAATTTCGCCCAGGGAGACCTGTTGATGCTGGGCGCTTTTTTTGCGGTGACGTATATCGGGATTCTTGGCCTGCCTTATTGGCTGGGCTTCCTCTTAACGATTATTTCCATGGCTGTTTTCGGCTATCTGCTGGATATGGTCGTCATTCGCTCGATGATCGGTGAATCTCAGTTCTCCATTATCATTTTAACCATCAGCATTGGTTTTATCTTACGCGCGGTGGCCGGAGGAATCTGGGGCTCGGACATTCTTTCGCTGGAAACCCCCTACTCCGGGGAAATGGCCAATATTGAGGGTCTGGTCATCAGTCAGGAGTATCTTGTGGTCATCGCCGGAACGGTCATCCTTTCCATCATATTGTTTCTTTTCTTCAGATTTTCCAGATTGGGGATTGCCATGCAAGCCGCTTCTCAAAATCAGTTGGCTGCGTATTATATGGGGATTCCCGTGAAGAGAGTCTTTTCTCTGATTTGGGCCATCAGCGCCTTGGTCGCGGCCGTAGCAGGGACATTGATGGCGCCCATCTCGCTGGTAGACCCACAAATGGGTTTCATTGGCATCAAAGCGTTTGCCGCCGCGGTCATCGGCGGTTTTGGAAGCCTCCCCGGCGCCTTGATCGGGGGTCTGATAATCGGCAGTTCCGAACAGTTGGCCGGGACATATCTTCCAACCGGATTTCAGGAAATAACAGCCTATTTAATCATGTTTTTGGTATTGACCTTACGCCCACAGGGCCTTTTCGCCCAGATTCAGCAAAAAAAGGTTTAATAACTCCCGGGTTTAATTCATGCAAATAATCTTCAAGACCTCCTATCTTCAAGATATTAAGCTCCTGAAACATAACGGGTATATTTTTTGGTACGGTGTTCTTTTATTGGCCATATTACTCGCGCCTGCCGTTCTGGATGAGTTCTATATCGGTGAAATGGCCTTCATCTTTATCTACGCCATTGCCGGGTTGGGATTGATGATCCCGGTGGGATTCACAGGGCTGCCCAGTTTGGGTCATGCCGCCTTTATGGCCATAGGTGCTTATGCCAATGCATATTTTTTAAATAAAGGCGTTCCTCTTTTATTTTCCATTTTTTTGGCAGGCCTCATCAGTTTCGGCGTCGGCGCTTTAATAACCATTCCCTTAAGGAGAATGACCGGGATCTACTTCGCCATTGCCTCGCTGGCTTTTGCGATTATCGTAGAAGAGATCATTGCCCACTGGAAATCAGTGACAGAGGGCCTGGGCGGGATGTCGGTGGATTACCCCGTCCTTTTTGGCTTCGAGCTTGACAGTACCTGGCATTTTTATTTTCTCTGTCTGGCAATTCTATTGGCGGTGTTGTACTGCACGATCAATCTTGTCAGATCACCCAGCGGCCGGGCATTTATCGCCATTCGTGATTCGGAAATCTCTGCCGAGAGCATGGGAATCAACTTATCGATTTATAAAATCAAGTCATTTGCCATCAGCGGATGTTTTACGGGCCTGGCAGGCGCCCTATTTGCCCACAGGCTGTCCTATTTAACGCCGGACGCGTTCAATTTCCTTTTGTCTATTCAACTCCTGATGATGGTCGTGGTTGGCGGGCTGGGAACGGTTCACGGGGCCATTTTCGGGGCCATTTTTGTGGGACTCCTACCCCAGATCATTGCCATTGCCAAAGATTACCTCCCCCCCGCGATCGGCCAATTCCCGGGTCTGGAACCGGGGCTTTTCGGAATTATCATGGTCTTGTTCATTATCTTTGAACCCATGGGACTGTACGGCAGATGGGTGAAATTCAAGCTTTTCTTCGAAATGTTTCCACTTTACCGCAAAGCAACCTTTAAACGTCAAAAAACATATTTGAAAACGGAGCGTGTGCAATGACGTTTTTCAGGGCGGAAAACATTTCAATTGATTTTGGCGGCATCAGG
>JABGPV010000438.1 GCA_018644785.1 Deltaproteobacteria bacterium | reverse complement strand
CCCGAAAAGCGCCCCGGATGGCCTCATGGAACGTCCCCTTCCCCGGCGCCGTTCAAACCGCTTAGACTGAATTGAACCACGTGGTCAACCAGTTCATCCTTGAACCGGTCATCATATTGCCGGCCCGTAATACGCATCACCGGATTTCTGGCAAAATTGAAATGGATCACCATGCTGATAATGCTCTGAATATACAGCAGCAAAGCCACTTGCCCCATTTCCCGGGCCATAAAGGGGCGAATCAATTCCGCCAGCTTTCTCTGAAAGGGTCCGATAACATCTCCCACAACCATTTCAAAAGCCTCCGTAGGCCTGGCCATTTCCCGAACCATCAACTGGAAGTGGCGTAGTCGTTCTTCGTCTGAAAAGGGTCCTTTGATAAAGGCTTCCGCCACGGCATGGACAATGCCTTGCAGGGTCATCTCCTTTTGGGCTGCCAACACGGTCTCAAAGCGGGTCTGAATCCGTTTGGCCCTGGGTTTCCAGAGGCATCTGAAAACCTCCATATAAAGGTTTTGCTTATTGCCGAAGTGATAATTCACAGCGGCCAGATTACAACGAGCCGCCTGGGTAATTTCTCGAATGGTCACCGCATAAAAGCCTCGCTTCGCAAACAGGGACTCAGCTTCATACAGAATCCGGTCTTTTGGAATATTGACCTTTGGGGTCCCAGCCATACCGTCTAAACCTCCATTTAATACGAACGTATGTATTAAACAAATGTTTGGATGTCAAGCGCTTTTTTTCCCGGCTTTCTTTCGTACCCAAAAAAGCCCCTCTATAAAATCATTGACGGGTGAAATCACAACAGGCTGGAAAAAGACGGGCTAGGAGGTTGTCTGACTCGGACAGCCTCCTACTAGAAAATCGCTCCCGCCGCCATCAAAGCTTCAATTTCTAATTCCGCATATCCGTTTTCCCCAAGAACTGATGCGGTGTGCTCACCCAGTTTCGGGGCCAGGGTGCGGGTTCCGGCTGTGCATGCGCTGAAATGAACCGGATACCCCGGAATCTTAATCTTTCCAAGGGTGGGGTCCTCAAAATCGACCACATAATCATTGGCGCGGGCCTGGGGATCGTCTTTGACCTCGCTGGCGTGCTGGATAGAACAGAACATGAGGCCGCGTGAAAGGAATATCTCCATCCACTCATCCCGAGTCTTTTTCGCGAAGACCTGATCAAAGTATTTTACCAGTTTCGTACTGTTGGCAGCTCTTGCCTCAAGGGTCGCATAACGGGGATCGGAAATCAGTTGGGATTGCCCGGTGGCTTCACAGAAGCTGGACCAGTATTTTTCTTCGGGATGGTGCGTGCCGATAATCCATTCCCCATCCCGACATCGAAAGAAGTTCCGTAGGGGAGAGTGTTTTTTTCGATCATGATGCACGACGGGCTCTATGGAAAGGATGTTGCCGATCATAAGGGTCGGATGCATTAACCATTGCCCGGTGCCGAAAAGCGACACATGCACTTCCTGCCCTACCCCCCGTCGCTCGCGAACAAAAAGGGCGGTAATAATGGCGTGACTCATGGTTATGGACGTGGCCTGATCCAGGATGCCGATATGCATCAGAAGCGGCTCATCGGTTCCAGACACAAACATCATACCCGAACGCGCCAACCCCAGAGGGTCAAAAGCACCCAGGTCACTCATGGGCCCTTCCGGCCCGAATCCGGACACATTGGCATGGATCATGGATGGGTTCACCCGGGAAAGGGCAGCATAATCAATACCTAACTTTGCTTTGGTGCTTTTGCGGATATTGGTGAGAAAAACGTCCGCGGTTTTGATGAGACGATGAAATACTTTCCGGCCCTTAGGGTTGTTAATATCGAGACAGATGCCTTTTTTGTTTCGGTTAGAGGCCTGAAACATGGCGCCCTCACCTCCGGGAAGGGATAGATCCAGCTGGCCCAATCGAGTCCAATAGCGCTCAGGGTCTCCTTCCGGCAACTCAATCTTGATCACTTCCGCGCCAAGATCTCCCAAAATCGCTCCGGCCCCCGGCCCGGCATGAAAAAGACCAATTTCCAAAACACGAATCCCTTCAAGGGGATGTTGCAACTCATTTTCCTTAGTTTCATTTTTGATCATATATATGGAATCTCCAAAATGGTATCTCGCGGGTTGCAGTTCGGACTTGTCCATTAACAAAAACGCTATGTCAGCCCGACACTGATTCGATACACCCAATTTAAAAAAAATATGGCACCGATAATCCACCATGTATGAACCGATCTACAAAGCGGGTAGAGCCCGGATTTCATTTTAATCCCCAACAGAAGCGCGGTAGAATGCCAGGTAAAAAAGATGACCATCAAGCCATATACGCCCAACGAAAGAGGACAATTGCGCACCGCAAAATACCACTCACCCGCTGAAATAGACCAGAGAGACCGGGTAAACCCACAAAACGGGCACGGAAAACCGGTCACACACAGAAAGGTGCATTTCATGAAAGGAAGGGTGTGGAAGGCAACCCAGATTGGCAAAAACAATCCTAAACCGGTCAACAGAGCAATGGGCAAATGCGCCACCACCACATCCCAGTAAGAATCGGGTCTGGTCCATTTCGTGTTGCCGGTTACATGATACATGATGATTACGTTATCTCTCTGACACGGAGCGTGCCATTCTGAAACACACAGAAGCCGTTATTAAAGGACAGGTTCTGGTTACACCCTGTCCCGCCAGAAATTTGGACGTCTTCGAAGATCGGCAACAGCGATAATACGAACGTAATCAGACTTCACCTGATAGATGATGCCAAAGGGGAATCGGCTGACCAGACAGCGGCGTGTATTCTTGGACATAGGCGACCACGCGTCAGGGAACTGAATGACACATGTAATTGCAACATAAACCTCTTGGGCGAACTCCAGACCAAGTCCGGGTCGGGCGTCTTCATAGTATTCGATGGCCCTATCAAACTCCGTTTCCGCATCCTCATGGAAATAAAATTTCATTTTCCGTACTTTGCTCGGATCTTGGAGAAAACCTCCTCGCCGGGGACGAGCCTGACCTCACCGATTTCGATTTTGGATATACGACGCTCCGCCTCTTCTGCCCAAAGGCGATCGATATCCTCATCTATTGGCAAATTGAGGCTTGTTATAAGCTTTTCCACCAAGTTCAAACGGATGTTTGCTGGAAGCGAAAGGGCTTCTTCAATAACTCTGTCAGGCATAGTTGTCATGATATAACTCCTTTGCCGTACCATTGTTACACTTAAAACTATGTGAAGCAATACTGAGAGCAGAATTTCAGTCTATCAGGAATCCAGAGGTTCGACAGCGTTACCGTCAAAAATCTCCCGGTATGCCACCATCAGGATACAAACCTGAATGGGCAGCGTAAAAACG
>JABGPV010000437.1 GCA_018644785.1 Deltaproteobacteria bacterium | reverse complement strand
ATATCCAATGCCGGTTCCCATAAAACAGATCAGCATCATCAGGGTTATAATGACCTGCCTTCGGGTCACATGAAATTTGGCGGTTTTCGATTTTTCATTCGCCATACGAACCCCGCTTGCGGCGTTACGGGAATTCATCATTTTCGATAGACTGTCCGGCCGGGTCATGATGATATCCTTTCTGCAACCCTCATAATGGCGCTGCGTGCTCTGGGGTTATCATGGATTTCCGCTTTTTCCGGCTTTTGAGCTTTTTTGAACAGACGTCTGAAAGTCGGGGACTTATCACACGCGCAAACCGGAAAATCAGGAGGGCAGGTGCAGGCCTTCTCCCAGTGGACAAAGGCTTTTTTGACCTGCCGGTCTTCGAGGGAATGGTAGGAAATGACAACCAGTCTCCCCCCCGTTGCCATCAGTGAGGGGATTTTGTGGAGAAATGTCTCCAGGTTGTCCATTTCCTTGTTAATGGCAATTCTGATCGCTTGAAAGGTTTTGGTTGCGGGATGTCGCTTCCAGGGCTGATGAGATTTAGGCGTTGCCCCTTCAATTATTTGGGCCAGCTCAGTTGCGGTTTTAATGGGTTTTTTGTCTCGCGCTCTTACGATAGCCCTGGCAAGGGTTCTGGCTCTCTGTTCTTCACCATATTCCCAAAGAAGGGTTTGAAGAGATTCAACGGGGAGGTTGTTGATCAGATGTTCTCCGGTCGGTTTGTGGTCTGGATTCATTCTCATGTCGAGGGGTTCCTCTCTATTGAAGCTGAATCCTCTTCCGGATTTCTCGATCTGGTAAGAGGACATTCCCAAATCAAGTAGAATGCCATCAATCTTGTCGATGGCCAATTCCTGCATTACCCTGTCCAGATCAGCGAAATTTGCCTGAATGAGCTGCACCCGATGGTCTGAACTCAATCTTTCATGTGACAAACGAATGGCGTCAGGGTCTCTATCCAGACAGATCAGGCCGCTTTTTTCAGGCAGATGGGATAATATCTCCAGGCTGTGACCACCTGATCCAACGGTTCCGTCGACATACATGCCTTCCGGTTTGAGGTTGAGATATTGGATGGCTTCCTGAACAAGGACCGGCACATGAGGATAATTCGAATTTAGAATCTCTAGATTCGCAGTTCTTGAAGGGCCTGGCTTGCTTCGGGAAAAACCTCCGTCACTCTTTCGAATTCCTCCTCCCATTTCTTTTTATCCCAGATTTCAAACCGTTTTAATTGACCCACGACCACAACCTCTTTTTCCAGTCCCGTGACTTCTCTTAAATAGAGGGGAATCGTGATTCTACCGTTCTTTAGTGGACATTCTTCAGCGCCGGAAATAAAATACCTGAGAAAAGCGATTCCCGCGCTGTCAAATAAAGGAAGATTGGCCGCTTTTTCTTCGAGTCGCTGCCAAACGTCCCTGGTAAAAGCCCAGAGGCAGCCGTCTTTATGGGTCACCACCAGGCACTGATCCCCTTTCCGGGTCAGAACCTCACGAAACCGCGTGGGGATGGCCAAGCGGCCTTTGGCGTCTAAGTTGTGTTTTGATCGTCCGCGAAACATGAGAAGCCATTTATGACACTTTATGACAGTTTTTGACACTTTCTGACACTATCCGGTAAAAGAATCGTCTTGTCAAGAAAAAAAACAGGGATATGAGCTATTTGCAGATTTTTTTTGTGTTCGAGCCAGACCGCAATATGTGCATGGTTCGGGAGGGGGCACTACCATATATGCGTTGTGTTTGGTTTTGAAAAGGGCTGATGGGGGAATAATCAGCTGAAATAGCGTAAGGATAGTAAGAAAACCGCTAAAGAAAAGATGCTCAGAAACAAACCGGTATAGGCATAATCCTTATCGCCCAACAGAGGGATATGAGGGATTGATTTGATTCCCAGGAAAATGCCGGTGATGAGGATGAGCGGGATAGCAATCTGATAAATAATGAAAATTTTGGATGATTTAAATTCATCTCCGGTAATGAGGAGCAGGACACAGAGAACCCCCGCGGCAACAAAAGGGGCCAGAAATCCTGCGACGGCAAGGCTATTCGCTTTTTTAGGTTTGTGGGTCATGGTTGGAGGGCTTAATATCACCATTTCTTGATAAGCGAGGCAGTTGGGTAATAGAAGGCCAGTATTTTGTCGTAGCTGGTTTTCTTACCGAGGATGGCGGAGCCCCACTGGGAGTATCCCACACCATGCCCCCAACCTTTGCCGTCAAAGACAAAGTTGCCATTCTCCTTTCTGATTTCCAGCAGGATCTCAGGAAGTTTGAGGGCCCGCCTGAGGGTGGTCCGGGTGCGGACGGTTTTCGTTGTGTTGTCGGCAACGATTCGAATCTTGATGATGCGACCGGATGGACCTTTAATTGCCGGTTCAATCCGCCTAAGGCCCCTTATTTTAAGGCCTCGTCGGTTAAGGGCCTTTTCCACCTCGGAAACGGAAAAGGTCTTTTTCCAT
This sequence comes from Deltaproteobacteria bacterium, assembly GCA_018644785.1. The sequence goes on along the minus strand of JABGPV010000437.1, from coordinate 918 downwards.
CGGGCCATCTTTCCCTTGAGACTCTCCGGGTCTCGGTGGGCGATCAGATAGGGTTTGCTGAGACCGAAGATGGACCCCGCGTCTGCGGTGTATCCCCCGCTGTTGGCGCTGTACATGGCAAGAATCGGTTTGTTTTTGTAACTGAGGATCTGGCCTTTGGTTTCCATGACGGCCTGGTCCGTCTTTTTTCTTTCTCTTTTCATCCCCTTGTAAGCCTGGTCCCCTTCGTCGTCCACCACGTCAAAGACCCAGGTTTTTCGATGGCGCAACTGGTAGTAGGCATATGTCCTGGCGGCAACGGTTTGGGCTTTAAGGGTTTCCAACGGCCAGGAGGCATAGGATTCGGAAGGCACCACCGATCTAAGATAAAGTTCCATGTCTACCCGGTTGATGATGTAGAGTTTTCCCTTCCTCAACTTTGCCAGTATGTTTCCCCGAACCTTTTTCTTTTTTTTCCCACAAGACACCTCAAGCGGATTTTTGCTTTCAAAAAGCATTTCACTTCCGGATGTACGACTCCCGTTAACCATTAAAACGCCGCCGGATTTTTTTACCACAAAGCGGTTTTTACAGCCGAAGCCTTTGGCGCAAACGTTCGTTCCGCTAATGGTGGCGCTCCCCGTAGTTTTGCAAAGGCGCACCCGGAGTTCCGGTGAGGGTATGAGCTTGGGGACAGGTTTCACGGTGGGGGGCGTCGGTTTTGGGGAAGGTAGCCCGGGAGGGGGCGGTGGGAGTTCAATGGGCGGTGTCGGTTTGGGTACCGGTGTAGGCTTGGGTTCAGGTGTTGGCGTGGGCTTGGGTTCAGGTGTTGGTGTGGGCTTGGGTTCAGGTGTTGGTGTGGGCTTGGGTTCAGGTGTTGGTGTCGGTTTGGGGGGCGCCTTTTTGATTTGTTCCAGTAAGGCTTCGGCCTGAAAATGG
>JABGPV010000436.1 GCA_018644785.1 Deltaproteobacteria bacterium | reverse complement strand
GGATGCCCTGATTGCCGTCCGGATTTTAAAGAAAAGCTGAAAAGCTATCTGGCCGAAAGGACCTCATCCCTTTGCACCGATTGCCAAAAAAGGGCCCGGTCAAACCCTTTGCGGGTGTTTGACTGCAAAGTGGAAACCTGCAGCGCCATTGTTCAAAACGCACCCGCCATACCCGCATTTCTCTGCGGAAACTGCAAGGAGCATTTTGAATCCCTGAAGGCATACCTCGATGCCTTAACCATTCCCTTTGAAGTCAACGATCAGTTGGTCAGGGGGCTTGATTATTACAACCGAACCACATTTGAAATTCAGACCGAGCACCTGGGCGCCCAGAATGCCGTTGCCGGGGGAGGTCGGTACGATGGCCTGGTCAAAACCCTCGGCGGTCCCGACCATCCCGCCATCGGGTTTGCTGTCGGTGTTGAAAGGGTGGTCGCTCTCCTGGAGGCGTCAAAACCGGTGGAACCCCGGAAACCGGATCTTTTTATCGCCGCCCTCGGCGAAAACGTCAGTTTACCAGCCTTCCAGTGGATGACGGCGTTGCGGAAGCAGGGACTCTGGGTGGAGCTGGATTACGGGGGAAAAGGCCTCAAATCGCAGATGAAAAAGGCCAACCGGTTGGACGCCCAAAACGTCCTGATTGTGGGAGACGACGAAGCAGCCGCAAAAAGGGCCATTTTGCGGGATATGAACACCGGGGAACAGACCGAGGTGGATTTTAACAATCTGGTATCGACTTTAGAGGACATACTTTAAAAATGAAAAACGAACAAACCAAAAATACAACCATTGATTCGCTCAAAGAGTGGAAACGAACCCACAACTGCGGAACCCTCAGACAGCGCCATGTGGACCAGGACGTCATCCTGATGGGATGGGTGAACAGAAGACGCGACCTTGGAAACCTCATTTTCATCGATTTGAGGGACAGGGAAGGAATTACCCAGGTGGTTTTTGACCCCCAGGTCAATGCCACAGCCCATGAAAGGGCCCACGTTCTGCGAAATGAGTGGGTTCTGGCTGTCAAAGGCACGGTGGTTCCCAGACTCGAAGGCCAGGAAAACCGAGATCTCCCCACCGGGGAAATTGAAATAAAAGCGAAGGAAGTGAAAATCCTCAATCAGACTGAAACGCCCCCGTTCCAGGTGGATGGGGCTGTGGATGCATCTGAAAACCTTCGATTGAAATACCGCTATCTGGAACTTCGCCGGCCGCAGATTTTTGAGAATTTCAGAAAACGTCATGCCATCGCCTCCTTCATCAGAGCATATCTGGACGAACGGGGTTTCATCGAAGTGGAAACGCCCATACTCACCAAGAGCACACCTGAAGGTGCGAGGGATTATCTGGTGCCCAGCAGAATCAATCGCGGCATGTTTTACGCCCTTCCCCAATCCCCCCAGCTCTTTAAACAGCTTCTGATGATGGCGGGGTTTGATCGGTATTATCAGGTGGTCAGATGTTTCAGGGACGAGGATCTCAGGGCGGACCGGCAACCGGAGTTTACCCAGGTGGACCTGGAAATGGCGTTTGTTGATGAAAAAGCCGTCATGGATATTTTTGAAGACATGATGGGGGAACTTTTCACCAGCATCATGGCCACAAAAATTCAGTCCCCCATCCCCCACCTGACCTATCAGGATGCCATGGATCGCTTTGGTACGGACCGGCCGGATTTACGGTTTGCCATGGAACTTAAAAACATCACCGATATGGCGGACAAATCGGATTTCAAGGTGTTTAAAGGGGTTGTTGCCGCAGGCGGCATGGTTAAGGCCATTTGCGTGAAGAATGCCGCCGCTGGCTACTCGAGAAAGGCGCTGGATGAAATATCCCTGGTTGCCACCGCTAACGGAGCAAAAGGGTTGGTATGGATCAAGATCGCAGAGGATAAATGGCAATCACCCGTGGCGAAATTTTTTGACGATGGGTTGAAACTTTCCCTCAATGGACGTCTTGACGCATCTCCGGGAGACCTGATCCTGATGGTGGCGGATCAGCCGGCCATTGCCAACGCCGCACTGGGTGCACTCCGCCTGGAAATGGCCCGGCGAGAGGGGCTGATAAAAGAAGGGGAATACGCCTTCGTCTGGGTGACGGATTTCCCTCTGCTGGAATATGATGACGCCGATGGCAGGTTTATGGCGGTCCATCACCCGTTTACGGCCCCCGTGGAGGAAGACCTGGAATTAATCCTGGAACACCCGGGGAAAGTCAGGGCCAGGGCATATGACCTTGTTTTGAACGGATCGGAAATCGGTGGCGGCAGCATCAGGATTCACAATGCGTCAATTCAAGAGACGGTTTTTGAGGCATTGGGCATTTCACCGGAGGAAGCACGCTCTAAATTCGGATTTCTGATTGATGCCCTGAAACACGGCGCCCCTCCCCACGGCGGCATGGCACTGGGATTTGATCGTCTTGTGGCGATTATGGCCGGGGTCAATTCCATTCGAGAAATCATCGCATTTCCCAAAACCACCAGTGGGATATGTCCCCTCACGGAAGCACCGTCCCCTGTAGACCCGGATCAGCTGAAGGAGCTGGGACTCAACATGGTGAAAGAAGGATCGTAGCCCGCAGCATCATACGCAGGAACAGGGGATCAGGGTTTCTTCGCATAAGCCAAAAGACGATCAGAATTTTTTCCTTGAAATCCCAGATTTCATGTCTATTTTGCTTGACAATCGATGTTCCATAAGGCACAAGTCCGAGTTTAAAAAAATATTTTGGAGAGGATGTGATTAAAATGGTTTGTATAACAGTAAAAGAAGGTCAGGAATGTTCTTTCATGAACAAAAAAGGGTGCGGATTTAATGGCGGCGCATGTCACAAGATTGTCGAGGGGTGTGTCGGCTGTCAAAGAGTGGTAAATTATACCGATGGTGAATACTGCATGGTATTCCCGGATCCTACCGCCAAATGGCGTATGGGCAATTGCACCATGGCGACCCACCTTAAAGCGGAAGCCACAAAAGGCGCTGCAAAAATCAACCCCATCAAAGCTTCAAAGCGGGGCAGCCATTAGTCAGTGCCCGCCCACAAATGGCCAATTTGCCCGATTTCGGCGTCAGTCTCAAATTGTAATCCTCGAAATACTAAAATGTATTCCTGCGGTTACAATTTTCACCTTCCTTGAACTCGAACAAATTTTCTCATTCGTGGACGGGCACCCGTTAGGTCCACAAAAAACCATTGCTTTTTGTCATCACATACTTTAGCTTTTATGGCAACCCATCATGGGTGAATCAGGATAATAGGGTGATGGTGGATTTGTGTCAAGGGTTGATAGCGTTACGGTTATCGGCATCATTGATAGCAGCAAACGAGTCAAAATTCTAAAATTTGGGTTGAAAAAAGCAAGGAGGTCGGCTATTGGAACGAGTTGCGCGTGTTACCGAGATCATCGGCG
>JABGPV010000435.1 GCA_018644785.1 Deltaproteobacteria bacterium | reverse complement strand
AGGTGTTTGATCCATTCGGGGGTGATGCTTTTGAGATCCGCGTCTACCACCACGACGGCCTTGGCTTTCAAGTCCACCACCTTTTGAAACAGGTTTTTGAAGTTATTCCCTTTTCCTTTAAGGCCCGGTTCGGTGGAAATATAAATTTTGGGTGTTTGGGTCGGGGTTTCCAGAAAGGCCTCCCGGGTATGATCAGGCGAGTTGTTGTCACAATTGATGATGACGGATTCAACCTCGCTGAAATATTTCTGCAACCCTTTGTCGGCCTGGGTGGTGGGATAACGGATGGCGTCAGCTTCTTTGTAGGAAGGGATACAGACCACCATTTCAGCTTTCTTGATGTTTTCCGGGTTCATTTCCCTTTCAAAGCTATCAGGCATGGGCCTTCTCCTTGCTTGGACTTAAGATATTCAAAATGGCTTCGTTCCAGCCTTTTGGACCTGGATATTTTGTTGTTTCGAGGTTCGGGATTTCTTTTTCAAGATCCGGGAAATTCCGTCCCGAATGAATCAGTACCGGAAAATCGGCGCACAAAAGCATGGGGAAATCATTTGGGCTGTCGCCCAGGGCAATGGTGGGGATATGGTCGGATTTCCCCTTTAAATGATATTGCATATTGTACCAGGATTCAATCCGCGCCATGGCTTTTCCCTTGTGATTGTTGCCCGTCAGGTGGTGAAAGCGACCCCCCGAGACGACCGTCAGCCCTCTCCGGGCGGCCTCTTCATGAAGGGGGCCCAGATCGAGGGGTATTTCCCCTTCAAAAATAAAGGGTTCATCATATTCCCGCATGGTGGCAAGACCGGCGGCTTCCTCGTCGAGGCCCGTCAGTCGGGATATTTCGGCAACACCCATCTCTGAGAACCCCTTTATGGAAAGCCCCAGGCTTTTTCGCATAAGGCTCAACTCGCGAGTCAAATGGGTGTAGGGAATGCCCAAAGACCACTGCCAGAAACCGTCTGAGTCCCCCGGGTCCGGGATTTCCGACGGGAAGGAGCCGGCCGGCGCATCCTGGAAGATTTCACGGGGAAAGAATACGCCCCCGCCATTTTCAGATACAAAGGGCGCCGAAAGATTCAATTCACGGCGCAAAACATCCATCTCAGCCCTGGTTTTACTGGAGACCAGGATCACCGGCACGCCGTTTTTTTGACAGCGCTCAAGGGCGGGAATGGCCGCTTCCCAACCGTAGGTATGGTGGTCCAGCAGGGTGCCGTCCAGGTCGGTAAATACCAGATGGGATGGGGGAGTATCCCGGGTGAAAAAAACATCAACCATGAGTCCTACCATCTCATCAGGAAAAACGTAATTTCTCATTTTCAACCACCTCAATCAAATCGTAAAAGATTGTCGGCAGTTTATTGCTCACCCGTTCCCAGGAGACCGTTTGCGGTGTCTCAAACAGCTGTTTTTCGGTTTTATGTTCCACTTTTAAAATGGTCTGGGCCAGCCCGTTTTTGAGGAATTCGCCGAATTCCTCATGGGAGTTGACAAACCTCAAGAATTTCTCCGTCATGCGGTAAGGGGAGGTGAGCATATCCCCGGCTTCAAGGATGGAATGGGTGAAAACTTCCTTGACCAGGAATTCTTCCTTATCCCGGTCGTACGTCAGGCCGCTGAAGTCCGCATCATCGGAATATTTTTTCACCTGTTCTTCGGCCACGGCCTGGTAAGTGACCGTCAGGTCCCTGAAAAAGGTATCGGAGATTTCCAGACCCTCTTCGATAATCAGTGCATTCATCAGGGTTGTGACGATGTCGATGGCCATCCGGTTAAGGCCCTTGGTGCGGTCCTGTGAAGAGATGTCCTGGTGTTTGTGATCGAAAGGATCTTTGGTGAACATGACCTGCGCCGGCGCAGACGCTTTTCGATATACTTCGATGAGGGTGAAAATCTCCACACCCCAGTTGGTGGCAAACCGCATCTTTTTCAGTAGGTCCACATGAAAGGCCACTTCACCGCTGAGCTGGTATTTGAAGCTTAGAAGGAAGTCGACCAAATTCAACATCTTCTGGTCTTTGCTCTCGGCGAACTTCCGTTTCAGTGCGATGAGAAGGGGATCAAGCAGAAGTCTCTTGACGCGGCCGTAGATCTGATTGTCCTTGATTCTTGAATAATAGGCCTTGGAAAAATCATAATTGAGGGCCACGACCGGGTAAAAGAGTCGGTCCAGCTGCACCCGCTTGAAGGTTCGGATATCCGCATCGATGAGGGCGATGGTTTTCGCGCCCAGGGCCATGGCGATCCCGAAGCTCAGAAACATGTTTTTCCCTTTGCCCGGCTCGCTGATATTGAACCCCGCGTCATTGAGCTTTTCGTATATGCCAAGAAATCCGGGACCGTCATTCCACTGAATCGTGTAATTCTGGATGCCAAAATTATTGATGAGATCCCGCAGCAGCAACGCTTCCTTCTCGGTGGCCCGGTCCAGACCAAAAATAATTTCGGAGACGTAGTTGATATCCTTGAGTTGTCCCAGGATATTCTCAAAAACCGGAAGGTTGACGGGGTCGGTGTATTCGCTGGCCAGAAGCGGGAGGATCAGGACCGTTTTTTCCCACCTGGAATGAAGCGTCAGCTGCTTTCGCAGGTGTTCTCGATCCTGTCGAAGGATATGAAACGACGTGACCCTGCTGTTATTTTGAGAAAAATCAGAAATAGCCAGACTCCTTTTTTATTTTTCTGAACTTAAACAAAACCATAGGGTTTGTCAACACTCCATTGGTGCTTCAGGAGGGTCTATTTTTCCTTGGTTTTGTATTAGGGCCTCGGTAAAAAATTAACACACAATCTAGCTTGTCCTTTGGTCCGTCTACCGCGTTGCATCCGCCGGCACATATCCACCAATATGCACTGGTGGATGCGCCTTGTATACGAACCAAAATACGGCGCAATCTTGCGCATTTATTTTTTGCCGAGGCCTCGGGATTTTTTCTTGAACGGCCTCTTAAAACCTGGTAGGTATCATGTCCGTAGTCAAGGGATTTGGTGTCAGGTCGAAAGAATTCAAGGGAAGAAACAATGATTCCATCAATCAAAAAGTGTTACTGCTTCATGGATAAATATCACATGCTTGCCCATATCAAAGCCCATTCGGTTGTTGTGGCAAGGGTGGCGCGCATGATTGCCCGGGGGCTTCAGGAGGTGAATCCGGACATATCTGTTTCAATAACAACGGTCGGCGCATTGCTGCATGATATCGGCAAAACGCCATCATTGAATTCCGGACGGGACCATGCGAAAATTGGAGAACAGATCTGCATTGAAAACGGATTTGATGAAATTGCCCCTATTGTGGCGGAGCACGTGATGTTGAAGACCTATCGTTTGAATGGTGACGATTCTGAAAAGGAAGTGGTTTTTTATGCGGATAAACGGGTCAACCACGACAGGATCGTTACCCTTAAAGAGCGGGAGGACTATAT
>JABGPV010000434.1 GCA_018644785.1 Deltaproteobacteria bacterium | reverse complement strand
CAGGCTTATGAGTACGAAAAGAAGCTGCAGAAGGGTGAAATCACCAAGGTGGGGGTGAACAAATACACCGAAGGTGTTGACATGGAAGTGGAACTTCATGAATACAATGATGAATGGGCGCAGCTGCAGATCAAAAGGTTGAAAGAACTGAAACGCGATCGGGACGGGGCGGCGGTCAACACGTCTCTGAAAGCCCTTGAAAATGCATCCCGGGAGAAGCAAAATGTAATGCCTTATCTGGTGGAATGCTGTAAAAACTACGCTACGGTAGGCGAAATGGCCGATATTTTCAGGGAGGTTTTCGGCGAATATGTAGAACCGAATATATTTTAAGCCCCTGGCCGTTAGCATTTGGCTGTCCGCTAATGGCTAAGACCTAACAGCTTAGTTACAGTGAAAGGAGGTGAAACACCTTTTTGTCCACGGCGAACGCTGCTTCATAGCTATGAAACCCTTTTTAGAGGAGGTCTGAATTATGAAACGAAAAGTGGGATTTGTATTGGCCGGAATTTTTTTAGCCGCAATGTTCACCATTTCCTGGGCGCCTGTAACGGCTCAGGCAGCGCCCATTAAACTCACCTATGCTAACTTTCCCCCCGCACCCACCTTTCCCTGTGTGCAGATGGAACGGTGGAAAAAGGAAGTGGAGAAACGGACCAACGGAAAAGTGGCCGTCCAGACTTTCCCAGGTGGTACATTGCTGAAGGCGAAAGCCATGATGGATGGGGTCATCAACGGTGTGGCGGATATCGGCTGCATTTGCATGGCTTATCAGCCGGGCCGTTTTACCATCACGAACGCCACGGCCCTTCCCCTGGGCCTTCCCAATTCGGAAGTGGCCAGTCTGACCCTGTTGGATCTTTACAAAAAATATCAGCCCAAAGGGTTCAAAAAGGTGAAAGTGCTCACCATGTTTACCACGGCCCCCTCCAATATCATGAGCAAAATCCCCATCAAGACCCTTCAGGAATTGAAAGGCGTGCCCATTCGTGCCTCCGGCGGTGCGGCACAGATCCTTAAGGCCTGGGGTGCCACCCGGGTGGGAATGCCCATGCCGGAAACCCCCGAAGCCTTGCAGAAGGGCGTGGTCAAAGGCCTGTTTTCTTCCCTGGAAGTGATGAAAGATTTCAAATTTGCAGAATTGTGCAAATATGTCACCATGACACAGACCCCTGTTTATCCCTTTGCCGTGGTCATGAACATGGACAAATGGAATTCACTGCCCAAGGATGTTCAGAAGGTTTTCGATGACCTGGTCGTCGAGCAGGCCAAATGGACCGGCACCTATATGGATCAGCATGTGAAAGATGCCATGGCCTGGTCCGTCAAGACCCAGGGTGTGACGGTTTTTGACCTGTCGGGTGCTCAGAAAGCCAAATGGGACGGCCTCCTTACGCCCATCACCGCCAAGTGGATCAAGAGCAATGCCGCCAAAGGTCTTCCGGCCCAGGCCATTGTGAACGACATTCGATCCTTTGCCAAGAAGTACGAAGGAAAATAGCCCTGAAAACCGAACTGTAGGGGCGCCCAAGTTTAATCTTTAGGCCCAATTTTGAACTGGGCGCCCCTACCGGGGAAATCGGTATGTTGATTCTGGATCGGATAAATCACTATATAAATCTGGTTCTCATGGGGATTGCCGGATTGTTTCTGGTGGCCATGATCGGTCTGACCTGCGCCAATGTTTTCCTGCGTCTGGCATGGATTCCCGTTGCCGGTACCTTTGAACTGATGGGCTACTTTGGCGCCGTCATTACGGCCTTCGCCATGGGCTTTACGCAAATCAGGAAAGGTTACATTGCCGTGGATATTGTCGTCCTGGGGTTTTCGAAAAAAGTCCGGAATATCTTGAATGCCGTTAACGCATTTATCTGTACCGTGTTTTTCGTACTGGCCACCTGGCAGATTTCCAAATATGCGGCGAACCTCTCTGAGACCGGGGAAGTCACGGAGACGCTACAGATTATCTATTATCCTTTTGCCTATGCGGTGGCAGTGGGATGCGGCGCGCTGGCCCTGGTTTTTTTCGTTGAATTTCTAAAAACCCTGGTTCCCGGGAAGGAGGATGGCAAATGAGCCTGACCCTGGTCGGTGTTATGGGCATTATCCTTCTCATTGCCGTGCTCTTTTTTCTGGGCATGCCGGTGGGTTTTGCCATGGCCATTGTGGGCTTTGTCGGTTTCTGGTATGTGGTATCATTCAATGCCGCCATCAACATGGTAGGGGCCGATATCTGGGGCACATTCTCCAAATACGGTCTGACGGTGATCCCACTGTTTATTTTTTTGGGATATCTGGCATTTAACGCCGGCATTGCGGAGCGGTTGTACAATGCCGCCTACAAGTGGTTCGGCCATTGGAGGGGAGGGCTGGCCATCGCCACCATCGGGGCGGACGAGCTGTTTGCGGCCATCTGTGGTTCCAATACGGCAACCGCCGCCACCATGGGCAAGGTGGCACTGCCGCAGATGCAGAAATTCAATTATGATCCCCGGTTGAGTTCCGGGACCGTGATAACCGGCGGAACCCTGGGGACGATTATGCCCCCCAGCGTTGTGCTCATCGTTATCGGCCTTCAGACGGAACAGTCCATCATAAAACTGTTTCTGGCGGGCATTCTGCCTGCGGTGTTGCTGGGCATTCTGTTTATCCTCACTATTATTGTGCTTTGTCGAATCAATCCGGAATTCGGTCCGGCAGGGCCCAAGGCAAGCTTCAAGGAAAAGATCGTTTCCCTTCTGGGGGTGATCGAAGCGGTCATTATTTTTGTGCTCGTTATCGGCGGCCTCTATGCGGGTCTCTTTACCCCCACGGAAGCCGGCGCTGTGGGCGTTTTCTTTGCCCTGGTGGTGACCATTGCCACGGGAAGGTTGACCTTTGAAGGATTCATCAACTCTGTTACCGAATCGCTGAAAATTTCGGCGATGGTTTTTTTTCTGGTGACCGGCGCCATTATTTTCGGCCGGTTTCTGGCCGTAACCCGCCTCCCCTTTGCCATAGCCGAGTTTGCTTCTTCCCTGCCGGTCTCCCCCTACGTGATCCTTGCGTTTATTTTACTGATCTATCTCATCGGCGGGTGCTTCGTGGATTCCCTGGGTTTTCTGGTTTTGACCATCCCGATTTTTTTTCCGTTGGGAATGGCCCTGGGGTTTGATCCCATCTGGTATGCCATTATCCTCACCATGGTGACCACCATGGGGGCCATCACGCCGCCGGTGGGCGTGAACATCTATGTGGTCAAAGCCCTGGCACCGGATATCGAGTTGAGTACCATGTTCAAGAGCGTCAGCTTCTTCCTGATTGCCTGTATCGTGTGCATCATCATTCTGATCATTTTTCCCGATATCGTCCTTTTTATCCCGGAAATGGCCCGGTAATCATCATTTTTTAATGCAACCATTATTGAGGTAGGCGAAACATGACCCAAACCTTCATGCCCCGTGTCAAGAC
>JABGPV010000433.1 GCA_018644785.1 Deltaproteobacteria bacterium | reverse complement strand
CAATGCTCCATGTGGGGCTTGATTTTGAACCTGCCCGTTTCCTGGAGCAGTTCCATCCCCATGCTCACCGCGAAAAACAGCATGACCCCGATGCCCAGTGCCAGACCAGGCTCGAAAGCCTTTCGCATTTGGATCAGGATCATGCCGGGCAATATGCCAAATACCATTCCGATACCCACGCCCCCCCATCACATTCAACGCAATCAGGAAAAGGTCAGGGTAATAAAGGGTGATGAACAGGGGGAGCCCGAAAGCGAGAAGTGCGTCAGTGGCGTGGTTCCTTTTCTTAAGCAATGGTTGTGACAAGTCTTTCATGAAATTCAAAAGTCCGGTCCCCACCGCCATATAAGACGTGGCAATGGCCAGGAGGGAAAAAATCAGGCTGATGGTGGTAAAAACATTTGAATCGAGGATATGGGCCAGAGGGATGGTGGCGGGGAAGTTTTCTTTGAAAGCATTGTGAATGGTATCTTTCCCCACCCCCTCCAACGGTAGGCATCCGATGACCGACAGGGTCCACAAAATTGAAAGGATCAGCGGGATCACTGTCCCCACCATGAGGGCTTTGTTGATGGACGGACGGTCGTAATCCAGAACCCGCACCACGATGGGAATGGTGTTGTGATAGGTAAAGGCGCAGATGAATACCGGAAAAACCACCGGAAAGAAGTGCCAGTCCGTATATCGGAACCATTGTAGATGGACACTCTTCCCGGAGATGATGATCAGGTACAGAAATGCCACAAAAAGCAGGGCCATTAACAGAGCGTTGCTCTTGCGAACCACTTCCACGCCAAAAAGGGTGATTCCGGTGAGAATGGTAAATAGAATAAGGGTGACAATGGATGGCGGGATATTGATGTCAAACAGGTGGCAAATGATGGTTGCGCCTCCGCAGAGATACGCCACCAGAATACCAAAGTAGTTAATCAGATAACCGATGGTGGCAAACCCTTTTCCAAAGGGCCCCAACTCTTTTTGAAACAGCGACGGCAGCCCCGTAACTTCCGGGCCATGGCTCGTCATCCGCCATGCCAGGACAAAAGCGGTTCCCAGCATCACCATCCAGATGGCCATTAGACCTGCAATCGAAGGGAGTGCCCCCGCCATTCCCCCTAAAATGGGCAGACCCAGGATTCCCGCGCCGATGGTATTGCCGGAAATCATCAGTGCTGCTGTGAATATTTTCAAGGATGGGTTTTTCATTGCGCTTTCCCAATGGGTGTTACGGTCAAAGGCCTATTCATAAGTAAGATTCTTGCTGATTTTCAGTTTGCGGATCTTGGCATAGAGGGTGGTGGGTTTGAGGTCCAGCAATTCGGCCGCGCCCCCGTTTCCACTGACGCGCCATTGGCACCGGCCCAGGGCTTCCAGGATGTAATTCCGTTCCATCTCTTTGAGTGATTGGAAATTCGCGGCATGGTTTTCCCTGCCGCTGTGGGGGTTCAACTCCGGGATCCTGAGAAATTCCCCGTCTGACAAAATGGCGGCCCGTTCCACGATATGTTGTAGCTCTCGAACATTTCCCGGCCATGAATAGGCTTTCAAGCGGGTCAAATCACCTCTGGAGACGCCTTTGATCGATTTTCCCAAACGGGTATTGTTCAGGTTCAGGAAATGGCTCACCAGGATGGGGATGTCCTCTTTTCGCTCTCGAAGGGAGGGCACATGAATGGGAAATACCTTCAACCGATAAAAGAGATCCTTCCTGAATTTCCCATTTTTCACCAGGGATGCCAGATCTTGATTGGTGGCGGCAATCAGTCTGAAATCGGAATGGATGGTTCGGTCTCCGCCCACACGCTCAAATTCTTTTTCCTGCAGCGCTCTTAAAATCCGGGTTTGAATGCCCAGCGACAGAGTATCCACGTCATCGAGGAAAAGCGTTCCGCGATCGGCCAATTCAAAACGGCCGCGGCGTTTTCTGAGGGCCCCCGTAAAGGCGCCTTTCTCATGACCGAAAAGTTCACTGGCAATCACGCCTTGCTCCAGGGATGCGGTATTGACAGGAATGAACGGATCGCCGTTTCTCCGGCTGAGTCGATAAATAGCCCGCGCCACCAGCTCCTTTCCAACCCCTGTTTCTCCGGTGACCAGAACGGTGGTGTCCGTGGGGCTTACCCGGTCAATCTGTTCCAGAACCCGCCGAATGGGTGGCGAGTTTCCTAAGATCTGCCGACGGTGTGGGAAAGACGCCATCTCCATTCGATAAAACTGTGTTTCGTCCTCCAGGCGATCTTTCAGTCGTGCGATTTCTTCATAAGCGCGCGCATTGTCCAGGGCGATGGCGAGTTGGTTGTTGACCACGCGAAGCAGGGAAAGACTTCTCTTGGGGGGAGACAAGCCTACCAAGGCGTTGTCCAGGTAGATGATCCCTGAAAGCCGGTCCTCCAGAATGACCGGGCTGCACAGTGCCCATCCTTCGCCCGGCTTGGAAAGGTCCCCGGTGGTTTTGTTCCCCCCTTCCAGGATGATCTCTGTTTTCTCCCGCACCACATGATGAAGCATCCGGCGAGCAGGCCTGAAACCGGTTGAGCCGATGGTGACGCGGTCCAGATTCCGCCCGGCTACCAGCTCAAAGCCATCTTCAGGGTCGGTAAGAAAAAAGCCGCCTCTTCCGGCCAGGGTAAGTCTCATGAGCAGATTGATGATACGTTCCAGCAACCGTTTGCGATTTCGAACCGTGCCGATCACATTGCTCACCTCCACCAGCGTGTTGATCAGCACATCTTCCCCCGCGTCATCCAGGTAGGGACGAAGTTCGTCGGGAAAGAGACTTTCATTGACGCCTGAAAGCACATCCCAGGCTTCCCCCAGCAGTTCCCTTGCAGGTTTGTCTTCTCCCGATTCCAGATGCTGTCGGGCCAGGAACATCTGGGTTCTGGCCAGCTCGATACGGGCCCCGGCACGGGTCAACAGTTCCTGGCTCCGCTTCAGTTGCGACAAGACCTTTTCAGGATGTTCCCCCTTCAATGCAAGCCGCTGGGCCCGGCAACGAAGACCGACCCCCTGCATGTAAACATCGGGCCAGTCGCTGACACGCTTGATCTCCGAATCATAATTCATCTCCGGATGGATCATGCCGACACGCTCCAGAGCATCCATGTATTCAAAATTCCACGGACCTCGATGGTGATGCCACCCGATTTTTTTGGCCTTTTCATGGGCCTTTTTCTGGCACTCAAAACATCCCTGCAGATCGCCCCGGGCGTAAAGAATATAAGCTTTGGAAGCATATCCCGCCCATAGGGTGTAATTGCCCAGTTCGGGTTCCGGGTGGGAAAAAATATCGTCCAGGTGCTTTTCCGCCTCGTCAATGCGGCGGGCCTCAAGGTAGGCCAAAACACTCATGAGGTCTGTGTAAATCCTGATCCCGGTCAAATGGAGTCTCGCGGCTCGATTCCGTACGACCTCCAGGAGCTCGATTCCTCGGGCGGTTTGTCCGCAGATGCCGT
>JABGPV010000432.1 GCA_018644785.1 Deltaproteobacteria bacterium | reverse complement strand
CGAAAACCCCGTTCACGCATACCACCACTTCATCACCGGGTTCCACGAGATTGACAAAGCAGGTTTCCATGCCGGCGCTACCGGTGCCTGAAACGGCAATGGTCAATTCGTTCTCCGTCTGAAAGAGATGGCGCAAGAGGTCTTGGGTTTCATTCATGATGGACAGAAACGCGGGGTCCAGATGCCCGATACAGGGTGCGGACAGGGCCTGGAGTACACGGGGGGGCACGTCGCTGGGCCCGGGGCCCATGAGAACCCGCTGACCCGGATCAATATCTCGGAATTTATTTGCATCAAAGCTCATTTTGGTCTCCCTATTTGTAGGGGCGAAAGATTTTTCGCCCGTACTTGATTTTTCAGAAGTATAGGTAAGAGAAAGGGATGTGTCAACCCATCGCCTCCACCACCAGCTCCGTGAGATCCTTCACCTGCACGTCAATCTTCTGCCGCCTCGCCCGGCTGGCCATGGTTCGCACGCATTGCTGACAGGCCGTTATGACCGTGTCCGCGCCTGTTGCCTGAACCGAATCCAGCTTACTCTGGGCCACTTGGGCCGAGAGATCCGGGTCGGTCATCTCAACGTTGCCGCCCCCGCCGCAGCAGACGGAGAATTTCCGGTTCATGGGCATTTCTTTGTATGTCAGCCCGGGAATGGCCTGGATCACCTGTCGGGGTTCTTCATATACCCCGGTGTTGCGGCCCAGGTCGCAGGGGTCGTGGTAGGTGGCCGTGATGTTTTGCTCCTGGGTCAGTTCGATTTTCCCGTCCTGGATCAATTCCGCCATCAATTGGGTGGCGTGCATGAGTTTCAGGTCGGTTTCATAGAAATGCTGCCAGGTGTGAAAGCACGAGGGGCAGGTGAAGACAATGGTTTTGGCGCCCACATCGGCCATCTTCTGAAGGTTGTGGGCTTTCATCTCTTCCAGTTTCTCCGGCATTCCCGTTCCCACCAGGGGAAAGCCGCAACACCATTCTTCGCCGCCGAGGATGGTGAAGTCGATGCCGGCCTTACGCATAATCCTGGCCATATTGGCGGGGATGTTCTGTACCAGGGGAAAAAAGGAGGCCACACATCCCACAAAGAACACCACATCCGCCTGATCTTTTTCAAGGGCCCCTTCGGGCAGTTCCTTGATCAATTCCTGCCATTCGTTGCGGTCTTCCGGGTCGTCGTCTGAGATATTGCGGGTTTTTTCAAGGGTTTTGACCAGCCGGTCCGCGATTTTCGGATAGAATCCCACATCCACCTGGCACTCCCGGTTCTGAAAGATGAGGTCCTTGGTTTGGACGCTGGAGAGGCACACGGCCGTGCAGGCACCGCATCCCAGGCAGGTGAAAATGGATCGTTCCGTATCGTCGCTGAGGGGAAGCTTTTCCTCAATGGCAAACCGGGTGATGGCATTTCGCCCTCTGGGGGAATAGGCTTCCTGTCTGGCAGCATTGTAGGTGGGGCAGCTGGGCAGGCAGAAACCGCATTTGTTGCATTTGGCCACTTCGTCGTAGGATAATTTCTTGAGCTGAACAATATTCATACCGGTTTACCCCTTTTCGTGTCTTTTATTCTGACTTCTGGCTTCTCTTTGTTTACAATCCTCCCACAAATCTCCCCGGATTCATAATACCCAATGGATCAATTTTTTCCTTCAGCCGTTTCATCACCGGGAACGCCGAACATAGGTTCCCCCATATATTGAGTTGTGCTTTCCAACGGGAAGGTACCGTCTGTACCACCAGGGAACCGTCCGTTTCACTGAACAGGCTCGATAGACGGTTTACGGTGCCAACAGCCTTTTCCATGACGCCGTCATCTTTTCCGTCCAGCAGAAGGCTCGCCAGGCATACGCCGTTTCCCGCGTGGGCCTGCAGGGCACAGGGCAGGCCGGCTCCTGAAAAGGTGGTTTCAAGGGATTTGAAGGTTGTCGCCCATTCTGAAACAGGGGAATTGACTTTCAGGGTCATCAATCCTGGATTTTCCTCTTCGAGGGTCCGGCCCAGTTTGCTCACGGCCAGCCAGAAGGCTTGATGCCGGTGGTCCTCAAGACGGTTGTTTGTAACTGCCCCGTGGGATTTGGCCATGGTTGTCATTTCATCAGACATGCGGGCCACGGCCGGAACAAACCCTTCCAGGGCCACGGCAACCCCATAAGGCGCTGCTGAAAAGTCGGAGATGCCTTCCATGGGCAGGTGGCTGCAGGTGCCCTCGGTCAACACTTCCACCGCGGCGGGTAGAAGGGTTGTTTCAAATATCTGGTTTGCAAAAGCCGATGCCGCGTCAAAAGATTGGAAAGAGAAGAGAAGGGTTTCCATTTTTTCGGGCAGGGGAAGGAGCTTGAAGGTCATTTCACAGATAACGCCGAGGCTCCCGAGGGAGCCCACGGCCAGCTTGGAGACGTCATAGCCCGATACGTTCTTGACGGTTTTTCCGCCTGATCCAACGATGTCCCCCGTGGGGGCCACCATGCGCACCCCCAGGATCAGGTCCCTTGGCAGGCGATACAGCAGGCGGCGGGGTCCTGCGGCATTGGTGGCGATGATGCCGCCGATGGTGCCTTTATCCGCCTGGGGGGGGTCCATGGGCAGAAAGCTGCCGCTGTGGGACCGGTCGGAACAGATCACCTCATCCGCTTCTGTCGCCAGGTCTTCCAGGGGCAGGTAGCAGCGGTCCTCCTGGGTGGCCAGGCGCGCCTGGATATCCCTGAACTTGACGCCCGCTTCCACGGTGATGGTCAGGTTGGCCGTGTCCACATCGATGATGTGGTTCATGCGTGAGGTGCTGAGTACCAGATCGAGGCGCTTTGGCGGGTTGCCCATGGTCATGTGTGTGCCGCTGCCCCAGGGGATAAGCCCTAGATTGTTGACATGGGCCAGGCGGACCACGTCTGAAACCTGCCGGGTGTTTTTTGGAAAAACCACTGCTTGTGGGGTCAGGTGATCCACCCTGAATGTGGAAAGCCTGTCCGGTTCCACCGTGACCGATTCCTGTCCCAGCAATCCTCTGAGTTCATTGATGATTTCCTCAAAATTTTTCACTTTAGCAGCTCCTTGGCGAGAGTTTATTACTGACAAACGGCTTCGGGAATCATTTTGCCCGGGTTGATGATGTTGTTGGGGTCGAAGGCCTGTTTCAGGGTCCTTTCAAATGCCAGGTCCGTTTCGCAGAAGATGAAGGATGTTTCCTTCAGTTTTTCAAGCCCTACCCCATGTTCACCGCTGATGGTCCCGCCCGCATCGGCACAGGCCTTCAGGATCTCTGTGGCCGCTTTCTGCACTCGCGCTTTTTCCTCCGGGTCCCTTTCATCGAACATGATGAGGGGATGAAGGTTGCCGTCGCCCGCATGAAACACATTGCCGATGGGCAGATCGTATTTCTCCCCTATGGCGATGACTTTGTTGAGGACCTCGGGCAGTTTGGTTCGGGGCACCGTGCCGTCGCAACACTGGTAACTGGGTCTGACCTGACCCACGGCCCCGAAAGCACCTTTCCTG
>JABGPV010000431.1 GCA_018644785.1 Deltaproteobacteria bacterium | reverse complement strand
CACCAACCCCGTGTTTTTAATGTGACCGGTCAGGGCTAGAATTTTGGTGCCCTTGCTGTTCTGAGAGCCCTTCAGAGCGAAGCGTTTTGCGCCATTTTCCATGATGAAAGGCACATTGGCCCAGGTTTCCACATTGTTCAACACCGTGGGTTTATGCCAGAGACCGTCCACCACGGAATGCACGTCTTTTGGATGCGGTTCGCCCACCTTTCCTTCCAGGGAGGCCATGAGGGCCGTTGATTCTCCGCAGACAAACGCGCCGCCCCCCCGGGCCACTTCCACGTCAAAGGATAAGGACGTCCCGAAAATGTTTTCGCCTAAGATGCCCATTTCTCTGGCCTGTTCTATGGCCACGCGAATATGCTTCACGGCCAGAGGGTATTCGTTCCGCACATAAACATAGCCCTGCCAGGCACCAACGGCCCATGCTCCGATCATCATGCCTTCGAGCACCAGATGCGGATTTCCTTCCAGTACGCTGCGGTCCATGTAGGCGCCTGGATCCCCTTCGTCCGCATTGCAGATCACGTATTTTTCATCCCCGGGCGCTTCAAAGCACTGCGCCCATTTTCGGCCGGTGGGAAAGCCGGCTCCACCGCGGCCCCTTAAGCCGGATTGTTTAATTTCCTCGATCACATTCTCCGGGGAAATGCCCGAGATCACCTTTGAGATGGCCGAATAGCCGCCGATGGCAATGTAATCTTCAATGTCGCAGGGATCCACCTGGCGGTTTTGGGCCAGCAGCTGTCGGTCCTGGGCCTGGTAAAAGGGAATATCCGATTCCTTTTCAATGGTTTTTCCTGAAACCGGGTCCGTGTAGAGCAGGCGTTCGATCACCTCGCCTTTGCCTACGGCCTTTTGGACGATTTCCTCGGCGTCGTCAGGAGAGACATGGCAGTAAAAGGTGTTTTCAGGATCCACCACCAGGATGGGACCCTGTTCACAAAATCCATGGCAACCCGTGGGCCGTACCAGAACATCGGCTGCGAGGCCCTGTTTGGCCAGTTCTGTCCGGATGTTGTCGATGAGGTCACCGGATCGCGATGCCTGGCATCCCGTCCCCCCGCATAGAATCAGGGTTTTCTGAAAACTTTCCCGGTAGCGTCTAAGGTTTTCCCGAAGGGCTTCCAGATCATGAATGGTGTTGATCTTGTGCATGCAGATGTCCCTCCGTTGATGAATCGCTTAATTTGTTGATGAGCTTTCTTACCTTTCCGGCATTCATGTGGTGATAGCATGATCCGTTTTCAGTCACCACCGGTCCCAGAGCGCAGGCTCCCAGGCAATTCACCTGCTCGATGGTAAAGAGGCCGTCTTCCGTCATCTCATTAGGGGTAACGCCCAGCTGACCCGTGGCCTGATTGAGCACCATTTTTGAACCCCGCACATGACAAGCGGTACCCGTGCATACGGTGAGCACATTCTTGCCCCTTGGCTTCAAGGAAAAGGCCTTGTAAAATGAAGCTGCGGCATAGACTTCCGTAAGGGGTACGCCCAGTGCTTCGGATATGTCCCGCATGGACGATTCCGAAATGTATCCCTCCAACGCTTGAACATCCTGAAGCACTTCGACGAGCTGATGGGGCTGGCTTTTGCGCCCCTCCAGAATGAAGGCCAACTTTGATTTCGACATATAAACCTCCCTTGATTGACATTTTAAGGTTGACAGCGCGTAGGGTATCGGTCAGGATACGCTCCGTAAAGACAATAAAAATGCCCCCTTAATACCCATGATAGATGGGTCCTATTAAGGCCTATTGAATGCCTATTGAATACCCATTAATGAGAGTATCAGGAGATGTTCATGATCCCACCAAACACCTCTTCACCCAAGGCTGCTGGCGGAAATTTCCAAAACGTAAATCGGGATTTCTTCCGTTTATGGCGGATTCCTCTTAACAACGAAACCGATCCCGAAAAACTCATGATGGCGCTTCGCGAACGGATCAAGGAGCTGAACTGTCTGTATGGAATTGCCCAATTGGCGGAACTTCATCCTGATTCCATTGAAGATTTGTTGCGGGATCTGGTGAACTTTTTGCCCTATTCGTGGCAGTATCCCGAAAGTGCCTGCGCCAGGATTGTTTTTAAAGGAGAGACCCATAAGAGCAGTGGATTTAAAATGACTCAATGGCGCCAATCGTCCAGGATTTTCATGTACAATGAACCGGTGGGCGAGGTGGCTATTTTCTACCTTAAAGAATGTCCACCGGCGGATGAAGGCCCTTTTCTTCATGAGGAGAGAGCGTTGCTGGATGCTCTGGCAGAACGTATTGGTAGCACGGCCATGCGGATTTCAGCGGAAATTGAACTGCAGGAAACAAACCAGCAGTTGATGCTGGAACGGAAAGCGTTGAAGGAGGCGAACTCCGCGCTTCGTGCCGTTCTGGCAAGAATCGAAGAGGAAAAGCAGGGAATCTATAGGGATGTGAAAACCAATATCGACAAGATTATCAACCCCCTGCTGCATGCCCTTGCCATGGATTTGCCCCAAGGCAAGTGGAAGTATATCGAGGTGCTCAAGACCAATCTTGATGAGATCGTATCCCCGTTCGTCAACAATTTGTCGAAAAACTACCTGTCTTTAACGCCGACGGAAGTGAACATCTGTAATCTGATCCGAAATGGACTTCAGACCAAGGAAATCGCCCGAATGCGGGGGGTATCCGCCGCTACCATCAAGCGGCACCGGGAACACATCCGGCGAAAACTCAAAATTGCCAACAGTAAGGTCAATCTGACAACCTATCTGCAATCCGACATGCAAACGATAGCCTGAGGCGAGGTCCTATAAGGTTCCTTAATTGGTGAGAAGGGTTGTGAAAAAAAGGCCCTCAGACGGCCAATGGACGTCCGAGGGCCTTTTCATTATTTTAACGAAGTATCGGCTGTTTTTCAGCCGTTAAGGATTTTTCGGGCACTTTCGTCGTTTACATCCGCCACGTGCGGAATGCCGGTTTCTTTTGCAGTTTCACGGTTGCCGCTCATGAGGTCGCCGCGGGCAATTTTGTCCAGAGAAAACTTCCTGGCGCCTGCCATCAATTGCTGCAATCCGCATCCCAGTTTGTCCGCCAGTGTACAGAATGCAATGGCACCATAGGGGATGTTTTTCATTTCATCTTTACCCACTTTCTTCTGCAAATCAAAATATCCGGCAAAGATTTCTTTGGCGGTGCTGCCCACCTGCAGTACCGATTTGGGTAGCTCAGACCAGTGTCCGTTTACAGCGGCACGTTCTTCGGGTTTAAGGGCGCCCTGTATATTTGCCCCCACAAATCCGGGAATCATGATGCCTCGTCCCATACAGATCAGTTTCGTATAGGGGGCACCCAGTGCCAGTCCCTTAAAAATACTGTCTTCCAGAGCAAAGCCGCCGGCAAAGGACATATCCACGACTCTTTGTCCCTTGGCGGCCAGCATACTGGCATATTCATGGGCTTTTGAGTGGAGATTGATGGACGGTACACCCCAGCTTTGCATCATGTTCCAGGGGC
>JABGPV010000430.1 GCA_018644785.1 Deltaproteobacteria bacterium | reverse complement strand
GGTTTTGAGCGGGTGATGTTTTTTCCTGTAACCTATGAAGCTTGTCATTGGGACTACTGATCTACCCGATAGTTGCAAAGTATACCTTTCTCCTTTGGCCAATAAACGGGGAAAAATATCAAAGAAAAAAGAGACTTCCCCTTTCCTTGCAGTGTTCATAAAATTCTTTGAAGCATGCATTGTTTCCGAGGTCTTTTTCCCTGTTGGGAATGGCGGAGAAAAAAACGTTGCTGCCGATCACGATGAGTTTTTTTCTCGCTCTCGTCATGACCACGTTGAAGCGGTTGGGATTGTTCAGGAAACTGGATATTATATGGCCCCGATCCGATGCTGTGAACCCGAAAATAATCACGTCCCTTTCCGCGCCTTGAACCCGCTCCACCGTATCAATCAGGGGAAGCTCATGGTTTGACCCCTCGAGCAGACCGGAAAGGCGGGCCGAGATGGCGTTGTTCTGAGCGCGATGGGGGGAGATGAGGGCTATCTGCTGCGGTTGAACTGCGAAATGGGTGATCAATCGGCAGGCGATGCGGGAGATGATGTGGGCTTCCGGTTCGCATTCCTGACGATGTCCGCGATGATCCATAACGCCCAGGGTTACGGGTCGATCCGGATCGATCAGTCGGTCTATTTCGTTGTTAGAGATTTCCCCTTTCAGCGCGAGTCGCGACCCGGCGGTTTCAGGGGCGGGATGAAGGGCGCCGTCGTACCAGGTGAGGCTCGGAAATCGGCAGAGTTCTCGGTTCATTCGGTAAGTGACATTCAGGCGGACGCGATTTTCGGCGTTGCTAGGTCGAGAGAGATGCTCAAGAATTGATTTTTGAACTTTCAACGGCTTTTGGCCCGGCGAAAGGGGCTCTGCATTTCCCCTTTCATTGTGGCCGAGAACAATGGGGGGCAACTGTTTAACGTCCCCCAGAAGAAGATAATTCCCCTTTCCATAGGCCATCGTCAGGGCTGCCTGGGGAACCAGGATCTGGGAGGCCTCGTCCAATGCTACCCAGTCGAAATACGGGGGAAAATGGCCGTTGCGGCTGTCGAAAAGGCTGTAAAGTCCATATCCGGTAGCCCCGAGAATCAGGTGTCGGCGGCTGAAAATTTCCTCGGGATCATTGGAGGTTTCAACGCTGAAATGATCATCCTCCTTTGTGGGTTCGTTGGGTCTGCCCCACTTGATCAATCGAGCGGGGAAGCCTTTCAGGTTGAACTGCTTCAGTAATCGCGAGATTTTTTCAAGGGCATTGTCGATGGCCTGGTGGGTCAGGGCGCTAAGCGCAATGCGCAGGGGTTTCCCTGATTCATGGGCGTGAAGGACGAGCGCGATCAGCATCCAGCCCAGAAGATGGGTCTTGCCGGTTCCGGGAGGACCGTCAATGAGGCTCAATTGATAGGTGAAAGGAAGTTCCATGGCTTGCCTCTGTGCAGCATTGAGTCCAACCATAGGACTGTTTTGTGCGAGCCATCTCCCTATCCAGGACGAGGAATTTTGATGCTGCGTGCAGGGGAGGTCATCCCGCAATATGCGTGAAAATGGATGCTCATTCCGGCTCAACACGGTTTTGACCGCATGGAGTAGTTTGGGGGTGGTCCAATCTTCCGCATCCTCTTCGAGGGAATAATAAATACGTCGGTTCAAGGCCAAATGTCCCTGCCGGGAGCCGATGGACAGGGTTTTCCCGGCCGGGGCATAGCGGTTCAGGATGACGGAAAACCCGCTTTGAAGATCACGCGTCCCTTGTAACACCAGTTTTAAAAAATCCCCTTCCCGGAATTTAGATGTGCCATGGTCGTAGGTTACGGAAAAGTTGTATCGGAATTTTCCTTCATGATCCAGTTCTTTTCCCGTAAAGCGAAGTGGCCCCATGGCCCGGAAGCGATCCACCCGTTCCTTCAGGGAATATTCCTGCAGCGACAGAATATCTTCCTGCCTTAAACGCTGCTCTTCTTTCACGAACCGGATATAGGTCCGGGATGGATCTTCTTTTTCCGGCCCTGTTTTCCACCCCTCCTGTTGTCGGCTGCTTATCAGGCGGTCCATGAGCCATTTTCTTAAGTGGTCGCATAACAACAGAGCATCTTTCAGTTCAACATCATTCCGCTCCCCGTGAAACAAACTGAGGGGCTTTTTCGGGGCCGGCGCCAAACCCAGAACGTGATGCAGAGAATACAGGGTGAGTTCCCCGGGGATGGGGAGAGCGAAATGGTTTCTGAACCCGTGGCGAAGATCGGTCCAGTGGTTTTGAACCATGTCCGCGATCAATTCATATTCCTCCGGTTCTCCCATCTCCCGGGTCCATTTGAGAAGCAGGGGCGGGGTTCTGCCGCCAAAGGAAAACACATGTGGCCCTTTACCGTTTTCCGCGGCCTGCTTCCAGATGACAAGAAAAGTGTTCGCGAAATCATGCCATGCCGATTCCTTGTTGTTGCTGTCCGTTTGCATCTCCCAAATGTGAACGACTGAATCATTGCCTTTGTCGTTCACAACGCGAAGTCCTAGGATTGGGCTATGGAAAGGTCGCAGCCCGGGGGTTGCAAAGAGAATTATCGATGCTGAGATGTTGGCTGGAAAAAGTCGCGTAATCTTTTTTTTAAGCAAAATATGATGGTTTGAGAAGGCGTTGACGCCGGCTTTCAGCTCATCTAGCGCGTGGGGCGACATGAGAACCGGTTCGATCCGTGAGGTCTCCAGCCACTGTTTGACCTGGTCCATGTTCTTGAGATCCAGCGCTCTTAGTTGATCCAGTTGTCCGGGGGGCAGGTTCGGCAAAAACTGGATGTTTTCCCGGTCCAAGGCTTCTTGATAGCAGAAGTGGAACCATCGGCAATAAACGCAATGGTGCTTGAGCTGAAACCCGGCTTCTTTGGCATTTTTTGAGATGATCATATCCAGATTTTGAATCAATGCCGGGAAGGCCGCCAGATACGGATGTAACTCAAATTCATGTTCCACCATTTGCCCCGTCTTTTCCTGAGCGGGCAATAGCAGAAAGCCTCGGTTTGAGATGGCGACGGATCCACTTATCTTTTGTGATGCGATCATTTTTTTGAGCAAAAAGGTGTAGAAGGCCGTCTGCCACTTGTGGTGAACCCGGGGGGCCTGGCTATTCTTGATTTCTCCCACAGTGAATATCAAAGTGCTTTTTTCCCGGGAAAGTCGAATAAGGTCGGGAATGCCAATGCCGTCCACATCCTGGAACAGGGTGTTTTCACTGAGTACACCCTGGGAAAGGTAACGGGGGCCGGTGATTTCCCCGGCCGGCATTTCCAGCAATTTATTCAGGCCGGCAATCGTGTCCCGATGCCTACGTTCCATGGGCCTGAAATTTCCATTATCGTCCCTTTCAGGTATCCGGACCATGGCTGCGCCATTGTTCTGTAAATGGCGCATGACGGTTTCTTCAAACTGACGGCCTTTGTTAATACGGTCATCTGCCGCTTCTTTGTCAGGTGGGGGCGGGGAGGGCGGCTGATGATGAACCGGCAGAAAATGAAAACGAAAGAAACGCTCGCACTGAAGATGCCT
>JABGPV010000043.1 GCA_018644785.1 Deltaproteobacteria bacterium | reverse complement strand
CGTGTTTCAATACCTCCCAATATGGCAATGCATACGCCCCAGTCTACCTCAGCTTCAACACCGGCCTGTGGATCTGATGGTATAAATACCTCACGACCACTAACACCCAATCTCAATTTTGCCTCGCGAACATATCGCCGGACGGTTGTCTCAGATCCTTGAAAATCATACTCCTGTTTCAGACGGTTAAAAACCCGCACAGCCGTGTGCCGCTGCTTTTTTGGACGCTCTTTATCATCGTTCAACCATTGGTCGATGGTTTTAACATGAGGACCCAGAACAGGATAGGGTTGTCCTATCCTTGGTTTATAACCGCTGTATTCTCCCCGAAGCGCCTTCTTAACTGTATTTTTGGAATGTCCCGTCTCCCGCGCAATCTGTTTTATGGTTTTGCCATAAACCCGATGTGCTGTCCGTATGTAGCTGTATTGATCCACCGTGAGCATTCTCCTTTCTGCCTCCAGTCATAGGATTGATGTTTTTTACAATCCTTCTTACCAGAGGACCACTCAGGGGGGGCAATTTTCGGTTGTCGTTTTGTTCTTTTGGGGGTCAGTTTTAGGTTAGCGAAACTAACCGTCAGTCGATTATACTATTTTGCCATAGCGATCCACTGTCATTGAGTGCCATATTAAGCCAGTAACCTTGAGGCGCATGATCAGGTTTTTCATGTTGACAAATATGGTTTGGTTCCGTTAGCATATAAGCAATCGCTCATATAAATAAAAGCTCATGCAGTTAATCATACCGATGGAAAACCTTGTCAAAATTTTAAAATCGCTTGCCGAGTTGAACCGCCTTCGAATCGTTATGGCGATCGGGAAAGATTCCCTTTCCGTTACCGAGATTATCCATGCCACGGATCTGCCACAGACCCTTGTCTCTTTTCACCTGAGAACCCTGCGGAATTCCGAAGTTGTCAAGACAGAAAGAAACGGCCCATTTATTTACTACCGTCTTTCTTCTCCGGGCCTGATTGATGTCTTGAGCGATTTGTCCCAAGTGAACAATTCCCTGAAGTCATGAAATGGAGAAGCACGTGAGAATTTCTAATAGTGGAAGATAAAACAAATTAAAAGAGGAATCTGATGAGCAAAAACAGCATAGACGAAACGTTGGTCGGTTTGAGCCCTGACGTGAAAAAGGAGGTCCTTCAGAGCCTGGTTACCTCTCTATTGATCGGTTTAAGTGAAAAGGAAAAGAAAGATATTCTTCGAGCAGTACTCGCAAACCATGAGAAGAGCCGTGAATTGATTGACATGGTGGGGCATTGAATAAAGGAATGCGCGGACTCAGGTGTGAGTCCGGTGGAAATGAGCAAAGAGGTTCTCTCTGCAATCAGCTACTCATACGAAATAGCCACTTATTCTACGACGGAGCTGAGGGGATTGTTCAATGAGTGGTTGAAAGAGATAGAAAAGGAGGTCCTGATTTTTTTAAATGGAAAAGAGAGGATCGAGCCGGAAGCGGTTGCAAAATATTTCAGGCTTGAACGAGAAAGTGCTGTCTTTATCCTGAACAAATTATCACGTGAAGGAAGCATTGATGTTCGGGTATCTGGTAAATGAGGGCCTTTAAACCCCAAGATTCAATTAGAGCCGCGTTTTCAAAAGCAGATTGCTGTGTCATCAATTCGCTGATTTTCCAATAGGGAGAGGATTCTTGAAGATGGGTGATCAAAGAGTTGTGGTAGAGATTATTGCGAAAAAGAAGGGGTGTATGATGTGCGATCTTGCGACAGCCATTCTGGAGGAAATTGCCCCGGAATTTGAGCCAGGGATTCTGGCGTGGGAGGTGGTCGATGTCGGGTCTCGCGAAGGGGTCACGCGTCATGCCGAACTCGGCTCCATTTGCGGACGTATGCCCGCGGTGCCTTCAATTGTGATTAACGAATACATCGCTTTTGACAACATTCCGGATATGGAGTCCCTAACAGAAGCGGTGCGAAAAGCAAGTCATTCGAACAACTGAAGTGGATTGTGAAATAATGAAGGGGGGTTGAAAGGGCTGCCAACAACCGGGAAGAAGAGAGAAAATATGGGACGAAAAGATAACATGTCACAACAAAGGAGGTTGCTATGAGCGGAATTGAAGAAAAAGAAGTTTTACTGGACATTCCAAATTTGAACTGACCGTCATGAGAGGCGCTTGTCGCGGCGGCCCTGGATGGGATCGCAGGAGTTATGAGCTACGAAGTCACGGCTTTGAGACGTGAGGCAAAAGTAAAATACGATGCAGGCAAACTAGACGAAAAAGAGCTAATGGAATCACTGAAAAAAAAGACACGCTATCGTAGTATGTCCATAAAAAAATGACCGGCGGGTGTTTGTAGACCAGCGGGTTAAAAACGGAGGGAAATATGGCAAATTTTGTTTATACACTCAGCAAGACAGATGTAAATTTGGCGGCAAGATGTTTTCAATTTGCCAAAGTTACCCATGAAAAAGGACACAATGTCCATATCTTTTTCATAGAAGATGGCACATTGTGGGCCGACAACACTCGGGACTTCACGGAAAAGACGCTAACCGGAGACTGTCCCGGCGACTATTTTCCTTACTTACTCGAAAACGAGATTCCCATTGGGGTCTGACCGCCGTGCGCAATTGCCCGTCAGGTTGACGAGGCCAGGTTTTTCCCCAATATGATGCTGGATGGTGCACCCCATCTCATTGATCTGATTGCCGATGGAAAAGTTTTCAATTTCTAATAGTTGTGTCAGGAACTCTAAAAAAGGAAAAGGCGGATGTGATGGTTTCCCAGTTGAGTACTCGAGATCTGGAACAGATAGATGCTGGAATCCGGGATAAATACAAAAAGGTCGCTGCAACACCCGAGGGCCATTTTAAATATCCCACAGGACGGGATGGACTCAAGGGGTTGCAGTATGACAATCACCTCACCGGGGATCTGCCGGATGCGGTGGCGGATTCCTTTTGTGGTGTTGGCAATCCATTTTCACTAGGTGAAATCCCTTCGGGAGCACGGGTGCTTGATATCGGTTGCGGCGCGGGTGTGGATGCCCTCTTGGCTGGAAAACTGGTGGGTGCCTCCGGCAGGGTCTTGGGGCTGGATCTGACCACCGAGATGATTCGAAAAGCCAACGCCAATAAAGAGATGGTGAAAGCCGAAAAGGTCGATTTTCAGGTTGGGGATGTGTAGCGTCTGTCTGGCATGGAAGAACGGTTTGACGTGGTTATTTCCAACGGTGTTTTCAACCTCATCCCTGAAAAGGAGACTGCCCTCCAGTCCATGTACGGGCTTTTAAAACCGGGAGGAAGATTGTTCATGGCGGATCAGTTTGTTTCCCGGGCCCTGTCCAAAGATCTCAAGGACCGTGTTGCAACCTGGTTTCAGTGAGAGGGCGGTGCCGTACCGGAAATGGAATTTCTGGCAGCATTGAAAAAGACCGGCTTCGTGGACGTTAAACGGGTTGCTGAAACAGGTTTCAACAGTTCTCCCAAAACCAAGGGTGCGCTGATTCGCGCTCGCAAACCGGAACCAGAGGAGCATAAATCGCAAATGCCGCAGAAAAACGAAGTACCCTCATTGCCCGAAAGCAGCAACCTGTTAACACCGCAAATCGTGACTATCGAGGATATGGCAGCACGTGCCCTTGAAATGGGGGCAAAAAAGGCCAAGGTTATCGATACGGACTCTATCGTGGTGGAAAAATGGGTGAAGTGGAAATGTGTTTACGGATGTCCCATGTATGGTAAAGACGGGTATCATCCGCCCAAAACGCCTGAAATCGGGGAGGTTAAGGAGGTGATGGGCGAGTATTCGAGAGCGATTCTGATTAGTGGAGAAGATGGGCAGTTGTTGACCGAAATCGCCTGCCGCCTGGAGGGTGAGGCTTATCACAGTGGATTTTATAAGGCTTTCGCATTGACGGCGCTTTCAGCGGGAGGCGGATCTGCCGTGGGGTCCGCGAGTCCGGGGAGTACATGACCCACGGGCAAAAAGGAGGCTCCGTGCGAGTCTCCGGAAACGGAAGAAAAAAAGACAAAGCTCAGACCGATGATGGAAGCCTGTGGCATTGATGTGTTCAAAACAGCCCGCAGAAATGGTTTCCACATTGATACCCGCAAAGAAACATACGGCACATGGCATTTTTTCGCCATGGTTTTGATGGAATAAGTCGCGCCGTCACTTACTGAAGATAGGGCAGGGGGATGCAAAAGATTGTGACTGCTTTTTCTCACGCCGCCGCATGAATCGCTTGAGAGCAGAAAGTCAATGCTACAAATTGAGCGCCATTTGTGCAACGGACGAAACCGCGTCTCTCAGAGTTGGCGTTTGCGGGTAAAGAGATGATAATTTGATCTTTTAGTGGCGCAAGGAATCTATTTGCCCGTTTTGCAGGAGGAGCAGAGCTAGGCAACCAAAGAAAGTTTCAACGATCAACTATTCAAGCCATAGGTACAACGGGTGGCTTTTCAGATGTTTTTCATTGCCGGCATTATCGAAGATTGAAATGCCAAATGGATAATTTGCATTCGCGGTGAACTGAACATCATTTTCGGATTCTGTCCTGAGGCTTCTCTTAAATACCACAGTCCAGTATCCGTCCACCCACACACCGACCGCTTCCACATTTGCCCGGTCTCCGGAGGGTGTTCGCAGAACATAACCTGGAAGAGCATCACCATCGAACAGGTTGTCAGAAAAGGGTGTCGCTTCATCTTCAAAAAGGTATGGCGATGTCCCCACTCCGCCCTCAAAAGCAAACATATAGCCGGGTTTCGATCCGTCCTCAGATTTGTTTTCTCTGTAGGTGCTCACGCCTTCATCACCCTTATGATTTACATTATCAAAGTACTGATCATCCGAGTAACCAACAGGATTTGTCCGCGCTGCTTTCCATTGCCAAAGATCGGCCACGCCCCCGGTATAAGCGGTACTCATCGTCAGTTTGTTCGGATCATCAGGGTCAACATGGCAAAGGGTGGCGCACCCGACCGCCACGCCGCCTCTTGGTCCGAACCCGTTGGACCGGGACAAGGAACCATCTATGTCCCATGCGAAGCCCATGCGGTCTTCGTTAGCGCCGGAGTTTGTCCACCCGTCAGAGGTTTTGACCCACATGCTTTTGAAAACGCTCTGGTTCAAATCCGCCCATCTCGCATAGATGTAAACATCCGTATCATTGTGGAGGGATTTCAGTTCCACTGTATTGCTTTGTCCCCATAGTTCTGGGGCCATCATGGGCATAACAGGAACAGATATCCCTTCAATCTGGGACCACATTTCGTCATTGGGGTTCATTATGGTATCTTCTGAAGGAAAGGCTTCAGAAGGAAAAGCCGAAAACAATATGGTTTCAAAGCCACCATAACCGCCGCCGCCTTTTCCTCCACCGTGTCCACCGCCTTTGCCGCCACCGTAGCCGCCGCCGTTACGTGCCAGAACAGAACCTGAACCCACAAACATGATCATCAAAGCTATTGCAACACCGATTGATATTTTCTTCATAGCAAAATTACTCCTTCATGCCTCTTCCCGGTTCAACTCCTTATTCGGAACTTCCGCCAAGAGCCTGTTGCATTCGTTTGTATTCCTCCCGGTCAAAACCATAGAAAAAGTTCTTTTCACTTTCATTATGAAGCTCCTATACGGTTGATTTCCGCACAATTCATTACAAATCCGGATTGTGCGGGGCGGGAGCCTAGCTCCCTCCTGATGACATTTTTCTCACTATCAATTCCAGCAGCTTCCCGGCCCATAGCCGCCACCGCGTCTCCCGTTTCCCCCATAGGGAGTGGGCGCATTCGGGTTTACTCTCAGATCAGCCCTTTTGGCCCAAGCCCTTTCTCTCAGCTGCGCCCTTTCCTCATATACTTTATTGTTGAGTCGATCCACTTTTGCTTGCTGTACTTGATTGACCCTGTCGTAACTTCGTGAATTCTGCCAACAGTCCCCCGGTCCACCACCGCTCCACATGGGTCCCCAAGCAAAAACCGAATAGGATGACATGACTACAAACATGATACTTCCTACCAGAATAGCAAATCGTTTCATTGTAAGCCCTCCTTCTTTATTGAATGGATGATCGTTTTGTTTTAGATATTTATCAGAGCAAAGAGCATGCCAGTTTTTAGTTGTAGAGCATATAGCGCTGCAATCATTTAGGAATTAGGGCAATGCAGTGCCGTACACTTTCGGCATTTCAGAATTCGCATTCGCAACCGGGTACTATCTATCCAGATTCGCTTCCCAACTGGATCGTAAGTACTCACCCTATCCTCCATTTTTGAATTGCCAAACTGCAATGGATTCCCGAAGATGTCATATTTACCGGGTGGATATTTAAGAAATTTCAAATTCCGAGGTAATATGCCTATTGGGAATTTGTTAAAGAAATTGCTGCCCTCGATAACAGAACCGTAAGGATAACGCTCGATAGACCGATGGCTGTTTTCCCAAGACGAACGCTGAGCACCTGGATCGTGCAGAAGAAGAAATGGCAACCGTTGAAATTGGGGTGGATTGACGGAGGGCTTCTGGCAGAACTTCTTCATGATGCTCCAGATTATTGCGATGGTTTTTTGTTTTCGCCGGATTTTTCGGCAACGTCCTGGAGGTGGGTTTGATGTTTCCCCAGGACGGTCGCCTTTCGAACCCAACAGTTTGACGCCAGGCCCGTGGCCGCTCGTCACACGAAGCAAGATCCGCCCAGAGGGATTGTGTGTCTTTTAGTGCCGCCGTCACCTGACAAGGCATAAGATACAGCGACTGATCGAAATCGCCGGTTCGCCTGCTGGTATCATACACCCTCGATACCTTACCTCTTGTTGCTGTGTGAATTCCTGAATTTGCTATTTTTGTTGAAGATCTCATCTATTTCCTGTTACGGTACATGGAAATTAGACCGTAAAGACAAAAGCTGTGATTCCAAGGCTGGCGATTGTATTCCGCGTTGAGTATGTTTTGATTTTTGTGTTTGCATCCGCCTGAAAATCGATGAAATTTGGTTTAAAGGCCATACAAAGATAGTGCAGTATTGTGGAATCGGAGGGTCCTCATATTCCACAAATATTTTTGACTATCTTTCTAGGGATCAGGGGCTGATTGTGTTTGAGAGAAGTGATGAGATGAAATCAGGGTTTTTCGACTGTGGTCTTCCGTATGCCCGTATCGGCTGCGAATCTGATGCCATCGTCATTTTCGACGGGTTGGGAGTGGAAAACAAGGCCCCTGCGGGGATGAATCTTCAAATGCTCAAGGTGGCTTTTAAAGCCTACTTAAAGAATTACTCAGTATTCTTAGTGACACGGAAGCCGGGATTGCCGGAAGGTTACACAACACGTGACATGTCTGACGATTATGCACAAATGATAAAAGATGAATTCAGCGCACCACCTGACATCATGGGCCTTTCGACTGGCGGTGAAATTGCTCAGCATTTTGCGGCGGACTATCCTCAGCTTGTGAAGCGATTGGTCCTGGGGTCCACTGCCTGTAAGATTGGTGAACAAGGAAGAGAATTATTAAAGCGCTGGAGAGAATGGGCGATTCAAAATAGATGGACAGATATCCATGTGAGCTCAGCTGTTATGTACAGCGGAAAAATGGGGAGGCTGCTATTCAAGCTGATCATGCGCCTGTTTGGCAGGACGCTGGCAGGCGCACCCGATGATCCCTCCGATTACGTTGTGACGATTAATGCTGATCTTGATCATGATACCTCAGATCGCCTCGGTGAAATCAAGGCGCCCACTCTGATCGTCGGGGGGACTGATGATATTTTTTACCCGGCGCCGCTCATTAATGAGACGGCAGAGGGAATTCCAAACGTAACACAGCGTTTCTATGAGGCGGTTGGTCACAAATTTCCGCCAAGAATAAAGAGAAAATTTGATGATGATGTCTTGACCTTCTTAGCAGAAGGATAGCCGCAGCGGTTTGTTTGGCTGTCAAAACCTTTTTAATGTGGGCGGATTGGAACAATGAAGGTTGCGATTATCACGGCGGGATCACGCGGAGATGTTCAGCCTTTTGTAGCATTAGGACTGGGTCTGAAGAAGACCGGTCACCAAGTGAAGATCTGTACGCACTCTGGTTTCCAGAGTTTCATAACGCAATACGGCCTTGATTATGGTTTCATGAACGATGAGATGAGCCGTTTCCTCATAAGCGACCGTGGCCACGAGGCCATCGAATCATCAGGCGGGACGTTCGGCTGGCTAAAAACGGCTGCCCGTGTATCAAAGCAGTTTAATCCGATCATGCGCCGCATGCTTGAAGAAGAATGGAAAGCAGCGCAAGGCTCGGACGTTATTATTTACCACCCAAAGGCCGCAGGCGGCTATGACATTGCGGAAAAGCTGGATGTGCCCCTATTCATAAGCATTCCTTTACCCCTGTTGGCTCCAACCCGAGCATTTCCATGTGTTCTGTTTTCCAGGGTGAAACTTGGCGGCTGGTTCAACAAATTGAGCTATTCTTTTTTGCGGTATGCTGCGGCCATATATGGAAAGACCATAAACACATGGCGCAGGGAGATTCTGGAATTGCCTCCCCGGCGGATCACGGCCGGCACGCTGACGCGAAGAAACGGTCAACCGGTTCCCATCATGTACTCCTACAGTTCGCATGTTATTCCCCGGCCGGACGACTGGCCCGAGACGACTGTGGTTACAGGCTACTGGTTCCTCAATGGAGATGAGAACTGGGCGCCTTCGAGGGCGTTGGTGGATTTCCTCGCTGCCGGTTCGCCGCCGGTTTATATCGGGTTCGGAAGCATCGCCGGCAGGAATCCCGCCAGGACCACAACCGTCGTCACCGAAGCTTTGAAGAAATCAGGGCAGCGCGGCATCATCGCGACCGGCTGGGGGGGGCTTGAAGCGTCGCTCCTTCCAGAGACCATGTTTGTAATTGATCAAGCGCCGCACAACTGGTTGTTGCCTCGCGTAGCCGCCGTGGTGCACCATGGCGGGGCGGGCACAACCGCCGCTGGTTTACGGGCGGGGAAGCCTACCATTATCTGTCCCTTTTTCGGAGACCAACCTTTCTGGGGCAGCTGCATATCTGAAATTGGTGTCGGGCCGGAACCCATTCCGCAGAAAAAACTAACTGTTGAAAATCTGGCTGCAGCAATACAAGTGGCCGTCACGAGTGAGAGTATGCGCAAAAGGGCAGCAGCACTGGGTGAAAAGATTCGGATGGAAGATGGGGTGGAACGCGCTATTCAATTTATCGAGCAATCGGTGAAAATGTCCTTGAATATGTGAAAGAGCAAGCGCATCGATCTGATCGTTCCGACATGGCGATGCCGGGGCTGGCGGAAGAAACCCGGTCCCGGTCCGACAGGCTGATGGCTCACATGTCAGGTATAAGCACAATCACCATATGGATACGCTTCTACGAGGAGTTGAACGATTTCCTCCGGAAATCCCGTCGGAAGACCCGCTTCACGCGGATTTACAGGCACAACACGTCGTTGAAGGACTGCATCGAATCGTGCGGCGTGCCGCATACCGAGGTGGACCTGATCCTGGTTAACGGTATATCGGCAGACTTTGACCAATTGATCAACGGCGGGGATGATATTTCCGTATACCCGGTTTTCGAATCGCTGGACATTTCGGGTGTGACAAGGCTCATGGGTCGGCCGTTCCGCGATCTCCGGTTCGTCTCCGACGTGCATCTAGGCGCCCTTGCGAAGAAACTAAGGTTCCTCGGCTTCGACACAGAATTCTCGAATAATACTTCCACTGAAGCGCTACTCGAATCTGTTACAATAGAAAAACGGGTGCTCCTGACCCGGAACCGGAAACTCCTCATGCGGCGGGTCGTGAACCGGGGGCTTTTCATTCGCTCGAATGATCCGGAAGAACAATGCGCCGAGGTGATGCACCGCTTCGATCTGACAAGATCGATAAAACCGTTCACGAGGTGCATGGTTTGCAATTCTCACCTGGCCCCGGTGCTGAAGGAAGAGATTCTACCGCGCCTGGAGCCGCTCACGAAAAAGCACTTCTTCGACTTCAGCGGGTGCACCGGCTG
Organism: Deltaproteobacteria bacterium; assembly: GCA_018644785.1. The sequence continues at coordinate 14,399 of JABGPV010000043.1, read as the reverse complement.
CGGAAAGGTTTACTGGAGAGGCTCCCACTATGGGAAGCTGGAAGCTTTCCTGGAGAGGGTCAGGGCGTCGGGCGGTTCGACGGTCGGGTGACGCATCAAAGTAAACGAGCAAGCTCACCCGATAAAACGATGCTCGAATGCATCGGCATCCGTCCTCGTGTCCCCGGAATTATCCGCCCTATTTATTTTCCTTTTTTGTCTAAGGCCTTGAGGATTTTCTCCGGGGTTATGGGAAGTTCCATAAAATCCACACCGATGGCATCATAGATGGCATTGACGATGGCAGGCGCCGGAGACAACTGCGTCCCTTCCCCCGCCTCTTTGGCCCCGAACGGCCCGATGGGATCATCCGTTTCGACTTCAATGGCCTCAATTTCCGGCATCTCAAGAAAAGTGGGGAAACCGTAATCCAGAAATGAAGGGTTCATCACCTGCCCCTTTTCAACAATCACATCTTCATACAGGGCCTGTCCCATACCACCCACAACGGAGCCTTCTAATTGGCCTTCAACCAGCATGGGGTTAATGGGCCTGCCGCAGTCATGGGCCGTGACCATCCGCAAGAGTTTTACCTGACCGGTAATGAGATCCACTTCGACTTCAGCCGCCTGGGTCATAAAAGAATAATTGGGTGCGAAATTACCATCCTGTTTGAACAAGGTAGTCGGTTCATCAGCCGGCGCCATCCATGACCCCCTGCCCACGATGGGCATGGGAAGATCAGCGTACTGGTATCCCTTTATGGCATCTTTCATGCTGATCTTCGTTCCGGGAGAGCCCTTGACGAATATCTCCCTGTTCCTCGCCACCAGGTCTTCAGGGTTGGCTTCAAGCTTTCCGGCAACAAATTCGAACAGTTTCTCTTTTGCTTCTAAAGCGGCCAATCTCGCTGCGTTTCCAGCCCTGACCGTCACCCCGCTTCCGAAAGTGCCGGGATCAAGGGGGGTAAGGCCCGTGTCGGCTGCTGTTATCCTGACATCTTCGAGAAGTACGCCCAATTCTTCCGCGACGATCTGGCTGATCACGGTTTCAGCGCCCTGTCCGATGTCTGCCGCACCTGACAGCACATTCACGGCACCGTCCCGTCCCAACTGCACCACCGAGCCGGAGCTGATATGGCTCATATTACTGACCCCGCTTGGAAAAGATGCGCCCGCGAGACCCACCCCTCTGCCGAAGGGGAGTTTTCCTCTTTTTTCCTTCCATCCTATGGCGTCGGCGGCTTTTTTCACGGAGTCGTAAAATCCGCAGGTATTGATGATAAAACCGGCCGAATGGGGCTCCCCGGCATGGATGCTGTTTTTTAAGCGGATCTCGGTTGGATCCAGCCCGAGTCGCGCGGCCATCAGATCCAATTGGCGTTCAACGGCGAAACGGGCCTGGGGGATACCGTGTCCACGCATGGCGCCTCCCACGGGTTTGTTCGTATAAACATGGTACCCCTCATAAAACAGATTCGGAACCTTGTATGGGATCATCAGAAAAAAACATGACAGGGCCATCATCGTAGGCGCCGTACTGTTGTAAGCCCCTCCATCGGCATACGACTTAAATTTTTGCGCAAGGATGGTTCCGTCCTTTTTCATCCCGGTCTTAACGGTAATATACATGGGGTGCCTTTGACGGGTGGAGATAAAAACTTCTTCGCGATCATATGTGAATTTTACGGGTTTGCCCAGATGCATGGCAAACCAGGCCGCACAGAAATCCTTGGCAAACATATCGATCTTCTGGCCGAAACCGCCGCCGACCTTGGGTTTGATGACCCGCACCTTGCTTTCCGGAATTTGAAGCGTATTGGACAGGTTTCTTCGAAGGAAAAAAGGAATCTGGGTTGAAGACCAGAGGGTAACTTCTCCCTTCAAAGGATCATACTGAGCAATGGCGGCGTGGGGTTCCATGGGGGCGTGATTGACGGGCTGGGAGAAAAAGGTGTCTTCAAAAATAGCATCGGATTCGGCAAACGCCTTTTTGACATCACCGAATTCTTTTTTGATGGCAAAGGATGTATTATTATTTATGCCTTCGTGAATGACTGGCGCGCCCTCTTTTTTGGCCTCAAAGGGATCGAATACGGCAGGCAGTTCTTCATAGTCCACTTTAATAAGTTCGATGGCCTCTTCGGCGATCTCGGGGTCAATGGCACAAACCGCGGCCACGTCATCGCCAATGTAGCGGACTTTGTCTTTGGCGAGGGCATACTCATCTCTCGCCTTGGGGACGATCCCATAAAGACGGTCCGGGATATCCCGACCCGTTACCACACCTTTTACGCCGGGCAGTTTCTCGGCTTTTTTCGTATCGATGCGGAGGATCTTCGCATGGGCGAAAGGGCTTCTGAGTATCCTGCCATGGAGCATTCCGGGAAAAGTAATGTCATCTGTAAACTGTGCCGTCCCTTTTGCCTTTGCCGCCGCATCATGCATGGGCAATCTTTGGCCCACAACGTTCAAGTCATTTTCCATTTTATCTGCCCTCCCCGGCCTGTTCACTTACGCTCATCACCGCCTCAACGATCTTCTTATAACCGGTGCAACGGCAGAGATTGCCGGCCATCTTTTTCTTTATGGTGTCCTCTGTGGGATGGTCCTCTTCATCCAATATGGTCTTGGCGGTCAGAATCATCCCAGGCGTACAGAATCCGCACTGGAGCCCGCCTTTTTCTACAAATGCCGTTTGCAGGGGATGGAGAAGACCTGCCTCTTCGACGCCCTCTATGGTTTCGATCTCCTTGCCGACCGCATCCATGGCAAGCATTATGCACGACAGAGCGGTCTCTCCGTTTATCAGCACCGTGCAGGCGCCGCAAGCACCCAGATCGCATCCGCGCTTCGTACCCATTAGCCCCAGGTTGTCTCTCAAAACCTCAAGGAGTGTGTTATTCGGGGAAACAAGCACCTCATAATTGTCGCCATTAATCCTCAGTTCAATACCCTGTTTCATTATTCTTCCCTCCCCGTGGCTTCCTGTATTGCGCTTCGAAGCAGCAGTCCCATCATCCTTCTTTTATAGGATGGCGAGTAGGTTGACGTTTTAGCCGGACTCGCCTCTTTGGATGCGATCTGATTTGCCTCCTCCAGGAGTTTCTCACTCAGATTCTTTCCCTTCAGAAACGCTTCAACACGACTACCCCTCACAGGTTTTCGATCCACAGCCGTGAAAGCCACCCTGTATTCTTTTTTCTTCACGGATCCCCGGAAAGCTGCCCCCACAATAGGGAAATCGATGCTTTCGCGATTCGCGATTTTTATATAAGTGGAGAATCCATCCCTGGCCTCTCCGGGAATGATAATCTCGGTCAGGATCTCTCCCTCTTCTAAATTCAAATGCGCCTTTCCATTTCCTGAGAAAAGCGTATCCAAAGGTATCTCCCTCGAATTATCTTTGCTCTGTACAATAATCCTTGCATCCAACACCAAAAGAGCCGGCGCCACATCACCGCAGTAACAGGAGTAACAGATCTCTTTTTTGTTTACCACATGACAGATCTCTCCGCCGGCTTTAAAACAGGTGGGTCTGCTGCTCCGCCACCATTGGGATTGATTATAGTACTTACACCTGTTTTGCTGGCATATGTTTCCCCCTATGGTGCCCATTGTCTGATGGTGATATGAGCCTACGGAAGAAGCGGCAGATGCGAGAGCCGATAAGTTTTCTGTTATAATTGGAGATTCATATACCTTCTTAAGCGGTGTAAGGGCGCCGATCCTTATGTCGCCATTGTCCTGCTGAATAGAGTTCAGTTCAGGGATCTTCTTGATATTGACCAAAACTGAAGGCAGCTCAACCCTGTGCTTCATATTTGGCAGGATGTCAGTTCCTCCAGCGAGAATTTTCGCGCCGGGTTCATCAAGCAGGATCGTTGAGACCTCCTTGATGTTTTCGGGTGCCACATATCGGAATTTGGGTAATCTCACAGTGAACCTCCTTATTTTCAGATCTTAGCCGTTCTTAAAACATCAAATTCCATTCATGCTTTCATAATATGGAATCATCTTTCAGATATATGAGGTGTAACATTGCCGAACAGCTCTGTCAAGCCAAAACAAAAAGCCATCCACAAGCATCTCCTGAATTTTCCGGTTGACAGGTGATCCTACCGTATTGTAAAAAAATAAAAACATATTTCACGATATGCAAGAAATATCTTCCGGCTTTCGGATCCGGGCATAAAATGAGGACGGTATCATGATTGATTTAGAATCTCTCCCATTAGGGCAGATAATCGAGAAGGGGGCGGAATCCGCTCCGGGCAAAACTGCGGTTGTGTGTGAAAAACAACGAAAGACCTATCATGAGATGAATGACTTGTCGAATGCGCTTGCCGCCAGCCTCGCGGACCTGGGAATTCAAAAAGGCGATCGCATCGCCATCTACATGCCCAATTCAATAGAGTTTGTGACGGCATTTTATGCGCTTGAAAAGCTGGGAGTTGTTGTGGCCTGGGTAAATCCCCTGTACCGGAAAACAGAGGCTGAATTCATATTGAAGAACTCCGAAGCCCGTGGTGTTTTCATTTTCAGGGAGTGGGATGGTTATGATTATCTCGAAGTTGTTTCAGGCATTAGAGAGAGTCTCCCCAATCTTGAATTCATTTTAGTGACCGGAGAGGGGAAAGGCGAAAAGGTATTCGGGTTCAAACAACTTGTGGAGCAGGGTAACGGGCGGACCTATACATCCCCTTCGATTGATACCAAAAATGACCTTGCCATGTTGATCTACACCTCCGGCACCACCGGAAAACCCAAGGGCGCCATGATCACCCATTATCAGGCTGTCAGGGCGGGTATGGAGTACTCTTACGGCATCAACGCCCAATCAGATGACATTTTTATCGGTTTCCTTCCCATGTGCCATTCGTACGGATGCGGGGCCATCCTCATCCAACCGTTGCTCCTCCTTTCAACCGTGGTATTGATGAAAAAGTTTGATCCGGAATCCGCCTTTGAAATTATTGAGAAGGAACAAGTCTCCATTCAATTGGGCGCGCCGGTCCACTATATTCTCGAACTGAATCAGACCATTAGAAAAAACTATAACCTTACTTCCCTTAGGGCGGGCATGATTGCCGGCCAGCCCGCGCCGGAAGGTTTGATCACAAAAGTCGAAGAAGAGATGGGGGTGTACCTGGCCTCATTCTGGGGTGCATCGGAAGTGGGTCCCGGTCTGGGGATAATGTGTCCTTATCCATCTTCGCGTCATGTCCGGGAGAAATATATCGGTAAACCCATCGAGGGAACGGAGGCCCGTGTCGTCGACACCGCTACTGGAGAAGAACTCCCGGATGGGGAAATCGGGGAATTGACCCTCAGGGGCTGGCATGTCCTCAAAGGATACTGGCGGAATCCGGAAGAAACAAAAAAACAGATTGTTGACGAATGGCTGTCCATGGGGGATCTGGTATCCCGGGAAGAAAACGGGTACTTCAAGATTTACGGAAGGAACAAAGATCTGATAAATCGGGGTGGTTATAAGATTTACCCCTACGAGCTGGAATCCCTGATCATCGATCATCCCAATGTAGCGCAGGTATGTATGGTGGCCACCCCCAATCCGGTGTTGGGCGAAAATATCTGTGCCTGCGTGATCCCGGTGGAAGGCCAAACCGTGACTCTGGGAGAGATCAGGGGCTTTTTGGAAGGAAAAATCGCACGGAACAAACTTCCCAATGAGTTAAGTATCATGAAAAACTTCCCTACCCTTTCAGGTGGCGTAAAAATCAAAAAATTCGGGAAAAGCGGGTTGGCGGAACTGGCGAAAAAGGATAAAAGCAGGGAACGGTATAGAAAATAAATGAAAAATGAACCGATTTACAGAGTGCAGGCCATTGAGAGGGCACTGGATATTCTTGACTGCTTTTCTTTTCAACAGAGAGAGCTGGGGTTGTCGGAGATTGCTGAAATAGCCGGGTTGAACATGACCACGGCAAAGCGATTGATTTCAAATCTTACAAGTCGCGGATATCTTCGGCAAATTCCGAACACCAAGCGTTATCAATTGGGCATGCGTTTATTTGAACTGGGGGGGATTGTCTTTTCATCATTCTCGCTTCGAAAGGCGGCCGCACACCATATAACACGCCTTCAAAACAAGACAGGGGCCACCGTACTCCTGGCTGTTATGATGGACGACCAGCTGGTGTATGTTGATAAACGAGAGGGAGGGGGGATGATACGCATATCGTCCGACATCGGTTGGCGGCGACCCCTTCACTACGGTATGCTGGGCATGGTCTTGATGGCGCATCTCGACCCCGAGCGTGTAAAAGAGATCGTCGAAAAAACCCCTTTACAGTCCCATACTTCCAACTCCCTTACCGATACGGACGCCTTCAGTATTCGACTGGAAGAGATTCGAAAGAACGGTTTTATCTTTGAAAGGGAAGAGGCTGTGGAAGGGATCATCGGAATTGCTGCGCCTGTCAGAGATTACTCCAGACAGGTCATCGCCGCCCTTGGTGTGGCCATCCCAGTGGTCAAAAGCAATTCAGAGAAAAAACTGGAAAAAGCCGCAGAACAGGTTATGGCAGCATGTGATGAAATATCATCGGATCTGGGATACCTGAAGATTTAAAATGAAAAGACAATTTCACAGGCCCGTAGGGAGAATTTTCATTTTGATCTTTTCTTTGCTTTTCCTGTAAGGTAAAAACCTTCAGACAGCCTGTTCACCTAAAATTTAAGGTTTTTTTGTTCAGCGAGGATTGTATGAAGCAGATTAATGTTGGGATCATTGGATTTGGGACCGTCGGCGCGGGGACTTTTGAGGTGCTGACCACAAACCGGGAGATTATCACAAACCGGGTCGGGGCCAGGGTGGTCGTTCGAAAAATTGCGGATCTCGATATCGAGACGGATCGTGGGATTCCGGAAAAACCGGAAACCGGTATTTTGACCACTGATGCCATGGATGTCATTCTTGATCCTGAAATCCATGTGGTGGTCGAGCTGGTGGGGGGCCTTGAAAAAGCCAGAGAGTTCATCTTAAAGGCCATGGAGCACGGCAAGCATGTGGTTACGGCCAACAAGGCGCTTCTGGCGGAATTCGGATGGGAACTCTACCAGGCGGCTGAACGATGCGGGGTCACCTTGGCCTTTGAGGCCAGCGTGGGCGGGGGTATTCCCATTATCGGCGCGTTGAAAACAGGACTTTCCGGCAACCGGATTCAGACCTGTATGGGCATCCTGAACGGGACTTCAAACTATATCCTGACCCAAATGGCCCGTCTGAACCTGCCTTTTGAAAAGGCCGTAGAAGAGGCTGTGAACTTAGGTTTTGCAGAAGATCCTCCCACGTTGGATGTGGACGGAACCGATGCGGCTCACAAACTGGCCATTATGATCTCAATCGCCTTTGGCAGCGCCATCGATTTCGATCTTGTATTTCGAGAGGGGATCGTTGCCATTACGCAGGATGATATCCGCTTCGCCCGGGAATTTGGGTATCGTATCAAGCTGCTGGCCATTGCCAAGGATCTGGGAGATCAACTGGAGGCCCGTGTTCATCCGGTCATGATCCCCAAAAACCATATTCTGGCCAATGTTCATGAGGCCTTTAATGCCATTTTCCTTGAAGGGGATTTTGTGGGCCCAACCCTCTATTACGGCCTTGGTGCCGGCCGAAAACCGACCGGCAGCGCCGTGGTCTCGGACATCATAAGCCTGGCCAGGGATATGGTAATGGAAAAGCGCGGCATGGTGCCGCCTCTGGCCCACGTTCAGCCGCCGGAAAAGGCCGTTTCCATTCAACCCATGGATGAGCTGATGACATCCTATTATTTCAGGGTATCGGCGCTGGACACCCCCGGCGTTTTGTCGACCATCTCCGGGATCCTGGCGCAAAACGGCATCAGCATATCCTCGGTAATTCAGAAAGGGCGGGACGAGAAGGGTTCTGTTCCCATTGTCATGCTCACCCACGAAGCCCGTGAAAGCCAGGCGCAAAGGGCAATCCATTTGATTGACAATCTCGATGTGGTGACGGATAAGACGGTGGTTATTCGTGTGGAAGGAAACGATTTATGAAAAAAGAAAACCAACCGGAAACGAAATATATTCTTTTAGTCGGAGACGGAATGGGGGATTACCCACTCTCTGAACTGGACGGCAAAACACCTCTGGAAGTGGCCCGCACACCGAACATGGACCGCATTGCCGCCTGTAGAATCGGGCTTGCCAATACCATTCCCGAGGGTCTTGAACCGGGCAGTGATACGGCCAATCTATCGCTTATGGGTTACGATCCCGCCACGTACCACACGGGCAGAGGCCCCTTTGAGGCGGCCAGCATGGGCATCCGCCTGGGGGAGAAAGAGGTGGCCTTTCGAATGAACCTGGTGACCCTGGATCGAAAATCAGAGGACGAAATCATCATGGTGAGCAACAGTGCCGGGGGCGTTACCACGGCAGAAGCCAAAGTTCTGCTGGAAGACCTCAAAAAAAGAATGGTTGTGCCGGGGGTCCGGCTTTACCCCGGTGTTGCTTACCGTCACCTTCTGGTATGGGACGGTGGTGCTGAAAATGCCAAAACCGTACCGCCTCACGACGTTCAGGACCAGAACATGGCAACCTACCTGAATTCACAAGGTGAGGACGGCATTGTGGAAATCACCCGGTGCTCCTGGCCTATTCTGGAGGGCCATCCCGTGAATCTATCCCGGGAAAAGAAGGGCCTTCTTCCGGCCAACTCCATTTGGTTGTGGGGACAGGGCAAAGCGTTGAAACTCCCGGTTTTCAAGGAAATTTTCGGCCTCAGCGGTGGGGTCATTTCGGCGGTGGATCTGCTCAAGGGTATCGGCATCTATGCCGGGCTCAGGACCATTGATGTGGAAGGGGCCACCGGGTATCTGGATACCAACTACTCGGGAAAAGCAAAAGAGGCCTTAGAAGCCCTGGGTGAACTGGATTTCATGTTTGTTCACGTGGAAGCCCCTGATGAGGCGAGTCACGAAGGAAGCATTTCCAAAAAGATTCAAGCCATCGAGGCCTTTGATGAAAAAGTGGTGGGCAAGGTTCTTGAGGGCATGGAAAAATTTGAAGATTACCGAATCATGGTGGCCGCTGATCATTTCACCCCCATCTCCCTGAAAACCCATACCAGCGACCCCACCCTGTTCGCATGGGCCAGCAAAGGGGAACTGGCTGTGGGAAAGGCCGGCGTAAGGTTCACTGAGCGCTTTGCACTGGAATCAGGGGTTCATTACCGGAAAGGTCATGACTTGTTGCCCGTATTCCTGGGACAATCTTAATGATTTCGACCGAATCCCTTGACAGGTGGAATGGTTTTGACCTATTTTCGGTAAAAAAATAAAATAAAGGAGAAAAGATCATGAAAATACTGTTTTTCGGACCAAACGGCAGCGGCAAGGGCACCCAGGGCGCCATCGTAAAAGACAAATACGGCATTCCTCACATTGAAACGGGCGTTATTTTCAGGACCAACATCGGCCAGGGAACCGAACTGGGCAAAGAGGCCAAGGGCTACATCGATAGGGGAGAATTGGTTCCCGACAGCATCACCATCCCCATGATCCTGGATCGGCTGAAAGAAGACGATTGCAAAGACGGTTGGCTCTTGGATGGGTTTCCCCGGAACCTCACCCAGGCACAGGAGTTGGATAAAGCGCTCAAAGAAGCCGGCATCACCCTGGATATCGTTATCGATATGAAACTGGATCGCCAGATTGCCAAAGACCGCATCATGGGCCGCAGGCTTTGCGTCAATGACAACAACCATCCCAACAATATTTTCATTGATGCCATCAAACCCGATGGTGATAAATGCCGGGTTTGCGACGGAGACCTGAAGACCAGGGACGACGATCAGGATGCGGACGCCATTGATCAACGGCACAATATCTATTATGACACGAAAACGGGCACCTCGGCCGGATTGCTGTTTTATAAAGAGGTCTCTTCCAAAAACAACGGTGTACCCAAAATTATTGACCTGGACGGCAAAAATGCTTTACAGCAAGTATCCGCTGACTTGATGCGCAAATTGGACGCATAAGGAACCAAAAAACCTTATACAAACGAAAACAGAACAAGAAAGGGGCATCCGCAAAACGGGCGCCCCTTTTCTATCGGATCGCCCACAGACATTGGGGAATCTGTTTTTCGGAAAAAAGCCTTGACAACCATGAGCTTATATCAAGATAATAAACAGATATAAGTTAAAACAGGTAGGCTAAGCCAAGAAGGTTTCCATTAACTCACATGAGGAGGCGCCGAATGAAAGAGGAAAAGGAATTCTACGAAAGGTTGGAAAGGAAAGGAATCTCACGAAGGGATTTCATGAAGTACTGTGGGGTGCTGACTGCCACCATGGGACTCTCTTCTTCCTTTATACCCCAAGTTGCTGAGGTTTTCGCGGCCCCCAAACAGCGACAGCCGGTGATATGGCTGCACCTTGCGGAATGTACTGGTTGTTCCGAGGCCACACTCAGGTCCATGTATCCCTGGATCGACGAACTGGTCCTTGAAATTCTGGATATCGCCTACCATGAGACCATTATGGCCGCTTCAGGATACCAGGCTGAAGATGTGCTGCATGCCGCGGCCAAGAAATACAAGGGAAAATATATCTGTGTGGTGGAAGGGGCCATTGCCACCAAGTACAATGGTGCCTATGGTAAAATCGCCGGCCGGACTTTCATGGATATCGCCAAAGAAATCGTGCCCAATGCCGCGGCTACTGTTTGTATCGGCAGCTGTTCTTCCTTCGGAGGTATCCAGGCGGCCAAACCCAATCCCGGTGGATACAAAAGTGTCAGCGACGCCTTGGGTGTCAAAACCGTCAATATCCCCGGTTGCCCCCCCAACCCGATCAACCTGGTGGGTACCATTGTCAACTTCCTGCTGCTGGGCAAATTGCCCGCTCTGGACGATCTGGGAAGACCTCTTTTTGCTTATGAAAAGACCATACACGATTCTTGCCCCAGAAGATCCCACTATGAAAACGGTGAATTCGTGACCCAATTCGGCTCCGAAGAAGCCAAAATGGGGTACTGCCTTTTCGAAATGGGTTGCAAAGGCCCTGATACTTACAACAACTGTGCCACAGCCAAATACAATGACGGGACCAGCTGGCCTGTTGAAGCAGGACATCCCTGTATCGGGTGCAGTGAGCCCAATTTCTGGGACACCATGACCCCGTTCTTTCAGGAGAAAAAATAATCGGAACGACCATCGAGTTCTGAATGAAAATATACTCTTAAGAAAAGAGAGGAGAAAATATGGGCAAGAGAATTATCGTCGATCCGATTACCCGAATAGAGGGGCATTTGAAAATTGAGGTAGAAGTTTCAGGCGGAAAAGTAGTCAACGCCTGGAGCTCCGCGCAGATGTTCCGGGGTATTGAAATTATATTACAGGGAAGAGACCCGCGGGATGCGCCGCTTTTCGTACAACGCTCATGCGGGGTCTGCACCTACACCCACTACCTGTCATCCATGAGGGCCGTGGAAGANGCTGTAGGCGTCACCATTCCCAAGAATGCGCGCATCATGCGAAACCTTCTTCACGGTGCACAATTCCAGCAGGACCATATCACCCATTTTTATCAGTTGCATGCTCTTGACTTTGTGGATGTGGTGGATGCCCTCAAAGCAGACCCCAAAAAAACAGCGGCTCTCTCCGACAACGTGAGCAATGATTCCCATGGCGGAACTGCGTACTTCAAGCAAGTCCAGCAAAAAATTAAGACTTTTGTGGACAGCGGACAGCTGGGCCTTTTTTCCAATGGCTATTGGGGAAGCCCCGCCTACAAACTGCCGCCGGAAGCCAACCTGATGGCAACGGCCCATTATCTTGAAGCCCTTCGGATTCAAGCCAAGATTGTTCGTATGCATGCCATTTTCGGCGCCAAGAATCCGCATCTCCAGGCTCTGGCCGTGGGCGGTATGACCAGCGTGAGAGACCTGACCCCTGACCGCATTGCCGAGTTTCTCTATATCTGGAAACAGGCCCAGGATTTTGTGCGAAATGTCTATATTCCCGATCTGGTGGCCATTGCATCCTTCTATAAGGACTGGGGAGCCATCGGGGGCACCTCCAACTTCCTGTGCTGGGGCGATCTGCCCATGAGCGAAAAAGAGCCTGAAAGCCTCTTTCTGCCCCGCGGGGTCATCATGAATCGGGACCTCAAAGGCATCAAGATGGCCAACCCGGATAAGGTGACCGAACACATCGATCGATCCTGGTATGAAAAAGGGAAGGCGCTCCATCCCTATGACGGGGTAACCAAGCCTGTCAAGGCCGATCCCAAGTATGACACCAATGCTCAGTATTCCTGGTCCAAAGCGCCCCGCTACGAAGGCGAGGCCTGTGAGGTGGGTCCCCTGGCGCGTGTCCTGGTGGCCTATGCCTATGGCAAGAAAGACTTTAAGGCCGTGGTGGACAGCACCCTGAAGCAGCTCAATATCCCCGTTACAGCGCTTTTTTCCACGCTGGGACGTACGGCTGCCCGGGGCCTTGAAACCCTGGTGATCGGCAATGCCATGGAAGGCTGGGTCATGGAGCTGGTGGAAAACCTGAAATCGGGCGATACCGCCACCTGCGCCAAATGGACCATGCCGAAAAGTGGCAAAGGGTGTGGCTTGAATGATGTGGCCAGGGGCTCTCTGGGCCACTGGATCGAAATCGAAGACAAGAAAATCAAGAATTACCAGTACGTGGTGCCTTCCACCTGGAATCTGGGGCCGCGCTGTGAAAAAGGGAAACTGGGACCTGTTGAGGAAGCCCTTATCGGAACCCCTGTGGCCGATCCCAAAAGACCTCTGGAAATTCTCAGGACGGTGCACTCGTTTGATCCCTGTATTGCCTGCGGGGTGCACGTAATCGATCCTGACTCCAACCAGGTTTATAAGATCAAAGTATTTTAACGGCCAGAAATTTAAACCTTTGGCCGCCGACTTCAGTAGTATGGAGATCGGCGGCCAAAACCTTCCTTCATAACCCCATAGATCCATATGGCCCAGCGCCCCAAAACATCCGTGATGGAATCCTGGCTCAAGGTTGTGGTTCATCATCCCTGGCAGGTCGTCCTTTCCATTGTCCTGTTAACCGTTTGTTTTGCCTGGCAAATTCCACAACTTCGTTTTGAAACCTCCATATATGATCTGACCATTGAAGACCTGTCCCAGACCCGTGAATATAACGCTTTTAAAAAGACTTTCGGATGTGAAGAGATTATCCTGGTGGTGGTCAGGACTTCAGGTGTTTTTGATCCGAAAACATTTGCAGAGATCAAACGGCTGGCCAATCAATTTGAAAAAGTCAAAGGCGTCCGACGGGTCATCAGTCTTCCTGGCATCAAGAAGGCCATGGACATTACCGGAAAATGGACCCTTTCCGATTTCAAACGGGAAATCACACCCGTTACCCTCCTGGAGAAGAATATTGTCTCCAAGGACGGTAAGACCACGGTCATATCCCTCATACTGGAAGATACCAAGAGAAAAGATCCCGTTATCGTTTCGATCCAGGACTTGATTGACAAAGAAAAAACCACGCAACCCATGTATCAGATCGGCATGCCCGTGGTTTCAATGGCCCTGACACATTTCACCGAGCAGGATTTCATGCGGTTGCCTCCCATTACGTTTCTTCTCATCATGTTGACGCTTTTTCTGCTTTTTCGAAATCTAAGGGGTGTGTTGATTCCTGCAGGCTCGGTTCTCATTGCCCTGATCTGGACATTCGGTCTTATGGCGTGGACCCACACACCCCTATCGCTTCTCATTATGATCGTTCCCATCTTTCTCATTGCTGTGGGCACGGCCTATTGCATGTATATTTTTCCCGAATATGCAGTGGCCCAAGAAACTTGTAAAACGCCTAAAGATGCTTCTTTCCAGTGTTTCAATCAGTTGGGTTTTCCAACATCTCTGACCATCTTCACCACCACCATCGGTCTGGGTTCCCTTTTAATCAACAGAATTGTTGAAATTCGGTTCTTTGCGCTTTTCTCATGCTTCGGCATTCTGACCATGTTGCTCATTTTTCGCACCTTCCTTCCGGCGGTGATGGCCCTCTTGCCTTTTCCTCGAAAAACCCTGGAGCCGGAATCACCGGTAAAAGAAAATCTGCTGGACCGTTTTCTTTCATTTATCATCCGGCTCAACCTTCAACAGCAGAAATTAACCCTTGGGTTGATTGCATTAATTTCGTTGCTGGGGATCTTAGGTATTTCACGGATTCAGGTTGAGACCAACCCCATGGATTTTTTTAAAGAAAGCACCCCCATTGCCCAAAATTTCAATGATATTTATCGGGATATGGCTGGGAGCTTTCCCATTAATGTGGTCATCAACAGCAACCAGGACGATTACTTTGAAAATCCCGAGCACCTGGAGGAAATCGTTCGGGTGCAGGAATTCTTATCTTCCCTTCAGGGTG
>JABGPV010000429.1 GCA_018644785.1 Deltaproteobacteria bacterium | reverse complement strand
AGGATGCAGAAAGAATCAGCTTCGAGTTTCATCCTGCCCCCTTTTCTTTTTTTACCATAACGTCATTAAATGCCGACATCATATCTTTTCGGCTGATGACCCCCTGGAGTTTTTCAGGATCCTCGTGGTCCACCACTGGAAGCACGGCAAAATCACCGGACGTAATTTTGGCCAGGGCTGACAGGAGGGTTTCATCCCGGGTGACCGTAACCACATCGCGAGTTGCCATATGCCCCGCGGTAATGGAACGCTTGCCTTTTTTCAGGGCTTTTTTGCAGTCGGAAATAGACAGAATACCCTTGAGTCTCCCCTCGTCATCCACCACTGGGAAACTGCTGAAATGGCTTTCATAAATCAGTTTTTTGAGTCCTTCCATATCCACAGTGACATTTACCGGTTCCACAGTGGGGGTCATTGCATCGCCAACGAGAACCCCCCTGAAGCGGCTCATTTCGCTGTCTGAAGCGGGAGGCGCGTTGCTTCTCCGGCCATCAACAGTACCCGCCTTCATTTCCTCCACCCGGTTGTTGTAATACTCGATCAGGTCCCGGCGATCGAGCATGCCGATAAGAACCGCGTGGTCCTCATCCCGTACCACCGGCACCCGCTGCAGATTACGGATCGTGCATTTTTTCATAACGGCGTTTAAATCTTCTGACGGGGTCGTATAGATGATATCGGGATTGGCCACATCCTTCATCCGCACCAGGTCGCCGATTTCTTGATCGAAGATAACGCCGCGGATATCGTTTATGGAAAATATCCCCGTTAACCTGTTTTCCTTGTCCACAACGGGGTAATAGTGCTGGTGGCTTGAACTGAAAATTTTTCTAAACCGCTGCAGGGTCATATCCTGCGGGATCAATTGGACTTTCCTGAACTTTCCGGTCAGTTCCTTGACACGGATGGCTTCAAGGATGTCCACAAAGAAATCCCCCCGGTGGGCATTGGAATCGATTTTGCTTTTGACCTGTTTGTCATAAATGGTCCACTTCTGGGAAATCAGATAGGCCAGTGAGCACACGAGAAGGCCCGGGAGGAGCAGGTGATAGGAATTGGTCATCTCACTGACAAATATGATGGTAGAGATGGGGGTATTGGAAACCCCTGCAAAAAAGCCCGCCATGCCCACCACCACAAAGGCCCCCGGCTGTGTAACCACGTTGGGCATGATGTCATGAAAAATTCTTCCCACAGCGCCACCCAGTGCGCCGCCAATCACCACCGAAGGGCCGAAGACGCCACCACTTCCGCCTGATCCGATGGAGAAAGACGTGGTCATTATTTTTCCCAGGGCCAGCGCCAGAAGAACCAGGGTGGGAAGTTCATTGTCCAGTGCCATTTGCGCAAAGCCGTAACCGAACGACAGGGTTTCCGGCAGAAAAAAACCGACGGCCCCCGTCAGCAAACCCCCGATGGCCGGCTTGATATGATTTGGCAAGTTGATCTTCTTGAAAGCCCCCTGAACACCATAAAAGGATTTGACATACAGGAATCCCCCTGCCGCCAGAACCAAGGCCAGGACCGTGTAGGGACCGAGTTCCAGGGGGTTTCGGAATACAAAAGGTTGTGTTTCAAAGAGCGACCCCCATCCAAAAACCAGACAGAAAACACAATAAGCCACCACCGATGAGATGCCGGCGGGAATAATCACCTCGGATTCAAATTCGGGGTCCCGGTAAAGCACCTCGGCGGCAAACAGCGCCCCTGCCAGCGGCGCCCTGAAAATACTTCCCACACCGGCCCCCATACCGGCCGCCAGCATAATACGGCGTTCCCGGTCTGAGAGTTTCAGTTTAGTAGCGAGAAATGATCCAAAGCCGGCGCCGATCTGAGCAATGGGCCCCTCACGGCCACCCGATCCTCCCGAGGTCAATGTAATGGCGGAAGCAAAAGTTTTGATGATGGGAATCCTCCCGCGAATAAAGCCGCCCTTGTTGTGGTAGGAATCAATGGCGGCATCGGTGCCGTGTCCTTCCGCTTCCGGTGCAAAGGTATACACAAGCCATCCGCTGATAAGCCCCCCGAAAACCGGCAGAAAAAGAAGAATCCATCGGTTGAAAACGGTTTTTGTGGGCTCAAAAAGGTGCCCTTCGCCCGGGGGAGCGGGAGGACGGTATCCGGCCATCTGGTCCAACAGAAAATGGGACCCGACTTGACAGAGGAAATGAAAAAAGATGGATCCCAAACCGGCAATGAGACCAATCAGAACAAAATAGAAAAACCATTTTCCCACAGTTGTAATGGCGTTGGATTGCGCCTTTAACGTATTCTTATCGGGCCAGAGTTTACGTTTGTTTCTATGGGCCATTTCGACTTGCTTTCCTGTAAAGGGTAATTTTTTAAAATATTCTTATTTTTCAGGCCCTTTATAATGACGCGGCGGAGCTTCGTCAAGGGGTAAGTTGGCCTTGCAACATATGTCCGATGGCACTTTTTTAAGGGAATTTCCCCTCGCCAAACGCACGGAAAAATATGTTTGAAAAGCCAAAATGCAAATAGAGTAAAAAGGGTTGGCAAAAGTTCATTTAACATTGGCTATTAACATAATTTTTATTGACTTTGAGCTTTTTCGGCATTAAAGTCTGAAGAAATGGGTAATTGGGCCTTCCTGTCCTTCGAAAAAACCTATTGAACCTATATGAGGAGTTTATATTATGCCAAAAATCATGACGACCAAGGAAATTGCGAAATATTTAAAGCTGCATGAGATTACCATCTGCAAATATGCAGCCGAGGGGAAGATCCCTGCCATTCGAATCGGTAGAGTATGGCGATTCGACAAAGATGCCATTGACCGATGGATCGGGGGGGGTCAGAAAGACTGACCCGCTGTTTACGATCACCATTGACCCGTTGACCATGATTGTACGACAGGTGGAATGAGCACGCCTTCTGGATTATCACGAATACAGCAGGCTCGGCTTGATCCACTCTCGGTAGGTCTCGAGATCCGGCAACCAGTCTCTCTTTAAGCGATACATCGCGTGCCCGGATTCCAGACCATGTCGAAGGGGGACACTCCCTAAAATCATGTCGATGGGTTTTTTTTTGTATTCATACTCATAGGGCGGCTCTTTCCATTCAAAATGTTTACCATGGAGTGAAATCACAGCCTGCAACAGCGCCAAAGCGGTGTAGTAGGGACGATACGCTTCAAGATCCAGAATGTGAATCATGAAGCCGCGGCAAAGCTTGCCGGACCACTTGTGAAATGTCGGGCGAAACAGGTAGTCCTGAAGGCGGCATCCATTGAGGGCTTCGGGATCCAGGCGTTTTCTGATGGCTGCCGGTTCAAAGTAAGGGGCACCGAAAATTTCAAAAGGCCGGCAGGTGCCTCTCCCTTCGGAAACGTGGGTACCTTCCCATAAAACCTGCCCGGGATAGACATATGCCGTCTCAGGAGACGGCATGTTGGGAGAAGGCATCATCCACCTGAGGCCAGTATCACGCCAGGTCATGTGCCTGTGCCATCCGACCATGGGTATGACTTCCAGATCGCACCCCAGCGCAAAAACCCGGTTGAACA
>JABGPV010000428.1 GCA_018644785.1 Deltaproteobacteria bacterium | reverse complement strand
TGGTGGGATGACTTCTGGATTCAAAGGAATCAGAAGTTGCTGGCTGCCTAACTCTCCAACAGTCCTGATTTACACCCGTTGTACAGCAGTTCAGGGGCCTCTTTCTTGGGCCTTTTTTGTCAGGTTTTCGCAAACCCAGCATCGCATATCCGCGAAGAATATTCAACACGGAGAAAACAGCGTGGCGTCAGATAAAATAGGTGTGGCCTCTTTTTCTAATTGAAGAGTTCCCCCGCCATCAGTTTTGCCCGCAGGATTTCTTTGAGGTCAAGCCCTTTCATTTTCAACCCCTTGCGGCCGTATTTCATATTGGCTTCGATGATGAGCCATTGACCTTCATGCCTGATGAGATCGATCCCCACATCGTTGAACCGGCATTTCCGGGCGGCATCCTGTGCCGCTGCAATGCCCGATGCGGGAATATCGTCAAAGCTGATACGCCCCCCCTGGCTTAAATTGGTCCTGAAATTGTCCGGTGCCCTGATTCGCCAGTAAGCAATGACCGGTTGATGGTTAATCAAGACAACCCTTAAATCCCGGTTGTGAGGAATGTATTCCTGAATGTAGGCGATTTGGGTCTGTTCCAGATAAGCGTTCAGTTGTTCCCCGTTGCCGATCAGATAAACCCCTCTGCCCCGGGCTGAAGACCTGGGCAGTTTTCCGATAAAAGGATAATGGAAATGGTCCAGAATATCTTTGTGGTGGAGGCGATAATAGATCCGGGTGCGGGGGTGGGAGATATTCAGCATGTAAAACAGGGTGGTTTGTTTAATCTTTTCGTCTGCATAGAGGTATGTTTCAAGACTCGGGAAAATTTTTTTCCCCATGGTGGTCAGGAACTGGGCGTAATTGCGCGTGGGGTAGAGGATGATATGGGATTTTCTGATGAATTCCTGTTCCTCGGGTGTGTAGTCCGGGAAATTGGGTTTGACCCCCAGGGTCCATACTTCAGGGACCCCCAGGAGCCGACTGCCGATGGCCGGGTAGATGTTTTCTTTATGTCTCAATGGTTCGATACCCATTTTCTGACATCCGTGGCCTTTCCATGGCCCGCGCCATGACCTCTTCCAGATCAAGGGTCAGCAATCGACGGTTTTCCATGACCAGCCGGCCGTTAATGATGGTGTGGCTCACGTCCTGCCCCCTGGCCGCATAGACCAGGTGGGAAAAAGGATTGTACATGGGCGTCAGGTGGGGTTTGCGGGTGTCGATAACAATGATATCCGCCTTTTTCCCGGTTTCAAGGGAGCCGGTTTCATGGGACAGTCCCAACGCTCTGGCCCCTTCAATGGTGGCCATTTTCAACACGGTCAGGGCATCCATGACTGTGGGGTCCATGGTCTGGACCTTGTGGAGCTTGGCCGCCATGTCCATCTCCGTGAAGAGGTCCAGGTTATTGTTGGAAGCGCCGCCGTCGGTCCCTATGCCCACACTTATCCCGCGATCGATCATCCGGGGTACCGGTGCAATGCCCGAGCCCAGTTTCATGTTGCTCTCCGGATTGTGAATCACCTTGATACCGTACTCGGCCATTTTGTCAATCTCGGATGGATTCAAATGGACGGCGTGGTCCGCGATCAGATGCGGCCCCGGAATGCCCAGGGCTTCCAGGTGTTCCAGGGGTCTCTTGCCGTATCGCTTTTCCACTTCTTCCAGTTCCGCCAGGGTTTCGGCGAAATGGATAATCAGGGGTCTTTTGTGAGACAGGGCCATCTCGTTGGCTCTCTTGAGCAGTTCGGGGCTGCAGGTAAAAAGGGCGTGGGGTTCCACGGCAATGGATACCAGGGGATTGTCTTTCCATTTCCGAATGAGCCACTCTGTGTAGGTAAACCCGTTTTCCAGGTCGCCGTAATTGGGAGAGGGGAAGTCATAGAGCACTTCCCCCACAAGGCACCTGAGACCCGATTGAAAGGCGGCTTGTGCCACCTGGTCCTCAAAGAGGTACATGTCGCAGAAACAGGTGGTGCCGGACAGGATCATCTCGGCGCAGGCCAGCAGTGTGCCGGTGTGGATAAAATCGGCGTCCATGTTCTTTTCAACGGGGAAGATATAGCGATTTAGCCATTCCATGAGCGGAAGGTCGTCCGCCAGGCCCTTGAAAAGGCTCATGGCCGCATGGGTATGACCGTTGATGAGTCCCGGAAGGATGAGACCGCCTTTGGCATCAATTGTTTTTAAGGCACCATGGCTTTCGGGGGTTTGATCCCCCAATTGCGAAATGGTATCACCCGATACGCACAGGGCACCATTTTCAATGACCCTGTTTTCAGGGTCCATGGTTAAGATGGTTCCGTTTTGAATGACCAGATCAAACGTCGTCATGTTAACCTCCGTACCGTGTTCAGCGCCGACCCCGCCTTAAACCATTTTATCTGTTCATCCGTCAGGGTGTGCATGAGCGCAATCTCGAAGCCGGGGCCTTCTTTTGGCTGAACAATCGCCCGAATCGCTTCATGGGGGTTGAGGGTTTCAAGACCCATCAGGCTTATGCGGTCATCCTCGCTGATCCTGTCGTAATCCAAAAGGTTCGCGAACGTCAGCGGCAAAATGCCCTGTTTCTTGAGGTTGGCTTCATGAATTCTGGCGAAAGAGCGGGTGATGACGGCTTTTGCTCCCAGGAACCGGGGGCTCATGGCCGCATGCTCCCGGCTCGATCCTTCGCCGTAGTTTTCATCGCCTACGATGATGAACCCGCCGCATATTTCTTGATAGATTTTGGCAAGTTCCGAGAACTTTATCCCTTTTTGTCGGCTGAGAATGTCAGTGCCATGACCGGTTTCACCCGTAAAGGCATTTAAGGCGCCTGCCAGCATATTTTGTGAGATGTTGCTCAGGTGCCCCCGATATTTGAGCCATTTCCCGCCCGGGGAGATGTGATCCGTGGTGGTTTTCCCCTTGGTCTTGACGAGAACGGGCAGCTTGGTGAAATCCTCTCCGTCCCGGGGCGCAAAGGGTTTAAGCAGTTCAAGCCTTTCTGAATGGGGATCAATCATTATGGGGAACGTCATATCTTCCGCCTCTGCGGCAATGTAGGCGGATTTGTAGAGCGTCAGGCCTTTTTCAGGTAGTGGTGGCGGATGGGGGGGTGTCAGTTGAAATGTTTCCCCTTCAGCCCCCACCAGCAGATCGGTCTCCGGGTTGAACCCGGCATCACCCGATAAAGCGAGGCAAGCGGCCATGGTGGGTGAGGTCAGAAAGGCCAGGGTTTCGGGATTGGCGTCGTTTCGCGCCTTGAAATTTCGGTTGAAGGTGGTGAACATGATATTCTGGAGGCCCTTCCGGGAATCCTTCCGGTCCCATTGACCGATACAGGGCCCGCAGGATGCGGAAAGAATTATGGTGCCCGCATCCTGCAGTTGTTGAAGGATCCCGTCCCGCTTGACGGTTTCGTAGATCTGCTCCGAACCCGGCGACAACATGAAGGGGACTTTGACCCGCAAACCGTGCCGCCTTCCCTGCTCAAGGATTTCTGCTGCGGCACAAAGATCCGAATAGGATGAGTTGGTGCAGGATCCCATGAGCACGGCGGAAACCTTTTCGGGCCATTTTTCCGAGGCCACCCGTTCCCTGAA
>JABGPV010000427.1 GCA_018644785.1 Deltaproteobacteria bacterium | reverse complement strand
CATCCGTACAACCTACGACGGCCCGTTGAGTCTCGCTGAAGACTACATGGTGTGGAACATCACCAAGGACGATATTCGTGTGCGGATGGCGATTGTTGATGAAGATGTCTGGCCACCTCCGGCCACCGAGAAGCCGCAGGTGCCCGATCCAAAACTCAGGGTTCCTTATTCGAAATTTATAGTGGGCGGTAAATACGACATGAAGGAAGTGATTCAGCCCACATATGACGAGGTCAACAAGAAGTATGGACTCAACGAGAAACAGGATTAAGTATGCTGTTGAAAACCCTTAACCTGAATTTCTTGCGAGTATGTGTAGAATAACATGAGCATGATCCATATTGAATCATTGATTTTCCATTATCCTTCCGGGGAATTCCGACTTGAAATCCCCGAATTTACCGTTGCGCGCGGTGAAAAGATGGCGGTTATCGGGCCCAGCGGATCCGGAAAAACCACGTTGTTGAATCTTATTTCCGGTATTACGACACCGGTGAAAGGGACGCTAAACGTGGACAACATCAAGGTTAATAAACTCGGCGATACCGAAAGAAGGGTTTTTCGCATTTCCAACATCGGCTTTGTGTTCCAGGACTTTGAACTTTTGGATTATCTCAATGTGTTGGACAATATTCTGCATCCTTACAGGATTACGTCGGCTCTTAAAATGGATCGGGTTGTGAGGCAGCGAGCAACGACACTGGCCAAAGAGATGGGCATCGGCGATAAGCTCAGGCGAATGGCCAATAAACTCTCTCAGGGTGAGAAGCAGCGTGCCGCCATCTGTCGGGCACTCCTGCCGCAACCAAAGTTGATCCTTGCGGACGAGGCAACGGGCAATCTAGACCCGGACAATAAGGGTCTCATTCTGGACTCGCTCTTTCGGGCGGTTGAGGAGCATGATGCGACGCTTCTGGCCGTAACCCACGACCATGAACTGCTCAAGCGTTTTGACCGGGTTGTTGATTTTGGGAAATTTCAGGGCATGGACGCTTCATGATCGATAGTCTTTACATAGCCTGGAAATACATCTGTTTCAACAAGGCCAGGACTGTTACGCTCATTGCCTGTATTACGCTCATAGGGTTCTTGCCGGTGTCCCTGGAACTGCTGCTGGATGAAAGCGAGCAGCAGCTCATGTCCCGTGCCGCGACCACTCCTCTGGTTGTGGGCGTCAGGGGCAGCTCTCTGGATCTGGTCATGAATACCCTATATTTTGGAGATGAAGTCCCGGAATTGATCACCATGGCGGCATCGGATCGGGTGATGGAAACCGATCTGGCCTTGCCCATTCCCGTCTATGTCCGTTTTCGCGCAAGGGGCCATCCCATTGTTGGCACCACCCTGGACTACTTTGAATTTAGGGGTTTGAAAGTGGCGGAAGGCCAACAGATGGCCGTGCTGGGAGATTGTGTGGTCGGGGCCGGAGCCGCAGAGAAGCTGGGATTGAAACCGGGAGATGAACTGGTTTCTTCCCCGGAAAACATGTTTGATCTGGCCGGTGTTTACCCTTTGAAGATGAAAGTGACCGGTGTGCTGCAAAAATCCCATACGTCAGACGACCTGGCCGTATTTGTGGATCTGAAAACCACCTGGGTTATCCAGGGGCTGGGACACGGACACCAGGATGTTACGGTGCTAAAAGACCCCACGCTGGTTCTAAAACGGACCGAAGACAATGTGGCCGCCACCGCCAAACTGTATCACTATATGGAAATAACGGATGAAAATATAGATTCGTTTCATTTTCACGGCCATATGACCGGCTATCCCGTAACCGCCGTGATTGCGGCCCCCTATGATGCAAAGTCAGGGGCAATCCTGCAGGGACGGTATCTTTCCAAGGAGGAACGCCATCAGATCGTCGAACCGGAAGAGGTCATAGATGGGCTGCTGCAAAACATCTTCAGGATCAAAAATGTACTGGACGCTGTTATATCGGTCGTGGCTCTGGCAACGGTCATGGCCATTGTCCTGGTTTTTGCCCTGTCGATCAGGCTGCGGCAACGGGAAATGGAAACGGTCTTCAAATTAGGCTGCAGCCGCATGACCATGGCACGGCTTGTGGCTTCGGAAATTCTGATGATCGTTGTCGCCAGCGGCTTTCTGTGCACGGGCATGGTCCTTCTGGTGGATCAATTTTCAAACAACCTGGTACGAACGCTGTTTATACGATAGGGGTTTGGAGTCATGGAATGTCGTAGTGATGAGTTGAAGAGAGAAAGGTTTCATATGCAAAATCGGGTACATATTTGTTTTGCTAAAAGGTTCATTTTATTTGGCGTCTTCTGGTTTGTCATTACCTTCTTGCCAGTGATTGCAGGGGCAGGCGGTGATAATTCGGGGAAAATCACAATATATGTGGTGAACTACCCCCTGAAATATTTTGCCGAGCGCATTGCCGGCGATCACGCAGAAGTGGTCTTCCCGGCTCCGCCGGATTGCGATCCGGCCTACTGGATACCTGATGTCAAAACAATCGGAGCATATCAAAAGGCCGATCTTATTCTGTTAAACGGCGCCAATTATGCCAAGTGGGTCAGAAAAGCCTCTTTGCCGCGATCGAGGATGGTCGACACCTCAGCCAAATTCAAGGACCGGTACATCACTGCCGAGGAAGCCCTAACACACAGCCACGGCGCAAAAGGGGCACACGCCCATGAATCCCTTGCCTTTACCACATGGCTTGATTTTGACTTTGCGGCCAAACAAGCCCAGGCCATAACAAAGGCTCTGAGCCGGAAAAAGCCGAATCTGCACGGTATGTTTCAGGAAAATTATGCAGCACTTGAAAAGGACCTCATGGCCCTTGATGGGGAAATTAAAGCAGTTGTATCAAAAAACCCTACACTTCCGTTGTTGGCCTCCCATCCCGTTTACGACTATCTGTCAAGACGCTATGGCCTGAACATGAAGAGCGTTCACTGGGAACCGGATGAAGTGCCAAATGATGAGCAGTGGATCCAGCTGAAAAACATCCTGAAGAGCCATCCTGCGAAATGGATGATTTGGGAAGGCAACCCCATGAAGACATCCGTAGATGGCCTCAAATCCCTTGGGGTTGCAAGCCTGGTGTTCGATCCCTGCGGAAATGTGCCGGGTTACGGGGACTTTCTTACGGTCATGCAGCAAAACGTTGATAATCTCAAGCCCGCTTTCAGGTGATCCGATACCGCCATATTGCATTTGGAATCAAATGAAGGGGTCCCACGATGACCGTTACTTCAGATCGTTCTCCTTTTTGAACTTTTCGATGAGTGGATCAAGGGTTTTACTCATATCCAGTTCGCCGTCCTTTATGAAGGGGGAGAACGCAACTCTGGCTGAAGCATCCGGTTGCCCTGGTTTTGTGGGCGATTTAGCTGGCCATGATTCATCGTCCACGATGACTTGCCGGACACGTATATCGTCCTTCGTCACATTCCACACCAGCAGGTCAGTGGCCATGGTCAACGGGCCGTCATAGGTCCTTCGGATGCCCTCCTGAATGGGATAGCGCGTGTCAAAATCATTAAAGAAATGATAGGCAATTGCCAGACGCGGCTTGATGTCGCTCATCACTTTGCCGAATGATGCGGGGGGCGTGTGAACGCCTACAGCGACATTAAGTGCTG
>JABGPV010000426.1 GCA_018644785.1 Deltaproteobacteria bacterium | reverse complement strand
CTGGTGGGCGGCTGCAAACCGGGTGATAATTTTCAATTCATACATCCGTAGTTTCCTTAAGCATCCTTCTCTTTGACAGTTTCATCCGTTTCAGCCTCACCCGCCTGTTCTTCAGTAACGGCTTCTTCCGCTTCCGCTTTGGGAGTCTCCCCTTCGCCCGGAGCCTTGCCGCATTCGGAACACTTACCGTCAACCATAATGCCGGTGCAGGTCCCATCAGAACAGAGTTCCCGATCATCGAAATCGATATCTTCCTCATCGTCGAAAAGGCTTTCATCTCTGGAAACCGGCGGCGCCGATTCCTTCAAGGGTGTCCCGCATGCCATGCAATAATTGGCATCGTCACCATAAACGTTCTCTCCGCAACCGGGGCATGGAGACCCCGGAATTTCTTCCTCACAATGTGGGCATTTCATAGCAAACCATCTCCTTTCCAGAGTTTCACATCAGGGTTCAGGGCTTGAATTATAGGGAAAGGTGCCTCTGGTGTCAATTACTACAAGGGATCTGGATCCAATCACGAAACAAAACTTGAAAAAACTATAAAGTCTCTGTATCAAAGAGATACAAATGGTGTCTCGGAAAAGGGATTGAATCGCTGAGATGTCAGCAATAATTCTTTCTTTTTTTTTAAAAACGATGGAGGATTTCTCTGAATGGTTCAAAACCCGACCCGCAAGGCGCTGGAAGAGAGAATAAAATCGCTCGAAACGGCGATGGCTGAACAACAGAAAACGGCCAAACAGGCCCTGCGTGAATCCAAAAAAGGCATGCGGTCTCTGCTTGATTTTGTGCCCTACCCCGTCATCGTCTGCAACCTGGACGGCAGCGTCTATTACGTCACACAGGCTTTCACCGAAACCTTTGGATGGACCCTTGACGAACTGGAAGGAAAAACCATTCCCTACACCCCCAAGGGAATGGAAGTGGAAACCCACCGGATTTTGAAGGAGCTGCTGGAAAAAAAGCTGGTATTGCGCCACGTCACCAAACGGCTCACCAAAGACGGTCGCCTGCTGGATGTGGTCATGCGGGGCGTGATCTATTCCAAGGAACCGGATGAACCGGGAGGAGAACTGATACTGCTTCGGGATATCACCCGCGAGCAGAGAATCGCTCGGAACAACGAGGCCATGCTGCGAATCAGCATGGCCCTTCCTGAATATCCAAATCTCGAAGACCTCCTGGACTACATCAGCAGGGAAATCAAAGAACTTCTCGGAACAGAGGGCGCCCTGGTGGTCCTGGCCGACGAGGAACGGGGCGAACTTTTCTACAAGGGCGCGGCCTACGACGACAGCGCCACCCAGAGACGCATCAAGGAGATCCGGTTCCCGGCAGATAAGAGCGTTGCGGGGAAAGTGATCCGCACGGGAAAAGCCATTATCGTTCCCGATACATCCAGGGAACCCAGCTTTTTTCCGGGTGTGGATGAAATTTTAGGATATCATACCCGAAACCTGTTGGAAGTCCCTTTGAGAAGCGGAGACCGCATCATTGGCGCCCTGTGCGTGCGCAACAAGAAGGAAGGCGTTTTTGAGGAATCGGACATGGAACTCCTCAATATGATCGCGGGGACAGTCGTACTTTCCATAGAAAATGGTCGATTTTCAGAGGAGATCATTAACGCCTATAAAACCAATGAAGCACTCCTTCGCATCAGCACGGCCCTCCCGGAATACCCCGATCTGGGGGAACTTCTGGATTTCGTGAGCAATGAGATAAAGCGTCTTATGGATTCTGAAGGGGCGCTGGTGACCCTGCTGGATGAAGAGAACCGGGAACTGTTCTTCATCGGTGCCGCTTACGATGATATGGCCACACAGAGGAGGGTTAAAGAAATCCGATTTCCCATTGACAAACTCATCGCGGGACAGGTCATCAAAACCGGTAAACCCATGATCATCCATGATACCCTGACAGATCCCGCCATCCACCGGGAACGGGACGAAATTATGGGCTACCAAACCCGTAACCTGCTCCTGGTCCCATTGAAAAGCAGGGATCGGATCATCGGTGTTCTATGCGCCATCAACAAGAAAAAAGGGAAGTTTGACCAAGGGGATATGGAACTCCTGAGCCTCGTGGCGGCAACCGTTGAACTCTCCATTGAAAATGCCCGGTTCTCAGAGGAAGTGAAAAAAGCCTATCGGGAAGTATCGAGCCTGAACCGGGCAAAGGACAAAGTCATCAACCACCTGTCCCACGAACTGAAAACCCCCGTTTCAGTGCTTTCCGGATC
This sequence comes from Deltaproteobacteria bacterium, assembly GCA_018644785.1. The sequence continues at coordinate 1,381 of JABGPV010000426.1, read as the reverse complement.
ATTGAACATCATTGCCAAAAAACTGGCTCTTCTCCCTGACAAAAACTGGGAAAACACCCTTGCGAGAGGAGAAAGGAACCTGGACCGGATCATAGAGATTCAAAACCAGGTGGAAGACATCATGCGGGTGCGGCACTATGAACCCCACCACGTGCTGAGCCAGATGGTCGATTTGTGTGCCGACGAACTGGAAACCCTTGTTGCAGAACAGGTCGGTGACGGTGAAATCGTTGAAACCATTCGAAAACGCATCGATGACATCTTCGGACCGAAGGAGATGACGTCACAGCTTCTGGCGCTGGACCAGGTTGTACAAGAACGGCTGGAAGTACTCAAGCCCCTGTTTTCTCATCGCAATGTTCAGATCATGGAAACGCTTAAACCCACGCGCGCCATTTCGATCCCCCTGGAGCCGTTGCAGAAGGTTATTGACGGCCTGATCAAAAATGCTGTGGAAAACACTCCGGATGAAGGAAAAGTTGAAGTCACCGTGACGCAGATCCATGGCATGGTGCAGGCGGTGGTGCGCGACTACGGGGTGGGCATTATCGAAGATGCGCAGAGAAGAATCTTTGAAGGCTTTTTTGCCACCCAGGACACCCTGGCATACTCTTCCAAAAGGGCTTTTGATTTCAATGCCGGCGGAAAAGGCGCCGACCTGCTGCGCATGAAAATCTTTGCCGAACGGTATGGCTTCAAAATCAGGATGACATCCACCCGCTGTCCATTTATCCCGGAAGAAACCGATCTATGCCCGGGCACCATCAGCGAGTGCAGCCACTGCAGCCGGCCGGAGGACTGCTTTGTTTCGGGGGGAACCACTTTTACACTCCAGTTTAGGTCAGCGGGCGTTGGGAAGAGTGAAAAGTGAAGGGTGACTGTGGAAGAAGATCCAAGTTGAATGGGAGGGCGTTATGTTCACCATGTCAGAGATCATTGAATTCGCCATCCGGATAGAAAAAAACGGCGAAAAGGTTTACCGTGATGCATCAGAGAAGGTTTCAGATCCTTCCCTTGTTTCTTTGCTTCAACGGCTGGCCGATGAAGAATCCGAACATCTTCGGTGGTTTTCCGACCTGAAGGGAACCGTCAAGGAAGAGCGCGTGAATTCCCAAGTGGGGGAAATGGGCCAATCCTTGCTCTTGGAGATAGTGGGGGACCAAACCTTTTCCTTAAAGGAATGGGATCTTTCCACGATAGTCGATTTAAAGGAAGTCTTGAAGATTGCGCTGGGTTTTGAAAAAGACACGGTGATCTTTTACGAAATGATGGGATCTTTCATCCAAGGGGATGCTGTCCTGGCCAAACTGGATCAAATCATCCAAGAGGAGAACCGGCACATCAGGGTCTTATCTGAATTCCTCCATAAGTGAAAGGGTTA
>JABGPV010000425.1 GCA_018644785.1 Deltaproteobacteria bacterium | reverse complement strand
GACTTGGTATTCTGAATCTTTATGAGTCTGTTATTTCGGGGAACCCGTTCCAGGTTAAGGCGGTTTTTTTCGCTTTTCTGAATTTTCTAAACCAGTGCGTCAATAGCAATAAGATCATTAACGAACTGTTCCCCAAGTTGGACTTCATTGTGGTGGCTGACCTATTTATGACTGACACTGCCCGCTACGCCGACATTGTGCTGCCTGCCGCAAGTTTTCTGGAGTTTTCGGACTTTCTGCCTTTTCCTTATCCCTACGTTCAGCTCCAGCAAAAGGTCATAGAACCCCTTTACGAATGCAAATCCGACGTTGATATTGCCTCTGAACTGGGTAAAAGGTTTGGTTTTGAAGAGTACTTTTCCCAGGGTGAAGAGGGATTTATTGATATTCTTCTCGATCCTGAAAAATCATCAATGCAGGGGATTACGCAGGAGAAGTTGAAGGAAGGCGCGATGCTGTTGGATTTTATTGACCTGGGAGGGGATACGATTGATGTGACCTATTCGACGCCTTCGGGGAAAATGGAGATATACGCCGAAAACCTGTATGAGGTAGGCCAGGCGCTCCCCGGTTATCTGGAACCATACGAAACCCCGTTGACGCCGGCCAAAGGAAAATATCCTCTGGCATATGTTCAAGGGCATCATCGCTTTCGGCACCATTCCAGTTTCGCAAACGTGGATTCGTTGCTGAAACTGAATCCGGAACCTCAGGTCGATATTAATCCCATAGACGCTAAAGCGCGTGATATTATCGCTGATGATTGGGTAACCGTTTTCAATGACCGAGGCCGGGCAACCCTTAAAGCCAGGGTCACAGAAGGTGTCGTCCCCGGTACGGTCAACATTTATCAAGGGTGGTGGTTCGAACAATTCAAGGAGGGTGGCTTCAATGCCTTGACCCATGACGTCGTTAACCCTGTCCAGGCTGCCGTTTTCGAACCGAATATGCACATGAACGACAACGCTGTCGAAGTTGTAAAATACAAGGAGGTACAGAAGTGAAAAAACGATTGGGATTGGTTTTTGATCAAGAGCGATGTATCGGATGTGATACCTGTACTGTAGCTTGTAACAAGGAACATGATCCGGCGGAAGGCAACTGGATTTGGGTGGAAACCCAAAAAGTAAAGATAAAGGATACGCCGCAAGGGGTTTTCCCGAACCTGACAATGAATTTTCTGCCCCGAACCTGCATGCACTGTGATAACCCACCCTGTGTGGGTGCCTGCTCCCCAGAAGCCCTCATAAAAAGAGAGGATGGCCCGGTGGTTCTGAATGGCGATCTCTGTGACGGCTGCAAGGCATGCATGGATGAGTGCCCTTACGATGCCATCGTTTTCAGTGAGGAAACGGGGCTCGTCGAAAAGTGTGATCTGTGCGTCCATCGAGTTGATGAAGGCCTTGATCCCTTTTGTGTCATTTGTTGTGAGGGACAGGCCATCCATTGCGGTGACTTCAATGATCCCGAAAGTAATGTCTCGAAAATGTTGTCCGACAAGGCCGCATTTCATCTGAAGCTCGAAGCGGGAACTCAACCTGTGATCTGTTATTGCCCACCGCAGGAAAAAATGAGATTCTAGATAGGTTTGATTGAAACTCTCAAATAATCAGGAAATAAATGACGACTCAAAAAGATGTTGAACAAATAATCAGAGATTTTATCAAGAATTCGCCTGAAAATACAATGCAATTGGAATCGGGAGAACCCGCCTGGGAAGAAGCGATTATAGGGTTTGCCGCAGGTGCCGATCCGCTTTTTGAGAGTTACAAGGAGCATGTCGGAGAGTTCCATTTTACACCCCAGGAAATCTTCAACCTTGAATTTGAGAACAGCCCGGCAGAGCCAGAGGAACTGACGGTGATCACCTGGGCACTTCTGCAACGCGAAGCCACCAGAAAAGACAATAGCGCGGAAGACTTTTATCCATCCGACCGTTGGGTGATGGCCAGATTTCCCGGAGAAGCCTTTAATGAGAAACTACGCCAACACGTCGCCGACGAGTTGATGAAACGACAAATTGATGCGCTGGCGCCTCTTTTAACCTCGCATTATCAGTTGCAATTCACCACAAAAATATTCTATGCCTCAAACTGGTCCGAAAGGCATGCCGCCTACGCTGCGGGCCTGGGCACCTTTGGTTTATGTGACGGCTTGATCACATACAGGGGTAAAGCCCATCGCATGGGAACCGTCGTCGCCCGGTTGCAGATCCCCCCATCACCAAGACCGTATCAAAACCACAATGAGTATTGCCTGTATTATGCCACCGGCAAATGTATGGCCTGCGCCAAACGCTGTCCTGTTGATGCCATCACTGAAAATGGGCATGACAAAGAAATATGCTGGGATCATGCAGGAGGCACCTGTGGGAAATACGTGACGGAAAAATTTAAATTCCAGGGGTATGGCTGCGGCCTGTGCCAAACCAAGGTTCCCTGCGAAAAAGGCGTTCCAAAAGGGGTCAAGCAGAATTCGCCGACCTGAAACAGACCGTATCCTTCGTGCAGAACAATGATTGTGGAGGAATGTGTTTATGAAGAATGAAAAATCGCCCTTTTCTCTGTTTGAGGCATGGTTCTCAGAAGCCCAGCAGTTGTCCGTCAACACACCTTCTGCCATGGTACTTGCGACAGCCGATCAGAGCGGACGTCCTTCCGCCCGCATTGTTCTGCTCAAGGAGTGGGATCTTCAGGGTTTTGTCTTCTACACCAACTTCGAAAGTAGAAAAGCCGAAGAACTGGATGCCAATCCACATGCATCCCTGCTTTTTTACTGGGACGCTCTTGGTAAACAGGTTCGGATTCAAGGTACGGCGACAAGGATTGTTGACGAAAGTTCACAGCAATATTTTCAAAGTCGACCACAGGAAAGCCAGTGGGGGGCCTGGGCATCTCGTCAAAGCAAACCTTTGAAAAACCGGCCGTTGCTTGAGGAACGATATAAATATTTCCAGCAGAAATATCCCGATCAAGTCCCCTTACCGGATTTCTGGGGAGGATATCGGCTCTTACCCGACTATTTTGAATTCTGGCAAAATGGTGAATATCGCCTGCATCATCGTAACACCTTCAAAAAACAGGGAGACAAGTGGGAATCCACCCTGCTCTTTCCATGACACGATTTCATCTTACGTGGAGACAGGCACAACATGTGGATAATTTGTATCCATTGTTGCTTTTCTATCCTGCTATCCCGGATAGATAATAGCCAGTAAAGGGTGGCCTCCATTGGAGAATTTTATCGAATTGACACCTGGCATTGATCTGTTTCTGAATTTATACGTTATTATAACAGTTAATTGATGTTTTTTGAATTACTCGGCGGGCTGTTTGGCACATGACGTGCGATAGAATTCAGTATAAACTAAACATGAACCGATAAGTTCGGTTTTTCAGATATAATGAAATGGAGGTTATGATGAAACGTTTATTTAAAATGAGGTTGGTCCTGGTGGTCGGTTTGATCTTTTTACTGTCATCCGTTGTAATTGCGCAAGGATGGGGTAGAAATGGTAACAGAGGGCCAAGGTTCGCTGGTCAACAACAAGGATTTGGCCCTGGTCAGGTTTTGAGAACTGAAATGTACAATGCCAGATTGACGGTTTTGGCTGAGTTGTCCGAACTATCACA
>JABGPV010000424.1 GCA_018644785.1 Deltaproteobacteria bacterium | reverse complement strand
AGAAGAAAACTTCTTTCAGAATGTACATGTTTATCATGGGGACAATCAAAGAAACAAAAATATAAATACCTTTTGCAAAAAGAACAACCCCCAGGATTTTACTGGTCGTTACGAATAGAAGGATCAAAGTCAGGAAGATGTTCAGATACTTATACGCCTTCTTATCCTTCAGAAGGGCCTTATTGTTCAAACAATGCCTCAGAGCACCCGCATTTTCGCTGTTTTTAAGCCGCTTCCAGATTTGAAATCTGCTTTTGCCTTCTGAGAGCAGCGTATCAACTTGATGGGTCAGTTCATCTTTCATAGGATCCAGGTGAAATATTTCATCAGGTTTCAGTCTTTGATGTTGTTGATTTTCAGGTGGCTGCAAACCTTCTATTACACCCACTGCCCCAATTGACGGAAGAGATATCACAGAATAATAAAAAAGTACAACTTTTCTTCTCTTTCTGATAATCTCCAAAGTTGATGTAGTTTATGGGCATGCTTTTCCGTTCACCGGGTGCACCCTGGCAACCGTACCCTAAAATAAACAGCCGGTAAAAACATGGCAACAAAAACCCACTGGGCCGATCATTATGTTGAGAAGAAAAAAAGTGCTTCTGACGCGGTGAGGCTGATTCAAGGCGGTCAGCGCGTTTTTATCGGCTCCAGCTGCGGTGAACCGCAGCACCTCGTCAAAGCCCTTGCGGAAACCTCCAGTTGTTTTTCAGATATTGAAATCGTCAGGTTGATGGCCCTTGAGAGATCCCCGCTGAGTTTGATCGCGGATAAGACCATGTGCAGGGCCATGAACATCAGATCCTTTTATCTCGGCTCCGCAAAAACCAGCGGTATGCGACAGGAAATGAGATTCCTTACCCCCATCAACCTTTCGGAGATTCCGCGACTTTTCAAGAGCAGGCAGTTGCCCATTCATGTGGCTCTGATCCAGGTTTCTTCTCCGGATGACTTCGGTTGGATGAGTCTGGGCGTCTCTGTGGACATCACACAGTCGGCAGCCTTGAATGCGGATATGGTCATCGCGCAGGTTAATTCCAGGATGCCGCGGGTCCTGGGCCAGAGTTTTATTCATGTGGACGATGTGGATGTCATTGTTGAGCATGATGAGGAATTGCTGACCATCAGCCCGATGCCGGAATCGGAGACCGCCAATGCCATCGGCCAGTTTGCAGCGAGATTGGTCGATGATGGATCAACCCTTCAGATTGGGCCGGGTGTGTCAAGTCAGGCCACGTTGCTGGCACTTTCCCATAAGAAGGATCTGGGTGTCCACAGCCAATATATTACGGACGACATCATGCACCTGGTGGCTCGCGGTGTGATCACAAACCGCAAAAAAGGGTTTAATGACGGAAAACTGGTCGCCAGCAGCGCCATCGGCACCCAGTTGTTTTATGAGTATATCCATGATAACCCTTCCATCGATTTCTACCCTTCTGATTATGTGAATGATCCCGGCATCATCGCGAGACACAACAAAATGGTGTGCATCAATGTGGGTATGTCCATGGATCTGACGGGACAGATGGCCGCCGATGCGCTGTCTCACAATTATTATTCAGCGGTAACCGGCATACTCGATTTCACGAGAGGCGCCTCCCGCTCCCCGGGCGGCAAGTCCATCGTGTTACTGACCTCCACATATGCGGGAGGAACCGAGAGCAGAATTGTCCCCATGCTCGAAAACACCGCGGTCGTGGTACCGAGAGGGGATGCGCATTATGTGGTGACCGAATATGGGGTCGTAAGCCTTTTTGGAAAAAGCCTCCAGGAACGCGCCATGGCCATGATCAGTATTGCGCACCCTGATTTCAGGGAAGAACTGTTTTTAAAGGCGAAAGAAATGGGGTTGCTGGGCCCCGAACGTACATTAAAAGAATCCATTCATGGTGTTTACCCTTTCAAGCTGGAAGAAACCCGGGAAATCAGCGGTGAAAAAGTGGTCTTTCGGCCGGCAAAACCCGTGGATGAACGACGAATCCAGGAACACTTCTACAGTTTGAACAAAGATGATGTGGTCGCCCGGTTTTTTCATGAAAAACACAGCTTTTTCAAAGACGAACTCGCGGATATCCTTCATATCGATTATGTAAATGATATGACCATACTGGCCGTTGTTGGAGAAGTTGGTTTCGGAAGGGTTATCGGCCTCGGTGAATACCTGCTGGTTCCTTCAACCAACATGGCGGAGGTGGCTTTTTCCGTCAGCCGGGAATATCAAAGTAAAAAAATCGGAAAAATCCTTCTGCTCAAGTTGGCCCAGGCCGCACTTGAAAACGGCATTTCCGGTCTGTTTGCCATCACGTCGCCGAGCAATCTCGGAATGATTCATTTGTTCAAAACCCTGCCCTACAAGGTGAAGAGCGTGTTTGAAGACAATATGGTCGTCTTGAGCTGCCGCTTTGATGAACCGCATTAGAGGTTTCACCCTTTCATTCCCTCCGCCGCTTTATAAGGTGACGCACCATTTCCAAAAGTGCTAAAAAGCGCGTCATTGTATCAAGATTAGAGCATCCATGTGATTTTTTTCACAAAACTTGCGGGATCGTTGTCCAAAATTTTCATTGACAAATTGAACTAATCCAATTTAAAAAGTAATCGGCCTAGAGAAGTGTTTTAGAAATGTTGGGGAAAAAACGGCCGTTTTAATGGTTTTTGCTCTCTAAAGAACGACTGTTTTTTTGCAACTAAACCTGTTTAATTTGAACAAGGAGGATGCAAGCATGTCGGAAAAAGAAAGTGTGGAAACTTCTGAAGCGCAGATTGCTGTTCACTGGCAGGAAGAGGATTATTATTATCCTTCCGCGAAATTCATTGCCCAGGCCAATATGACTGACGAGACGATCTACGAACGGTTCAGTCTGGAGAATTTCCCCAACTGCTACAAAGAATATGCGGACCTTCTGGAATGGTCCGAATATTGGCATACCATCCTTGATACCAGTGACGCACCCTGTTGGAAGTGGTTCGTCGGCGGAAAGATCAACGCCAGTTACAACTGCATTGACCGGCATCTCAAGAATTACAAGAACAAGACGGCCATCCATTTCGTTCCGGAACTGGTAAATGAAAAAACCGAACACATCACCTACCAGGAACTCTATGTTCGCGTCAATGAGTTCGCTGCCGTTCTGAGAGACTTTGCAGGCCTGAAGAAAGGCGACCGTGTAACCCTTCATATGCCCATGGGCGCCGAGCTTCCTATCACCATGCTGGCGTGCGCCCGCTTAGGCATTATTCATTCGGAAGTATTTGGCGGTTTCAGCGGCCGCGCCTGTGCCGACAGGATTGTGGATTCCCAGAGCAGAGTTCTGATTACCACGGATGCCTATTACCGTAGCGGCAAGCTTCTGGACCACAAACAGAATGCCGACATCGCCCTGAAACTGGCGGAAGCGGATGGCCAGACCGTTGACAAGGTTCTGGTATGGCAACGTTATCCCGGGAAATATTCAAGCCCGACACCCATGGTTGAAAACCGTGACTATTTTGTCAATGACCTGCTGAAAGATTATTATGGCGCCAGGGTCGCGCCCGTACCCATTCCGGCGGAGGACCCCCTGTTTTTGATGTATACCAGCGGCACCACGGGAAAACCAAAAGGGTGTCAGCACAGTACGGGCGGATATCTCGCCTACGCCACCGGAACCTCCAAATATATTCTGGATATCCACCCTGAAGATGTCTACTGGTGCATGGCC
>JABGPV010000423.1 GCA_018644785.1 Deltaproteobacteria bacterium | reverse complement strand
GTATGTTATACGGCTGCGCGCTTGATGCCTTGTATCTCCGGCAAAAGAGGCGCTTGCAAGTTTTAGGTAGTAATATACCCAATCATTTGATGCCATGTTGAATAAATCATTAAATAGCGAGGCAACAAAATGGAAATTATAACAACAGTGAGAGATTTCCCTGAGAAAATAAAAGTCCATGATATTTCACGCGATACTTACATACGGTAATCATAAACAAGGCCGGAAAGAAAAACGGCGGTGAGAGGATATTGTTGCCGATATTTACTCACGAAGAACAGAAGGAAATATTGAATCTCATTCCAAAAGAATACGAACCGGGAGCTTCGGAAGAACTGGTGGGAATTATCGGAGAGTAATAGAGAATAAGACTATTTGAAAACAAAAGTGGGGATATACAAAATGCCCAACATCTTAATTGGGGGGACACCATGAATCTGGTTCCCACGCTGGCGCTGGGAACGAAAACCCCCGGTTTCTTGGACCGTAAACGACTATTGTATATTGGCTCACAGCATCTTCTTCAAATACTGCCCGGTATAAGATGTCTCTATTTTTGAAATCGCTTCCGGTGTTCCGGCCGCTACTACCTGCCCGCCCCCCGCACCGCCTTCAGGGCCCAGATCGATCACATGATCGGCGCCCTTGACCACATCCAGGTTATGTTCTATGACCACAACCGTGTTTTTTCTCTCCACCAGCCGGTTTAATACCTCCAACAATTTCTCTATATCGGCAAAGTGGAGCCCGGTGGTCGGCTCATCCAGCAAATAAAATGTTTTTCCCGTGCTTCGTTTGCTCAACTCCCTGGAGAGTTTGATGCGTTGTGCTTCACCCCCTGAAAGGGTGGTGGCCTGCTGTCCCAGTTTGATATACCCCACCCCCACATCCACCAGGGTCTTCAATTTTTTTTGAATGGGCGGGATGGCCTCAAAAAAAGCCAGGGCCTGGTTCACGGTCATGTGCAGCACTTCCGCGATATTGTTCCCTTTGTATTTGATTTCAAGGGTGTCCCGGTTGTAGCGCAACCCCCCGCAAACTTCGCAGGTAACATAGACATCCGGCAGGAAATGCATTTCAATCCGATTGATGCCGTCTCCCTTGCAGGCTTCGCATCGCCCCCCTTTTACGTTGAAGCTGAAACGGCCGGGCTTATACCCTCTGGCTCTGGATTCCGGCAGCATGGAAAAAAGATCCCGAATATGTGTGAACGCCCCGGTGTAGGTCGCCGGATTCGAGCGAGGGGTCCTGCCGATGGGACTCTGGTCGATGTTGATCACTTTATCCAGATGTTCCATGCCCTTCAGCATATCCAAGGGCCCTACCGGCGCCTTTCCCCCATAGAGATGACGGCTGAGGGCCGGGTAAAGGGTGCCGTTAATCAGGCTGCTTTTTCCGGATCCGGACACGCCGGTGACGCAGGTGAAGGTGGCCAGGGGAATTTTCACTGAAATGTTCTTCAAATTATTGAGTCGTGCGCCTTTGATCAAAAGGGCATTGCCGTTTCCCTTTCTTCTGGTTGTGGGAACCGGGATAATCCGCTGTCCGGACAGATACTGTCCTGTGAGGGAATCTTGAGACCCGATCAATGCACTGGGTGGCCCACTGAAGACCACTTTCCCCCCCTTTATCCCCGCACCGGGTCCCATATCGACGACATGATCCGCCATAAGGATGGTTTCTGCATCGTGCTCAACCACCAGAACCGTATTTCCCAATTCTTTCAACTCCTTCAGGTTTTTGAGCAGCCTCAGGTTATCCCGCTGGTGCAGGCCGATGCTCGGTTCATCCAGCACATAGAGCACACCCGCGAGTCTGGAACTGATCTGCGTGGCCAGTCGAATCCGCTGGTCCTCTCCCCCTGACAGGGTACCGGAAGCACGGTCCAGTGTTAGATACTCAAGACCCACACTCCTTAAAAACCCCAGCCGTTCCCGTATTTCCTTGAGCACCCCTTTCGCAATCATTTTTTCCCTGGACCCCAGCACCAGATTCTCAAAAAACCCATATGCCCCGTCTACGGAGAGGGCCGTGAGCTCGTGAATGGATCTGCCGCCCACACGGACCGCCAGACTGGTGGCTTTAAGCCTGGCGCCCTGACAAATGGCACAGGGTCGAATACTCATGTACTTTTCGATATCATACCGCACACGATAAGAGTTGGTCTCACGATAACGACGTTCAAGATTTGGAATCACCCCTTCGAAGGGACGGTTCCGCGAATGTTTCCGGCGGGCTGTTTTGAATTCGAACGGAATTTTTTCCCTGCCGGAACCATGCAGAATCACCTCCTGGATTTCCGCTGGAATATCCTTGAAAGGCTGATTCCGGTCAATCCCGTAATGGTCCAGCACGGCCGAGAGCATCTGCAGGTAGTAGCCGGAAAAGCGTTTGGGCCATGCGGTAATGGCACCACCCGGAAGGGTAAAGGCGGGGTCGGAAACAACCAATGCCGGATCAAATGCCCGCTTTGTGCCCAGCCCACTGCATTCCGAACACGCCCCCGCGGGATTGTTAAACGAAAACATCTGAGGCGTTAACTCCGGCATATTGAGCCCGCATTTGGGGCATGCGGCCTTCTGGTTAAAAAAAACATCCCCTGACCCCATCACTTCCACCACAGCCCTTCCATCTCCCATGGAAAGGGTCAGTTCCATGGAGTCCGTTAAACGTCGCTGAATCTCCGGTTTTATCACCAGCCGGTCTACCACCACCTGGATCGTATGCTTTCGATTTTTTTCCAGTACAATGTCGTCGTCCAGAAGATGTACTTTCCCGTCAATTCTCGCCCGGGTGAACCCGTCTTTTCGAAGAGACAGAAGCAACCGCAGGTGCTCGCCTTTTCGATTTTCCATCAGGGGCGCCATGATTTGAATCCGGCTTCCTTCTTCCCAAGCCAGAATCTGGTCTACAATCTGCTGGATGGTTTGCGAGCTGATCTCAATGCCGCATTCCGGACAATAGGGCTGCCCGACCCGTGCAAAAAGAACCCGCATGTAGTCGTATATTTCCGTAACCGTTCCCACGGTTGAACGGGGGTTGCGGCTGAACCCGCGCTGTTCAATGGAGATGGCCGGGGAAAGCCCCTCAATGGCATCAACATCGGGCTTGTCCATCTGCTCCAGAAACTGCCTGGCATAGGCGGAGAGAGACTCCACATACCGACGCTGTCCCTCAGCGTAGATGGTATCAAAAGCAAGGGACGATTTGCCCGACCCGGAAAGCCCTGTAATGACCACAAACCGGTTCCGGGGGATGTCAACGGAAATATTTTTGAGGTTATGCTGACGGGCGCCTCTAATTTTAAGGGTATCGATGGACATATCAGGTCTGGGTTCCGGATTCAGGTTTCTGAGTTAAAACGGCTCTGTTTTTGACCATTTCTGTGGCCATGATAATGGCGGCTTTGAGGCTCGAAGGATCGGCCCGGCCGGTCCCGGCAATGTCATAAGCGGTGCCATGATCCACAGAGGTTCTGATGATGGGCAGGCCCAGTGTCACATTGACCGCATCGGAAAAGTGAAGGAGTTTCAGTGGAATAAGTCCCTGGTCATGATACATGGCAACCACCGCTTCAAAACGACCGGCAGCGGCCTGGTGAAACAGGGTGTCTGCGGGAAACGGTCCTTCCACGGAAATCCCCTGCTGACGCGCCTGAGAGATGGCCGGCGTAATAATTTCCTGCTCTTCAGTCCCAAAGAGCCCTTCTT
>JABGPV010000422.1 GCA_018644785.1 Deltaproteobacteria bacterium | reverse complement strand
CCGGCCAAGAGAGGTCAGGACGATGATCGGCACATCATTCGAGGTCTCTATTTTTCGAACGGCCGGGATCAGTTCAAAACCGTCCATCTTCGGCATTTGAACATCCGTCAAGATGAGATCAAAGGATGCCGCGGATAATGCAGCCTCCCTGAGCATATCCAGGGCCTCCAAACCATCCGCCGCCACTGGCATGCAGCCCCATGATCTGAGATACTCTGACACGATAAATCGGTTCGTTTGATTTCCATCAGCTACAAGCACTTTTAAATGACTAAAATCAACATCTTCTTTGGACAGGGCGACTTCCCGCCCCGTTTCTTTGCCAAAGACCGCAGTAAACCAGAATGTGCTCCCCTTACCTTCCTCACTCTCTACACCAATTTCTCCGCCCATCAGTTCCGCCAATTGTTTTGAGATGGTGGTCCCGAGACCGGTTCCCCCGTATTCCCTCGTGGTTGACCCGTCTGCCTGAGCAAAGCTCTCGAAAATGGTTGTCTGTTTATCTATTGGTATTCCAATGCCGGTATCGTTTATTGAAAAGCGGACCTTGGCCCTGTTTTCAAGTTCTTCTACCATCTCTACCTTTATGTATATTTCACCCTCCTTGGTAAACTTCAGGGCATTGCCCGTAAGATTTGCCAGTACCTGTCTCAGCCTGCCCGGATCCCCAATGAATCGAGATGGAAGATCAGGCGCTATAAAGGAAGCAATCTCAAGACCCGTTTGCTCTGCCCTGTGGGCAAGACTTCCCGCGACTTCCTCAACCAGATATCTCAGGTCAAAAGAGATCTCTTCAATCTCAAGCTTTCCCGCCTCTATTTTGGAAAAATCAAGAACGCGATTGATCACTTCCAACAGAGCGCCGGCTTCCGTATTGATCGCATGAAAGATGTTCTTCTGATCATCATCAAGGCTGGTATCCATGGCCAATTCCGCCAAGCCGATGATACCGTTTAAAGGGGTCCTTATCTCATGGCTCATGTTGGCAAGAAATTCACTTTTGGCGCGGGTGGCTTCTTCGGCCTGCCTCTTTTTTCCAATAAGTTCGCCTTCTGATTTCTTTAAAGCATCTGTTCTTTCTTCAACCATATCTTCCAAGTTTTCACTGTATCGCTTAATCTCTTGCGCTGCCTGTATCCGCTGTCGGAACAGGTCGTCAACATCTTCCTTGATGATTGAAATAGCATCAAAAACCGCCTTGAAGGGATGGGAATCGCTGATCTCTTCCCTTTCGGCTCCTTCCCGGTCCCAGTTGATGTTGCCCATATATTGCAGCAGTTCGTGGGAGTATTTTTCTATTTTCTCGTTATCAACGCCTTCTTTCGCCCGTTTCCTGTTTTCGACAACCCGCGATCCGGGTCCAACTCTCCTTTCTCTTTCAATGACTGCCATCGCTTCTTCGAAATTACGGGCCGTGGCCACAGGGATAGGGACAAATTGTTTACTGAAACCAATGATTGCTCTCATAAATTTGTTCAGGCCGAATATTACCGACAGTTTGCAAGGAACTTTACCGTTCGAATCTCTTATGGCATCGATATACATCTTCCTGGCTTTCCATGTGGTTTTCTCCAGATTTTCCCAGTTTATGATGCGATAGTAAGATCCCTTTTCCATTAACCCCGTTTCTTCAAGGACCTTTTCATGAAGATCCATGATTTTTTTTACATGACACTCTTTCATGACCCCATGTGGGACTGTGTATATGATGTCATCTCCCATCAATTCGAAACGGGTGCCGTAATCGTCCCATTCAAGGCCCCATTCATCCTTCGTAAACCGCCTGTATTGTCTTACACCCACATCAACGCCGCTCTTCTCAAGCACGTTAACGGCATTTCCCATGGCTTCCTTATAATCCCGGACAATGCCTGCAGGGACAGGTGTTTTATACATTTTCATGCCGACGCTGAACATCCATTTTATGAACAAAGGGGGGTTAAATATCCAGAATCCAAGAAGATTGCCTGCTTCAGCTTCTTTGAGTAGAAAATTTGTAAACCTCATGCGGATTTCTTTTGAAGGATATCCCTCGTACATGGAATAGTCCACGATCTCGGTATATTTTTTATCCACCAGGTCTGCTTCAATCAGAATCCTTTCACGCTCAGCAAGTAACTTTTGTGAGCCGGTTTTGCTGAGAATACCATTTAGAACCGTACACAATATAGCTTTTCCTATTAATCTGAAAGATACGAAATAACGGTCATCGATGCGGATATCGGTCCATTCGGGTCTCGTTGTAATTGGCAGGGATGTGACGGGGCAGACGGTTTCCTCCTTAAAAGGAAAATCATTGTAATCTTTGCCGAAACCGACATCTGTCCATTCAGGATTGCGACGGATAGGCAACCCTGTCTCATGGCGGATTTGGCTCTGCCCTTTTTCAATACCGCTATCTTCAACCCAGGTCATGTTTATATCCGGAACCGCGGAACTGGATCAGCCTTCTACCTTCCCTATCATTCATGATGTTGTTCGCCCCTTTTCCAGTGAATATTCTTCGAGCAGACGCAACTCCCTTTCCATTCTTTCAAACACTTCAAGCCCGCCTTCCAGGGCGCCGGACCGTCCGAGGGTTTCCAGCTCAAGGGCCACCTCCGACAGCGCATTCGCCATCAGGATACCGGAACCGCCTTTGACGGCATGGGCCTCTTCCCGGACCCTTTCCGCATCTCCGTTTTTAAGGGCCTGCCGCAAGGTCTCCATTTGTGCTCCGGCCCGTTCCAGGAATCCATCCAACACCATCATCAAAAACGCCTCATCACCGTCATTTTCGGCCAGGGCCTCTTCATAATCCATGGGTGCATCATCAAAACGCAATTCATTTCCCGGTTCCACGGGTTCACCCCCCACACCGGAGACGGCAAGGATCTCCTCGCCGGTTCGGGTTTGATCAGCACCCCGGATGTCTCCGACATCATCCGCG
The DNA here is from genome assembly GCA_018644785.1 of Deltaproteobacteria bacterium. The sequence continues at coordinate 813 of JABGPV010000422.1, read as the reverse complement.
GGACTTGAACGAAGCCATTTTTCCACTATGGCCAGGAGGGCTTTCCTGGTCAAGGGCTTTGCAATATAGTCGTCGGTTCCCGCCGCCATGCATTTTTCCCTGTCGCTGCTCGTCGCATTGGCCGTCATGGCCACGATGGGAACCCGTGCCGCCCGCATATCAGCGGCGCCTCCGGAAGCGCCTTCCAGTTCATGCTCTCGAATTCTTGCCGTGGCCTCATAGCCGTTCAAGACGGGCATCTGCATATCCATCAATATGATGTCGTAGGCGCAGCGATGAAACGCCTCCAGCCCCTGTTTGCCGTTTTCAGCCAGATCCACATGGTAACCGGCGCCACGCAAATGCCGCATGGCCACCTGCTGGTTGGTGGGATAATCCTCAACCAAAAGGATTTTCCCGTTCTTTCGCTGGGCCTCGGCCAGGGTGTGTTTTGTGATCGGGGTGCGGGTTGCATCCGTTGCCGAGTCCGGCGGCCCCCCAAATACCCTTAAAATGGTCTGATGCAGATCATCCCGCCGTACCGGCTGGGTGAAGTAGGCCGCAACACCCAGATCTTTGCATAATTTACCATCTCCCCGCCGACCCAGAGAGGTCAGGACGATGATCGGCACATCATTCAAGATCTCTATTTTTCGAACCGCCGGGATCAGTTCAAAGCCGTCCATCTTGGGCATTTGAATATCCGTCAAGATGAGATCAAAGGGTGCTGTTGATAACACTGCCTCCCTGAGCATGCCCAGGGCCTCCAAACCATCCGCCGCCACTGGCATGCAGCCCCATGATCTGAGATACTCTGACACGATAAATCGGTTC
>JABGPV010000421.1 GCA_018644785.1 Deltaproteobacteria bacterium | reverse complement strand
GGGGAAGTTCAATTGTTTTCATAATTACACTGCTGTCATCGCAGCGGTTTATTAACCCTCGCAGAACCTGAAAAGAGGTTTCCTGTCATGACGGCAATGGATCCTGATAAGGCGTTGGCGGCGCTTCGTTCTCAGGTTGAGGAGGCCGAAGGCCGGGTTAAAAAACTTCAGAAGGAAAACCGGCAGTTGAGCGGGCAGGTGAAACGCCTGAGCAAGACCGAGGTTGAACTTTACGGTATCCAGGGGCAACTGGATTCCCAGATGCTGTTTTATCAACAGCTCTACGAAGTGGGCAAGCAGCTCACCACCACCACCGAGTTGTCCGAAATCCTTCAGATCACCCTTCAGTTCGTACTCTATGAACTCAATTTTGAGCGTTGTCTCATCCTCATGCATGACACCAACGAAAAGGCTTTCCGGGTTCAGGCCATAGATGGATATTATGACGAAGAGAAACGTCCGGCCGTTGAGTCCCTGAGCCTGCCGGAGGATGATCCCATCCTTGTACAGTTGCGGGATGTGCCCCAACGGATCATCTGTAACGAAACCTGCCATGAGGAGCCGTTAAAGGCGCTGGGCCGAAAACTGGATATGGACGATTATATTCTGTTGCCCCTGGGCGGAGAACCGGAGAAACCCCTGGGCCTTCTGGCGGCGGGAAATACGGCTGACATGCGGTCATTTCAGGCAGAGGTTGAGGCGGAAGGCGATGCTGACGTGGGGCTCGTCAGAATGGTGAGTCATACATCCGCTGCCATTAACAATGTGAATTTTTATCAAGCCCTGCGGGAAAACGAGAAAAAATACCGTACGCTGTTCGAAGAATCCCGGGACGCCATATTCATCTGTGATCGCACCGGCGAAATGATTGATGCCAATCAGGCCATGCTCGATCTTTTTGGTTATACCCGATCCGAGATGATGCAGATGAATGTCTGGGATACCAATATAAATCGGGAAGACGTGGCCAGGTTTGTCGCGGCCACCGACCAGACGGGCTCGGTCAGGGATTTTGAGGTGGGGGCCAGAAAAAAACATGGCGAACAGATGATCTGCCTGGTTACGGCCACATCCCGGCGGACCGATGATGGCCACATCCTGGTCTACCAGGGAATTGTGAGGGACATCACTGAGCAAAAACAGGCGGAAGCGGACTTAAGGCAATACCAGGAGCATCTGAAGGAATTGGTGGAAGAACGTACGGCTGAACTGGCGGAAGCGACCCGGGAGGCCCAAGAGGCCAGAGAAGCGGCCGATGACGCCAACGAAGCCAAGAGCAGTTTTCTGGCCAATATGAGCCACGAGCTTCGTACGCCCATGAACGCCGTTCTCGGCATGACACACCTGGCGCTCAAAACGGATCTGACATCCAAACAAGAAGACTATCTCGGTAAAATTCAATTATCCGCCCATTCCCTCCTGGGGATTATCAATGATATTCTCGATTTCTCAAAAATCGAGGCCGGCAAACTGGACATGGAAGCCGTGGATTTTAACCTGGATGATGTCCTTGAAAACATGACCAATCTGATCATGGTAAAAGCCCAGGAAAGAAAAGATCTGGAGGTTCTGTTTGATATTGATCCGGATGCACCCCGGCGCCTGGTGGGGGATCCCCTGCGCCTTGGGCAGGTGCTCATTAACCTGGCCAATAACGCGGTGAAGTTTACGGCGTCAGGGGAAATCGTAATATCAGCCCATTTGTTATCCCAAAATGACGATGGGGTGACCCTGGAGTTCCGGGTGAGAGACACGGGCCTGGGCCTTACCCGGGAACAGATCGGAAGGCTTTTTCAGGCATTTACCCAAGGCGACCCCTCCACCACCCGGAAATTCGGCGGCACCGGATTGGGGCTGACCATCAGCAAGCGACTGGTGAACCTGATGCAGGGTGACATCCGGGTCGAAAGCCAACCAGGGGGGGGGAGCACCTTTATATTTACGGCTGTATTCGGCCTGGGGCGGGAAAAAGATCAGAGCCGATTCAGCCCGTCACCGGACCTTCGGGGCATGAAGGTTCTGGTGGTGGATGACAATGCCACCTCAAGGGAGATTCTGGAGGGAATTCTGGCTTCCTTTTCCTTCAAACCGACTTTGGCCTCTTCCGGAGAAGAAGGTCTGTCTGAGATTGTCAGCGCCGATTCCGATCATCCCTATGAACTGGTGATCATGGATTACAAAATGCCGGGAATGGATGGTATTGAAGCGGCCCGGAGCATCAAGCAAAACACGCAACTGAGTCGAATTCCAGCCGTTATCATGGTGACCAATTATGGCGGTGAAACGGTGATGCAACAGGCCGATGAAGCGGGGTTGGACGGATTTCTTTTAAAACCCGTAAACCCTTCAGTTCTGTTTGATGCCATCATGCATGCCTTTGGCAGGGAGGCACCCCGATCTTCTCGAGTTGTTCAGGAAAATGCTTCGGGGATGGGGGCGCTCAGGCGGATTCGGGACGCAAAGATTCTGCTGGTGGAAGACAATGAAATCAATCAACAGGTGGCCGGCGAGATTCTTGCGGCCGCGGGTCTCAAGGTCTCACTGGCCAACAATGGTCAGGAGGCGGTTGAGGCCGTGAAAAAGGGCGATTTTGACGCAGTCCTGATGGACGTGCAGATGCCGGTCATGGACGGATATGCAGCCACCCGTGAAATCCGAAATTGGGAAGATCAGATCCGCATTCCGATTATTGCCATGACCGCACACGCTCTGGCCGGCGACCGGGAAAAATCCCTTGAAGCGGGCATGGACGACCATGTTTCCAAGCCCATCGATCCGGAGTTGCTCTTTGAAACCCTTTTGAAATGGGTCAAGAACCCCCCCGGGGAGCGCCCGGGTCGGGAACTCGCTACTGAAACGGACGTGACGTCCCCTGACCCATCTGATGAACCGGATTTGCCGGCGCTTGACGGCATCATCCATGTGGCGGCGGGTCTCAAACGGCTTCTGGGCAACAAAAAATCCTACCGCCGTATTCTCTTAAGATTTCGTCAGGATTTCGAAAATGCGGCAGACACCCTCCGGGACCTGGTGAATGGTGAAAAGTATGAAGAGGCTGAGATTCTGGCCCACTCCATTAAAGGCGCCGGCGGCAATGTGGGGGCTGAGGCGCTCCAGGCGGCGGCTGCAGCCGTGGAACAGGCCTTCAAAGACGGGGGAAAGACTTTGCCGGAGGCTGAGTTTGTCTATTTTAAAAATGAGCTCGGCCGGGTCATGACCGCATTGATGGCTCTTAAAGGGGATGATCCGCCTTCGCCCGAAGCCATGAAAACACCGGCAGAGATTGATCCCCATGTGGCTAAAGAAATTGCGGTGCGCATCAAAGATGCGGCTGAAATAGGCGATGTAATGGAACTGTCCAAATTGGGTGTCGAACTGACGGCTAGAACGGATGGCTTACGTGAATACGGGGCAAAAATCAGCCATCTTGCTGATGGGTTCGATTTTGATGGCCTTCTGGAAATGGCAGATGATCTGGCTGCAGCCGCCGGGTCTTGAGGAGCGTAAAATGACCAGTGACACAATGGAATCTTCAAACAACCCTGAAAAGCCTGAACACATTCTGCTGGTGGATGATAACACCACAAACCTGCAGGTGCTGCATGAAACCCTGGCCGGAACCGGTCACAAATTTCTCATTGCCAAGAACGGTGAAAGCGCCCTTACCATTTCGCAAAAGGCAAAACCATCCCTGATCCTTCTGGATATCATGATGCCGGGGATCGACGGGTTTGAGGTTTGTCGCCGATTGAAAG
>JABGPV010000420.1 GCA_018644785.1 Deltaproteobacteria bacterium | reverse complement strand
TGGAGCAAATCCCTTCGGTCTTCGGCCACCTACGGTTTGGTGCGTCTGGACAGCGATTTCGACCTGTGGCCCAACCCTGCCGGTACGGGAACCTACAAACAGACCCAATACGCGTCCATGAACCTGGTCTGGAGCCCCTGGCCTCCCTTTGACGTGGGTCTGGAATACATGTTCGGCCGCCGCACCGTTACCAGCAGCACGGCGGTGGATGGCAGCACCACGGGGCAGGACCACCGCGTTCAGTTCACCATGCGGTGGAATTTTGATTGGGAGCGGTGACACGTAGGGTATGGATCCTGTAATCCTGACCGTCGCATTCCTCATGGGGTACCTGTTGTACCGGCTGGACCTGCCGCCCCTGGTGGGTTTTCTGCTGGCCGGTCTGGGACTCAGCGCTTTTGGGTTTACCTCCACGCCTCTTCTCAAGACCGGTTCGGATGTGGGCGTCACCCTGCTTTTGTTTACCATCGGGTTGAAGCTGAAAATCAAAGACCTTGCTAAACCCGAAGTGTGGGCCGGGGCTTCCCTGCACATGGGCCTCACCGTAGCAGTTTTCGGTTTTGCTCTCTTTTGCCTGAGTTATTCCGGGTTGCGCTTTTTCATGGAGACGGATTTCAATACGGCGCTCCTGGTGGCTTTTGCCCTCAGCTTCTCCAGCACGGTGTTTGCTGTCAAAATCCTTGATGAAAGCGGCCGGATGAATTCCCTTAACGGGCAGACCGCCATCGGGGTCCTTATTATTCAGGATGTTGTGGCCGTCATTTACCTGACGGCCTCTACCGGTAAGGTGCCTTCAATCTGGGCGCTGCTGATCATCGCACTTTTGCCCTTTGCCAGAAAGATTTTCCTGACCATGTTAACCCGTGTGGGCCATGGCGAGCTGATGGTTCTGTTCGGTCTATTTCTGGCACTCATTGCGGGGGCGCATACTTTTGAGGTAGTACACCTGAAACCGGACCTGGGGGCGCTGATCCTGGGCATGCTGATGGCGCCGCACCCCCGGGCCAAAGAGATGGCCGATGCGCTCATGAGCGTGAAGGACATCCTGCTGGTGGGCTTTTTTCTGGAGATCGGCCTGACAGGACTGCCGGATATGTCCGGGCTTGCCGCAGCCGGTGTTCTGGTGCTTCTGCTGCCGCTCAAAATGCTGCTTTACTTTCTCATATTTACACGATTTACCCTCAAGGCCAGAACATCGTTTATCATCACAATGAACCTGGCCAGCTACAGCGAGTTCGGCCTGATTGTGGGGGCTCTGGCGGTTGCGAGCGGAAAACTGGATCCCCGATGGCTGGTGGTCATTGCCATCGCGCTCTCCCTTTCCCTGATTATGGCATCCCCCCTCAACAAGTATGCGGATCAGATATTTTCCCGAATCGGCCGTCCCTTGAAGCGCCTCGAGACCCAACGCCGTCACTCGGAAGAGTTGCCCATGGACGGGGTACCGTGGCAGATCGTTGTTCTTGGGATGGGGAGGGTCGGTGTGGGGGCGTATGATTGGTTTCAGGAAAAATTTGGTCACGTGGTGAGTGGCATCGATTTCAATGAGGAGACCGTTACTTCGCAACTGGAGGCGGGGCGCTGTGTAAACGAGGGAGATGTGATGGATCCCGATTTCTGGCGGGGGCTGCCTGCGCCCCAGGGCGTTGTGAAACTGGTGGTTCTGGCCTTATCAAACCTGGATGCCATGCTGTATGCGGCCGAAAAACTGAAAGAAATCGGATATCGTGGGGATATTGCCGCCGTGGCACGTTATGATGACGAAGTGGAAGCACTGCGCGAAGCCGGTGTGAACACCGCTTTCAACATATACGGCGAAGCGGGCGCCGGTCTGGCGGCGCATGTGTGTGAATCTCTGGAGACGTTTCAGAAATAGGCCCTTAGTCCGCATCGATGACGGCTTTGATGGCTGCTTTTATCTCACCTAGTACGTTTGAGGACACTAAGCCGGTCTTCCTCAAGAACCGTTTTGTAGATACCGACCTGATTTGGAAGGTGTCAATGGCAGATGGCTTCTTAAGTTTGTTTTCGTAGTCTGGTTCTATTCTCACCAGCCATATGGCGCCCTGAAAACGATCCTTCCATTCTGTTATGGGGACAATGACTTTGAGCGGCAGGATTCCGATGGCATCGTCGTTTATGATTATAGCAGGCCGTTTCTTCTCGATTTCGGCCCCGATGGTTGGACTTAGGTTGATTTCCCATATCTGGCCCTGTTTCATAGAAAACCCTCGCCATCTAAATCAGTAAATTCGGTTAACTCTTCATCTGTTGCATACTCAGAAACGAGCTCCCTCGCTTTTTTGGCCATTTGGGTTTTTCGGTGAATTGTTTTCAGCTCCCTGATATAGCGGGCAAGAGCCTCACGTACGATGCTGCTTTGATCTGAAAAGCCCCACTGTCTATAATCCTCCAAGAATTGCTTTTGTTCCGAGCTGATGGAAATTTTTTTCTGTGTCAAAGTTGTCATAAAACTCCCTCCCAGTTCGCATATTGGAGCTAATATAGTGTCCTAATATAAGACCCAAAGTCAAGAAAAACCCATAGTGCTGCGTACGATTTTAATGACTCTTTCTAAGAAGAATCAATCATTCTTAAATAATCCTTTTGTGTCTCGTATACGCATCTGCAAATCAGCGTTAAGAAAGCTTCGTCGTTTTTCCGCGCTTCCTCAAGGGATGCGATATAATCCGACCGAAGCAGGGGCGGTATCAATGCAATATTATAGTCTTCTTGCAGAAGGATAAGGTTCATAATAAGCCTTGCCACCCTTCCGTTGCCATCAACAAAGGGATGAATAAAGACAAAGTCAAGATGCGATTTTGCCGCAGTCAGTACCGGATGCTCCCTGTTTCTGTTTTTTTCAATGTTTGCGACAAGTTCTTTCATCAAATCCGGAACTTTGCCAGGATCAGGGAGCGGATAATGTGAACCCGAAATAAAGACTTTGCTTCTTCGATACAGACCGGCATTTTCCGGGTCAATTTTTCTGTAAAAAAGATGATGCATTTTAAGAATATCATCTTCAGCAATTTTTCGTTTTTGCACCCGCGCCGTCATTTCCTGGAAAGCTTCAGCATGGCCGTACGCTTCGAGATGGTCCCTCAGCGGTTTTCCGCCAATGGTGAGGCCGTCTTCAATGACCACTTTTGTTTCGGATTCCGTGAGCGTGTTCCCTTCCATGGCATTACTTGACCAGGTAAGGCCTATCTTATAGTAATTCCTCAGGGAAGTAACCGTTTCATCGGCCAGAGGGCGCATCTCATTTATTCGTTTTTGCTGGCCATCAATTCTTGCCAGCAATTCATTTATCGCCATGTTCCAGCTTCACCTTGTTCTTTTTTCTTCTCACATATGTCCAAATGGGGTATTCTATCAAATAGATGCCGAGATTTAAAGCGTTTAAATGAAAATCAAGGTTGACCTTTTCTTCAGTTGTTGAATTGGAGACATTGGATAAAAGTGGGACTTATTAAGGAGACAACAATGCCTTGTTATGAAAAAGGGTTCACCGGAATATTCCGGGCTTTGGTGATTTGCCTGGTATGCTTTTTGGGCTTTCTGCCATGGAAGCCCTTGTCTGTAGCACAGGAGGGCCCCGCGCCCGTCAAGGAAATCACCGTGGCGGTGGGTCAAGACACCGCACCCTTTTATTTCCGCGACCAGAAAGGGGTAGCCGACGGGTGGCTGGTGGATATCTGGCGGTTGTGGTCTCAAAAAAACGGCATCCAGGTCAAATTCGTCTTAGCGCCCTTT
>JABGPV010000042.1 GCA_018644785.1 Deltaproteobacteria bacterium | reverse complement strand
CGTTTAAGTCGGATCTGTCCGTGATGATGGCCAAAGATATCCGGGTTTTTTTCAGGGATAATACCCAGTGGTCCCAGTTGCTGCTCCTCTTCGCGCTGGTGGTGGTGTATGTGTATAATTTTAAGGTCCTGCCGTTGGAGAAAAGTCCGTTGCCCTTGGACTTTCTTCAAAATGGACTGGCTTTTCTGAACATGGGGCTGGCCGGCTTCGTCCTGGCGGCGGTGGGGGTGCGGTTTGTTTTCACGGCTGTGAGCGCCGAGGGGGAAGCGTTCTGGATCCTGCGTTCCTCTCCCATGAGCTTCAAGCGTTACCTGTGGGGAAAGTATTTCTTCTTCCTGGTTCCCATGCTCTTCCTGGGGCTGGTGTTGATTGTGGTGACCAACGATTTTCTTGAAGTCACCCGGTTTATGATGCTCCTCTCATCAGGCACCATGTTTCTGATGATATTGGGTATTGTGTCCCTCGGTATCGGCTTTGGCGCCATGTATCCCAGGTTTGACCATGAAAATATCGGACAGGTGGCAACCGGATTCGGCGGCCTTCTGTACATGATGGTGAGTGCCCTGTTTATCGGCGTGGTTGTGGTTTTGGAGGCCGGCCCGGTGTACCTCCTGTTCATGTCTGAAATGAAAGGCCGTCCCATATCCATCCTGGAAAAGGTTTACATGGTATTCTCTTTTGCGGGCGTTCTGGCACTTACCGCGACAGCCCTACTGAAACCCATGGGGCTGGGGCTTAGGGCGTTGGCTTCATCAAGATCACGGAAATAGGAAATGGGCGAACATCACTTCGAATATATCGGCAATGTACACATCCATACCCGCTATTCCGATGGCGAAAAAACCGTTCCCGAAATCGCCCGGCACGCGGCGTTGGCGAATCTTGACTTTATTATTATTAATGATCACGATTATATGGCAAAAACCCTTCATGTTGAATATGAGGGATATCATGGCGGCGTACTGGTCCTGATGGGCCTTGAACTGGGAAAGCGCTTTCACCATTATCTGGCCTTTGATTTGAGTGAGATGGTGCGAGGAAAAGGCCTGAGGCCCCAGTCGGTTATTGATCACGTGAAGGAAAAGGGCGGTTTCGGGTTTCTCGCCCATCCCTTTGAAAAGGGGATGCCGTTTCGGGATAACAGTATTGCCTACACCTGGAACGATCTTTCGGTGACCGGTTACACGGGAATCTGTATCTGGAATTTTTCATCCCGATGGAAAGAACGGGTTAGAACAGTTCTGCATGGTCTCTTTTTTCTTGTTGTTCAAAACCTGGACCCTGAAAGGTCCCAGCCGGAAAACCCTGTTGTTCTGGGACAAAGCATGTGTAGCGCGACGGGTGGTGGCCATTGGCGGTTCCGATGCCCACGGGGCGCTCTTTCGCTGGGGACCGTTCCGCTTGACCCCCCTCTCTTACCGCGACGGGCTTTCATCCATCAATATTCACCTGTTGCTGGATCATCCCCTGGCAAAGGATTCAATTGACGCGGGAAAACAAGTCTACAATGTTATGAAAGAAGGTCGGCTTCATATGGCACACGACCGGCTGGCATCTTCCGGAGGTTTCAGGTTTTTCTATGCCTGTAAAGGGGGACCGACGTTGGAAATGGGGGAAGAAAGGGCGTTTCAACCGGGCACTCTTTTTGTGGAAACACCGCATAAGGGGGAAATCCGTTTGTTCAGAAATGGAAAACTGTTAGCCCGAAGGACCGGTTCGCGGTTTTCACGCGCCATCGACAGACCCGGCGTTTACCGGGTTGAAGTTCGTCGCGGTGTACCTTTTTTCGGCCTTCGGCCATGGATTTTTTCAAACCCTATTTATTTGCGGTAAGGAATCATTCCTTCAACACCGCCTTTGCAATATCCAGATTGTACGCCTGGTTGGGGTTAAAATCATTCTTCTGTTCATACATGGCGGTGGCCTGCTGTATGGCCTCATAGGGGATCCAATTATGTTCCTCCCATAGTTTGGGTTCATCGGCATTCCAGAGCCTGAAATGGACCATGCCGTCTGTTTCCTGCACATACATGCGGACTCTTTTATTTTGTGGGAATGGATAATAGTATTTCCCGCGTTCATCTTTCATCTGTTTTACTCCTTATTCTTATAAAATCGTTTTATGAGCTTTTGAAGCGGTTTTTCAAGAATCTCAAGAATGTCTGTCATTTTCATGATCCTGCAGGCCACATAAAGAAGGCACAAAAACAGAACCCCCAACCCGAAACACGTCAAGAACGCGCCGGAAAAGGTGGTGGCGCCCGGGCCTGAGAAAACGATTCGTCTGATGGCTTCAAGCGCTATTCCCAGAAAAATGCTCAACAGCATCATCTTGAAGACCGCGGCGTAGACGTGACGGCTGTTCTTGTTTTGGGTGCGCCGGTTCCAGCAGATGTAAAGCAAAGCCACCTGCATGAACGCGGAAACTGAAACCCCCAGGGCCACGCCGGATGGGCCCAACCGCTGCATGCTCAGGATAAAAACGGGGATGCTCAGCAGCACCGCCGCTGTCCCCAGAAGAGCAGGGAAAAGGGTATTCTGAAGGGCATAGTATCCCCGCACCACAATGGTCTGGGCTGAGAAGGCGAAGGCGCCCAGCAGCAGAAAAGGCAGAAGATGGGCGGTTAAGGCGGTTGCCGCGGCATCAAAGCGGCCCCGCTGGAAGAGCATGAAAACCGCTTCATGACGGATGACCATGAGAAAGACGGAAAAGGGGATGACAATGGTGAGGATACGCACCGTTCGGTCCAGCAATCGGTTCATTTCGGGCATGCGCCCTTCCGTGGCCAGACGGGATATGAACGGGTAAAATGCGGTGCCGACGGCCTGGCCGAAGAGGCCCACGAGAATGAACATGATCCTGAGTCCATAGTTGAGGGCCGCCACGGCGCCCCGGGGCATATAGGAACCGAAGAACCTGAAAAAAAACTCCGTTGAAAAGGTCATGGTGAGGCCCAGGATAAGGGGAAGGGTCAGAAGAAAATAGTGCTTCAAATCCGGATGGGTCCATTCAAAACAGATTTTGAACCGCATGCCAAGACGCGCGGCGCCAAACCACTGCACTGCAAAATTCCCTGCCACAGCGCCTCCCAGTACGCCCCACGCGAACCCTTCAATGCCGATCCAGGGGGCGAGAACAAGGCCGCCCGTGATAATGCCCAGGTTATAGAGGAGGGGGGCCAGCGCAGGAATGAGGAAATGTTCCTTTGAAAACTGTACGGCCATGAAAAGGCCTCCCGTAAAGAAAAAGAACTGGGCCGGCAGGACAATGCGGGTCATTCGGATGGTGAGTGCTTTAATCGCCGGATCGTCAATGCCCGGCGCGAACAGTGCCACGAGGTGATCCGCATGAAACCAGGCCACAACAATGAAAAGGAGCAGCAGACTTCCAAAGGAGGAAAGGATGAGGGAGAAAACCCGCCATCCTTCTGTTTCCCTGTTGCTGACCAGATACTTGTTGAAGATGGGGATGAACGTGATGGAGAGAAAGCCCGTAGCCGCCACATGATTCAGTATTTCCGGCAGCACAAACGCCATCTGGTAGGCGTCTACCGCCGCCCCGGTTCCGCCCATATAGGCAATAACCACTTCGCGAAGCAGTCCGATGACCCGGCTCAAAAGGACCGAGGCCATCATGATGAGGGATGCGATGCCGATCTTTTTATAAAGGGATCCCGGTTTTCCGGCGTTTTCTTCCGCTATGGCTTCTTCTGTTGCGGTCATGTTAACGCCGCCAGGTTTCCAGGAAGGTTCAACGGACAACTCTCAAGCCATGGGATGATTGCAGTTTTTCCCAGAGCTTTTTGATAATAAGGGACATTGCTTCCTCTTCTTCGATGGACACTTTCCCCAGAATGAAGCCACAGGATGAGATGAGCGCATCATTGTTCTCCCGCAGGCCGAAATTATCCGTGATGTAACGGCCCAGCGTGCGGTCCAGGGTCTTGAGATCCCGTTTGCCCATTCGAGCGATTTTGCTCTTATCTTTTAACGTCAGTTGCGTAAAGAGGCGCTCAACCGCTTCATCCACATTTTCAGGCAGGGGGTAATGCCGACTGACGGATGGGTTCGTATGAGCACTGATCATGGATAATTGAAGGGCGGCTTCCAGTATGTCAAAAGTGGCGCGGTATATTCGCTTGTCCTGGCTTTGTCGGGGGCCCGCCACGTTCAAAACACCGATGCGTTGCTTCTTTATCCATGCGTGAATGGATTGGGCGGCGCTGAAGCTGTTGGTTTGGAGCAGGTCCGTATGAAGCCAGGGCCGTCCATTTTTCAGGGCCATTCTTCGTGTTAACAGGGATCCACCGGTCAGTTTGCCATGGGAGAATATGAGGGTTGCGTCAGAATCGATCACATTCTGTTCGGTACGACGGGCATAGTCGGTGCTGTTCATTTCCTTGAGCCGATACTTTTCGGGCAGTTTCCCATCTTCCGCTCTGCGCCCTTTGGGTATCCAGCCGCCGTGAGCAATGTTCCATTCTAAAGCGAAATCAAGGGCCGCTCGATCAGCACCGGTCTGCCCTCCCGAGATAATTTTTCTGACCATCATGAGCTCCGGTGGCGCGTGTCCGCCGAAATAAAAGTCAACTTTTTTTAATGCACTGGCCGCAAAAACTATCAATGTTGAGTGGGATTGTAAAGCCTCGATTTTCTGGCCCTGCTCAGATAATTATTTCTGCGTTTATCCCCATTTGAATCCGGCTTATTTGTCCTTGACGAATAAACGGAATTTCCTTACAGTTTTGCTTGGAAAAAACAACATCTTGTTACAGATGCTGGGAAAGGAGGATTTGACCATGAAAAGTGCAATTGCCAGGGCAACGGGGATGCGTTTTGAACCGGTGGCCATTTTATTCAGCGACGAGAGGCCTGTAAAGGCACGGCAGTTCAAGGAGGGGAAATGGGGATGCGCCATGTTTATGCTGGGGGCTTCGACGAGGGGGGCCACGGCTGCGTTTGACCGGAAAACATTTGGTTGCCCCGGCGGTGCGGTTGGCCTCGGGTTTGGAAATGAGTACAAGAATTTTCCGGGAGGGGAAGACTGTTTTTCCTACTTTCTTTCCGTCGGGAATGGGGCATGGGATAAGGGGCGGGAAGAATGCAAAAAACTGGAGCCCTTCCTCAATAAGGAAATGTATGACAATTTTGTTCACGGCGAACGCTATGCCCGGACCCCTGAGCTGGTTCAGGATTTTGTCGAAAACCTGCCCATAACGGATATCCCCCATGAATATGTGGTGTTCAAGCCACTCAAAGAAGTGGACCCTGCCCGAGAGGTTCCCGAAACAGTCGTTTTTCTGGGGGACATGGACCAGATTTCCGCTCTGAGTGTTTTGGCCAATTACGGCCGCCGGGGCAATGAAAATGTGATCTTTCCATTTGCCGCCGGGTGTCAGAATATTGGTATCTACCCGTTTCAGGAGGCCCAATCGGAAAATCCCCGTGCAGTCCTGGGCTTGAACGACATCTCCGCCAGGGTGGCCCTGAAGCGGATGCTGAAAGAAGACGTCATGACCTTTGCAACGCCTTTCAGCCTTTATGAGGAGATGGAGAAGAATGTGGCCGGCTGTTTTCTGGAGCGGGGGACCTGGGAGCAGTTGATGGCGCTGAAAAATAAATCGTAACCATTTATCGAGGCGCTCTGATTCATTGCCATGGGTTTTTTCGATTGTTCGGGAAATCCCTGTTTTTTTCTCTTTTTCTTTGAAATCGATATATGACAATAAAGCATTTAAAAGATCTCGGATTTATTCGCCTGCCCAACAATGAAAACCTGATTCCCGCGCTGTTAAGCTACGCCGCTCAGGTCGCGGGCAGCATAGGATTCTCACCTAAAGACTGCAATAATATCCAACTGGCGCTTGAAGAAGCGTGTATGGATGTCATTAAGAATGCCTTTGCTCCCAATGAAGCGGCCGAAATTGATATCATATTTCTGCACCGTCTGGATGGTATAGAAATACACATCCACGATATGGGACTTCCCTACGATCCCACTGCGGATCTGGCCGAAGAAGATCTGGATGGCCTTGGTTCATTTCTGATCAAACAGATGACCGACGAATATCACTTCAATAACCTTGGTATCAAAGGCAAGGAATGCGTGCTGATCAAGTATTTCGATACCATGTGTGTTTTTGAAGGAGATGTTCCGCCGTCTGAGCCGGAAGTGGCGGGGCCGCCACCAAAAACACCTGTTGAACAGATCGATTTTGACATTCGTTTTATGAAAGACGACGAGGCACTGGAGGTTTGTCGCTGCATCTACGATTGCTACGGCTATTCTTATGCCAACGAGAACATCTATTATCCGGAACGAGTGGTTGCCATGAACAAAGCAGGCAAACTGCGTTCTGCCGTAGCCATCACACAGGATGGCGACATGGGTGGACACTTTGCATTGATCCACTACGATCACTTGCCCACCGAAGCCGGCATTGCGGTTACTAAAAAGGAATTCCGCGGACAGGGCTTTGCACGTCAACTCGGCGAATTCCTCGAAGCTGAAGCAAGACGTGATGGACTGAACGGGTTGCAGATCAAAGAAATTACCGCACATCCCTACACACAGAAATTCTGCCGCAAACTCGGATACAAAGATTGCGGATTGCTCCTGGCCCATTCTCCAAAGACCTTATCGTTCAAAGGCATTGCCGATGAACTCAAACAGCGCAATTCCGATGTGCTTGGGTTTAAATATCTGCAAGAACCGGAACTGAAAAAAATCTATGTACCGGAACACCATCGAGAAATGATCATCACACTCCATAATAACATTGGCGTGGAGGTGGAATGCCTGACGGATGACGACCCAACGCCCAAAAATGACCAATGTGAAATGGGGGTTAAGATTCACGCCCTGCGTTCACTCGCCGAAATGGGTATCATCAAATATGGCCCTGACACCCTTCAGGTGATACGCCAGGAATTGCGTAAACTGTTTATGGATGAGATCCAGGTCGTTGAGTTATATCTGAATATTGAAGATGCCATGACACCCGTGTTTGTGCCTGATCTTGAAAAAATGGGTTTCATCTTCACCGGTATTTTACCGGAAACGGCCCATGGCAACTCCATGATCATGCAATACTTCAATGGCGTACACATCGACTACGACCAACTCGTCATCGTATCCGACGTTGCCCGGAACCTGCTTGAATACATCCGCCGGCACGACCCGGATTCTGACTAGTGAATTCCGTTAATGCTCATCCATCAGAAAAGAAGAAAATCGCTCCTGCCACAAATGTCCACGCCAGCCTTTCCTGAAGTTGATACGACGTTTATATCGACGATGTGCCTCCCCAATGGCCAGCCTGAAATTCTCCTTTTTTCCTGGCACAACAGCAATCAGATGATGATTCGGCATCAAACAATAGGTCCATATATCCACAGCATAGGACCGGTCTTAACTTCAAGAAATAAATATACTGTCCCCCGAATTCCTGCCCAACTCCTCGATTTTTCTCAGCCTACGGAAGGCAACTTTAAATCTGATATAAAATCAACAAGATGAGTGAGAAAAATCCTCTTACACCCAAGGCAACGAAAGGAAAAGGGGAATAATGCAGGCGATATTCCCCTTGACAGCCGGTAATACAATGTGATATTTATTATTACATCGTATTAATATGGGAGGTCTAAACCGGAGGCATCATGCCCAAGACGAAACAGGAAATCATAACATTCAAGGCGGACGAGGCCTTGTTGAAGGCCATGAAGGGGATTTCCAATCGCTCCGAATTCATCCGAAACGCCATTCTGACCGCCCTCAATAACGTTTGTCCCGTCTGCAAGGGATCAGGCATTCTCACGCCGCATCAGAAAACCCACATGGACGAGTTTCTGACCGACCATTCACTGGAGGAATGCGAGAAATGCAGCGAAATGCATTTGGTGTGCTCCCATTTGCGAGAAACCATCATTGACAAGGGCAATAGAAGATAATGCCCGTGCCCGTACAATCTCGCGGCGCAACCGTTCAAAAGAAGATCCCCCATCAATTCAAGCGGGTAAAATGAACCATGACGAGCGCAAGGGTTTCAACCAGGGCAATCCATCTCTTCGCGCTTCTTCTGTTTCTTTTCGGCGTAGCGGACGTCCAACTCATTCACCAATGCTTTCATCATCATAGACCCCTACTCGCTGACACGGATTGCCGTTCCGCCCATTCTCATCAGAATTCAGCCGCAATCGAAAAACACCAAAGCTGTCCTATCTGTGAAATCCTCGCCTCTTTTCAGATTATGGCCGACGGCTTTCCCGATAGAGACCGCTTATTCCCTCCCCCCATCCACGGGGTTGCGGCATTCCAGCTCAGCCTCTTGCAAACAAACTTTCCGCATATATTCGAGGCACGGGCGCCGCCCGTTGTTCGCCCCTAAACAATCTTTTTTTTAGCGCCAATTCATACCACTTAATACGCCACTGACAGGGAATATCATCTCCTGAAGGGAGAAATATGCCCCCGGCTGCCTCTACGGGGAGGAATTATGGGAATCTCAATAAGGATTCTTCTTTTGAGCATTGTACTTGTTTGCCTTTCGGCCTCGCCTTTGACGGCCGAAGAAAAAGGAGCACAAACCGACGCCTTGGCAACGATACAGGAACAGATTCGCGAATTGAAAGAACAAATGACGCGTGAAAGGCGGGCTTACGAAACAAAACTCCAGGAGATGGAAAGGCGAGTCGAAACGCTTTCCAAGAAGATGGCGGAAAAACCGGAGGCCGATCCGGAAAAAAGCCTTGAAGGGGATATCGCCCAATCAACCGCCGACGCCCCTTCTTCGGGTCCGGAAACGGTATGGTCTTCCGTAGGGAGTGCGATTCAATCAATGAACCCGGAGATCGCCGTTTCCATCGATACCCTTTACTACAATGACAACACCGAAAACGGCGTGGGAGAGATCATTGGACAAGTGGGCGGATTCGGTCATGCTGACAGCCATGAAGAGGATCACGGCCATGCCCATTACTTCGACAAGGGCTTCAATCTCCGGTTGGTGGAACTCTATCTGGGCGCCGCGGTGGATCCCTATTTCACGGCCTACACCACCCTCGGTTATCACAATGGAATTTTTGAGGTGGAAGAGGCCGTTTTTCAGACCACCTGTCTCCCGGCCGGATTTCAGGTAAAAGGGGGCAAATTCCTGAGCGACTTCAGCCGAATCAACCGCCAGCACCCCCATGAATGGGACTTTGTGGATAGACCCCTCATTTCAGCGCTTGTTTTCGGAAGCCACGGTCTTCTTGAAACGGGCGCCCAGTTGTCCTGGCTGGCGCCGACGCCTTTTCATCTTCTCCTGGGGCTTGAAGCGGCCCAAGGGGACAATGAAAACACATTCAACAATATAGGCGGAGATCATCTGCCGGATCACAGCGGCCCGCGGCTCCTGGTGGGCTGGCTCAAATGCTCACCCAACCTGCCCAATCGACACGGTCTTCAAATGGGCCTGTTCGGGTCATCGGGGAAAAATCAGGAAACAGATGACGGAAATGAAGATGGAACCGAAGACCATTGGCTTGACGGCAACAGTTCATTCTGGGGAGCCGATTTTGTCTATAAATACGATGCCCCAAAAGAACATGGGCAGGGGGATTGGATCGTGCAGGGTGAATACCTGTACCGAAGAATCGACCTGGACGTTGTGGGGCACGATCTGAATCCTGCCTTGGTGGGCCGTTCTCTGGTAAAAAACCAGGACGGTTTTTACATCCAGGGCGTCTACGGCTTTCTTCCCCGTTGGCGAAGCGGCCTTCGGTGGGATATGGCGGGACTCACCAACGAGGATCGGTATCCCACGGGCAATTGGGATGACTTCGGGACCAGCTGCCGGTTTTCGGGAATGGTTGATTTCAGCCCCAGCGAATTTTCAAGGCTCAGATTCCAAACCAGCTATGGCGATTGGGCTCTGGCGGATGGAAACAGGGAGGATTTCTGGCAGGTCTTTGTCCAGGCAATCGTCAACATCGGCGCCCATGGCGCTCATGGTTTTTAATGTGTGAAGGAGTGAATACATGAAAATGGATAAATCCATTGGTTGTTCCAGACTGTTGTGGCCCGTGGTCATTGCCTTCATGGCAACCTGCCTGACCTGGACTTCCCCGCGCGCTGAACCGATCAAAATTATAACTTCCACGACCGATATGGCCGCCATTGCCAGGGCTGTCGCGGGCCGGCACGGGGTGGTCGGGAGCATTTGCAGCGGTGAGGAGGATCCCCATTTCATTCAAGCGAAACCGAGCCATATGGTAATGGTCAGAGATGCGGACCTCTGGATACGGGTTGGGATGGACCTGGAAATCGGATGGGAGAGGCCCCTGCTGGACGGCGCCAGAAACATGGACATACGGGTAGGGGGGGCGAGGCACCTGGATGCTTCCGAAAAGGTCATGCGGTTGGAAGTTCCCGCCGGGCGGGTCACCCGCGCCATGGGTGATGTGCATCCCCAGGGCAACCCCCACTACTGGTTGGATCCGCTAAATGCCAGGATTGCGGCAAAAAGCATTGCGAACAGGCTTTGCAGGATAGAACCCAAGCATGCCGGGGACTTCCGGAAGAATCTTGTTTTATTTCGGGAGTCCCTTGATTTTCGCATGTTCGGAAAGGGGTTGGCCACAAAATATGGCGGTGCACGACTCTGGTCGCTTCTTCTAAAAGGGGAATTGGATAATTTCCTGAAAGGCCTTCCGAAAGACGGCAGTCCGGGGAATGAAAACCTGGGAGGCTGGCTGGGACGCATGAAGCCGTTTCGGGGGCAAAAAATCGTGGTCTACCATGGCAGCTGGATCTATTTCACCAACCGTTTCGACCTCGTCGTCATTGCGGAAATGGAACCCAAGCCGGGAATTCCGCCTAGCCCCTCGCATCTATCCCGGGTCATTGAAACCATGAAAGCGGAACGCGTGAAAGCCGTCATTATGGAGCCCTATTACAACCGAAAACCGGCCGATCTTGCGGCGTCAAGGACCGGCGCAAGGGTGGTCATATGCCCTCTATCGGTAGGCGGTGCGCCCCACATCAAAGACTACCTGACGCTGATGGATAATATGGTGGACCAAATAAGCGAGGCCTTGCAAACCGAGTTTTCCCAGAACAAACCATGAGGCCCGCATGTCTTACCCAAAACCACAGCAAGAATCGATTATCAAGATAGAGCGCCTTTTTGTGCGCTATGGACGGTCGGAAATCCTTCATGATGTCTCCATGGAGATCCCCAAAGGTCTTTTCCTCCCCTTTATGGGCCCCAATGGGGCGGGCAAGACCACCTTGCTTCGGACCATTCTAGGGTTGATCAGGCCGAGTGCTGGAAAAGTGCTGAAAACCTTCCACCCTTCGGATCTGGGATATGTGCCCCAGCAAAGGTCCATTGACAATCTGTACCCGGTAACGGCCGGACAGATTGTCATGATGGGGCTGTACCCGGAACTCGGTCCATGGCGCAGACCCAACCGGGAACAGAAGGAGAGACTGAACCGCCTTATGGAGGAACTGGGCCTAAATGGCCACGCAGGCAAGGCATTCGGAGAACTCTCCGGCGGCATGAAGCAAAAGGTCCTCATAGCACGGGCGTTAGTGGCTGAGCCCGAAGTATTGGTGATGGACGAGCCCACATCCGAACTGGATGAACAATCAGAAAGGGACGTGCTCCATAAGCTGTCCACGCTATGCGAAAAGCGAGGGAAAACCGTATTGCTCGCCCACCATGGACTGGATATGAAAGCGGCGCCCACGTCAACCGTCTGCCGGGTGGATCACGGTTCCGTCCGGCTCGTTCAAAGCAAAAATGAACCGGAACCTGATGGGAGAGGGGGAAACCCATGACCGATAGCCTTAAAACGCTCATTTTATTTTTCCCTCACGCCGTCGCGGCCGGCGTCGCGATCAGTGTCGTCTGTACCCTTCTCGGCGTCTTCACCATCTTAAAAAACGTTGTCTTTGTGGGGGTCGCTTTATCCGAAGTGGCGGCCTGCGGCATCGCCCTGGGCATGACATGGCACATCCAACCCTTTGTGGGCGCCGTGGCTCTCACTGCGGCGGCCGTGGCAGCGCTCTCCTACCCCTTTGAAATGCATCGCATTCCTCGCGATGCGGTGCTCGGCGTTATCTTCGTCTTTGCGTCGGCCTTGGGGATTCTGGTGGTTTCAAAGAGCGGTTTCGGCCTCCATGAGGTCAAGGGGTTGCTCTATGGTGATCTTATTTTGACGTCTCAGGGTGATCTAAATGTGATTCTTGCGGTCCTCGTTCCGGTGTTGATCTATTTCCTCTGTTTTATGCGGCCCACCCTCTATACCTTCCTGGATCGGGAATCCGCAAAGATTATGGGGATCCGGACGGCGCTATGGGAATTCCTATATTTTTTCGCCCTGGGGTTGACGGTCTCTGCCGCGTCAAAAGCTGCGGGGGCTATTCTCATATTCTGTTTTCTGGTGGTGGCGCCGGCCGCCGGTTTGCTACTTTCAAGGCGGCTTGGATGGGTGATGTTGATCTCCCTTTGCGGGGGACTCGGTTCCACCTTTGTTGGCTTTTACTGGTCGTTTCGTTGTGACCTCCCTGTGAATCAGGCCATTTCGGTGACGGCCTGCATCTGGTTCGGCGTCGCAGCAACAGTGCGTTTTATACAATGGATGGCGTCAAGGTTGAGCGCTTGTATGAAACAGCGCCGTTGACCGCTTCCTGTGAATGGAAGAATTGCAAAGTCCCAATCCGCGGCTTCAGGATCGGTCCGGTCTGCTCCTTGCTGCGGCGAACCGGTAAATTACCAGGGTGTGGCCCAGGCGGTATCGTGCTGCAGCTCGAAAGAGATTTCGGCACAAAGACTGTTCGAGGTCATGGGATATTCCAAGGAGGAGTTAAATAGCGCTCCTAAAGAAGCGAACATGGGGCTGGGTTGTGGCAATCCGGTGGCCCTTGCATCAATTAAGCCCGGGGAGACGGTGGTGGACCTGGGCAGGGGAGGCGGGTTTGACTGTTTTCTGGCAGCCAAGATGGTGGGAAAAGCAGGGAAGGTAATCGGTGTGGATATGACGTCTGACATGATCAGAAAAGCCAGAAAGAGCGCAGATGAGATCGGCGCTGAAAATGTGGAGTTCCGACTCGGTGAGATCGAACATCTACCCATCGCAGACAATAGCGCGGATATCATCATGTCAAACTGTGTGATAAACCTTTCACCTGATAAGATGGGTGTGTACCGGGATGCCTACCGGATACTCAAGAACGGGGGTCGATTGGCCATTTCGGACATTGTGGCCACATCGCCACTTCTTGAGAAAATTCAAAGAAACCTGGAGGATGTGTCTGCCTGTTTTGGGGGCGCTGCAACAATTGAAGATACTGAAAAACTGCTCAGGGAAACTGGATTTCAGAAGATCGGTATCACAACGGATGAAGGTAGCCGGGAGTTGATTCGGGAGTGGGCTCCGAGGAAGCGCGATAATGTGGCGGACTACGTGGTCTCAGCCCACATTGAGGCCGTTAAGCCAACTTAGGTGTGTAACCTTTCTGGGGTTCTTCACGTCTTAATGTACAGAATCCTGAGAATGGGAGGTAGACGGAAAAGAGATATGGCGGATTTCAACTTTTGTACCATGATGCAGCAGATGTATAGCCTGAACCCGACAAAGAGTCGTTTTTTTTCGAGATATTATTCGATAGTTGTCGAATCGTGAAAATTTAATTTTGGCATAAAGGAGATAAGAAAATGGAAAACAAAGAGATTAAGAAAAATGTTTACGCAAATTTTCAATCAGGTTTCCATTGTGCGGAAGCCATTTCTAAAACCGTACTGGAAATATTCTCCGGAAATCCTCAACCCGAAGCCATAAAAGTGGCGTCAGGGTTTGGCGGTGGGATAGCAGGTTCCACAGAGGAATTGTGCGGCGCGTTTACCGGCGGGGTCATTGCCCTCGGTCATCTGCTGGGGAGAGAACAACCCGGGGATGATTTAAGGGAATGCGGGACCCTCACAAAAGAATTCAAAAGAAAATTCTTGGATGAATTTGGCTCGCTCAATTGCCAGACCATCCTGGAAGACACCAACGATCCGGTTGGATGTGTAAAGTTAACGGCCGATGCGGCAATCATTTTGGCGGATCTTCTGAATGAATTCGGATTGAAAAGGGACACCGGTCTTGACAATTTTTTTGCACAACCAAGAGAAAAGGTGGCGCTCGCACAGTGCCCCTTTAGTGCTGAATTATGACCGGGAACGGTATACAATTCCGGGGACAGTATATAGATTACCACGCTCTTTGGTTTTCTTTCGGGGCCTCAACCTCCTGGCGGGGAAGGGTTCCAAGCGGGACGCAAAACGCACATCGCCCGGTGGGCCACCCCTTCGCGCATGCCCGCGGATG
Source organism: Deltaproteobacteria bacterium (assembly GCA_018644785.1). Next base: position 10,373 of record JABGPV010000042.1, on the reverse strand, counting down.
TTGTCTGTTCTTGTGCCTGAGTCAAGAAATAGATATACTGTCCCCGGAATTTCTTGATGCTTTCCAGACCAATACCACACATGTTGTGGTCCTATTTTCTTGACCTACAATCCGGTTTTTTCTATAGTCGAGCTTCAAAAAAGCAAAGTCTTATCACCTAATAATTATCAAAACGAGGGCGAACAATGAATGTCGGTAAAAAAATCAGATTAAAAAGAATCATTAACAGAGAATCCGGAAAAACCGTTATTATACCCATGGATCACGGGGTTTCCCTGGGACCGATTCAAGGTTTGCGGGATATCGATAATACAGTGAATATGGTGATCCGAGGCGGCGCAAATGCCACGATCGTTCATAAGGGCATCGTCATGTCCACCAATAGAACCGAAGATACCGATATTGGTTTGATCATCCATTTGTCAGCCGCCACTTCCCTGAATCCGGCACCCAATGATAAAGTGGCTGTCTGCGACGTTGAGGAGGCATTGTCGTTAGGTGCGGATGCGGTTTCCGTTCATGTCAATATTGGGGCCGATACTGAATCATTTATGCTGGAGTCTTTAGGAAGAACTGCAAAAGCCTGTTACCGTTGGGGGCTACCGTTAATTGCCATGATGTATCCGAGGGGGGATGAGGTTGATGTCAATGTCGAAACTGTAAAGCATGTTTCCCGTGTCGGGGCTGAGCTGGGTGCAGACCTTGTCAAATGCCCATATACCGGCGACCCCGAATCGTTTGAGGAGGTAGTGAACGGATGCCCGGTGCCGGTCGTGATTGCCGGTGGGTCCAAGCTTTCAGACGAAGAGACAATCAATATGATTGAAGGCGCCATGAAAGCCGGTGCCGGTGGCCTTTCCATGGGCAGAAACGTCTTCCAGCATGAAAACCCGGAGCTTTTTGTACAGGTAGCCTGTGCTATGGTGCACAAGGGCCTTTCCGCAAAAGAAGCGCTTCAGATGCTGGCAGGATAGGTTAATAATATCAGTTGCCGTTAAAATAGTCTGTTCCCATGCGGACAAAGGTGTCCATGGCGAGCCAGGCCCGGGCGCCGAAGACAATGTCGTTTCGTTCAAGTAAATCCCTCACCTCTTCTCGATCCATCATAAAAACCTCAATATCTTCTGAATCCTCGTTGTGGCGAATGCTGGGCGTGCCTTCCACCTCGGCAAAGACCATGGCAATGGTTTCATCTGTAATGCCCGCGGATGAGAAAAGAGCTGGACTGTGACGGTATACTTTTATCAAATCCAGACCGGTCTCTTCATGGAGTTCTCTGCCTGCCGCAATGGCAATATCTTCACCTGGGTCCAGAAGCCCGGCAGGAAAACCGTACATGTAGCCTCCCACAGGAACCCGAAACTCCTTTATCACCACAAGCTTCTGCTCTTCACGGTGATAAGGGACAATGATTGTTGCATCGGAATCCTGGTTCTTTCCAGTGATACATTTTGGCTGTTCTCCCCGGCTGACCATGTGCCAGCCCTTTTTGTTACCCTTCTGATCAAGGTACGAAACTGCAAAAAGCGTTACAAATTTTAATTTTGCGACGATGCTTGAATCAATGATTTTCATAATGGACTCTATTTACATATTAAATTGAATGGGGGTGGGCCACCCTAACTATTTAATGCCACAAGGAATAGACCGCAAAAAAAATACAGCATTTCGATCCCTATATTGCACTTTTTAGGGACAAAAAGAACAATATTGTGAATGGAAACGAGTTTGGGAACGGGTAAGGAAGCCGCGAGCCTATATGGTTAATTTCGGGGTCAAAAACGGCGATATAGGGCTCTAAAGCACCCAATTGTCAGATGTTATTACAGACATATCAACAAATTGGCGTGGCCCGACCCCGACTCCCCCCTTCCAGGGCGGCTTCTGTTAAATTCTTGATTAAAGGTGTGAGGATCCCTTCTTTTCCTAGAAAGGGTTGTCCTTCCTGAATGGCTTTCAGGGCTGCTTGAAAATCAAAATTGCTCTCTTCTTCAGTCCTGTCAGTTCTCCTTTTATCGCTGACTATATCAGCTTTCAGTTAACTGACACAGAATTTTGATCACCCTCATGGAGAGGTGTTTTTTCTCTTGACTAGTCCTTTAATGGATGACCCCTTTTTCTTTTCTTGGGTTATATGAAGTGCTCAGAGGACTTCTCCGCTCTTCCTACTCTTCCGCGGAGAGAAGGATTTTAAGAGCCTTCGAGAGGGCCGGGATGTCTTTTTCCATTTTCTCCCAGATCCAATCCCGGTCAATTTCCCAGTAAGTGTGGACAACCTGTTGCTTCATTTCGGTGACCTGATCCCAGGGGATGGGTTCACAACCGTTCTGGCATTCTCTGGAAACCCGGGATGCGGCAGAGCCGATCATCTCAAGATATCTAAGAAGTGAAAGGGTCAGTTGTTTATCCCTATCCAGATCCTCCCGTGTTTTATTCTGAACAAGGTCCATCGCTTCCCTTGACATTTCCCGCATATTGTTCAGGCTTTTACGATCGTTCTGCTTCATTATTACCCTCCCTTCCGTGTCCTTCGATTCGGTTTCTTCTGCCTCCATCCTGTGGGATTGTAGAAGTCCTATTATGCTATGAATAGGCTATTTCCCTTTAAAAACCAAGCACTAAAAACCGCGATATCGTTGAAAAGTTAAGGGCGACCCGTGACACAGGAAGGATCGTGAAGATTCAACCGGATATCAAGGCGATTATTTCATCGGGATTTTCTGAGATAAAACGGGTGCCGTTTGATAATGCAGTAATTTACTATTTTACCAGCGTTATATATTTTTGCGTGTGTGGCAAAGTGATAAATAGTGTGTCGGATGTTCGTGAATATGTTCGGCAGGTTCAGAAAAGTTTGGGTATTCAAGTAAGTCCCTGGCTGGTTCAGGGTTGCTGAACTGGAAAACAGCCCGCGGGCTATCTTGTGGGCACGGCGATCTTTCGTTTTTCGGCATCAGGGTGCTGACGGTAAAATATGGCCGTGTGACCGATCATGCCCGCCATTTCACAGCCATGGGTTTTTTCGATTGTTCCGGCAATCTCTGTTTTTTTCTCTTTTTCCTTGAAATCGATATATTTTATCTTGATCAATTCATGGGCCGTCAGCGCGTCATCTATGGAACGGTTTAACGTCTCTGTGATCCCTTTCTGACCGATAAAGACAACCGGTTTTGTCTTGTGGGCAAGACCCCTCAGATATTTCCTTTGAAAACCTTCTAATTTGTTCTTTCTATTTTTCATCTTCCATCTCGGAAAAGTTAATCATAAACGTGAAATACAAACCCGGAAAAGGAAAGGGCGCGTACTTAAAAAAAATACGCGCCCCCGCCGATATATTGGCGTCCCCAAGGGGATTCGAACCCCTGTCGCAGGCGTGAAAGGCCTGTGTCCTGGACCTGACTAGACGATGGGGACGTTATTCAGTAAAGAGTTTGCAATAACGTGTAAATGGTCACCGCCGAGGCATTCGCCTCAGATGAAGTCCCGGTATATGTTTCTGTGCTGGTGGGCCGTGCGAGAGTCGAACTCGCGACCAACGGATTAAAAGTCCGCTGCTCTACCACACTGAGCTAACGGCCCGACCAGAATCTGTTCTAGTAGCATTTCGTTTTCTTGATGTCAAATATTTTTTTAGGGAAATCAGGCCGCAATTTTGGATATGTTCGCCAGAATCAAGTTGATCTCTTCCCGGTTGGGCTGATAGGGGTAGTTCCATTGCTGCACGTCCGGCAGGCAGTTGCCGAAGGGGCGGTTGCAGGCCACTTCCCCTTTGTCATCCAGACAACCGGTGGTCATGAAAGGGATACCCGAATGGATCACGGTTTCCAACCGTTCCGGATCTACACCGAAGTCCGCAATACTCCCTTTTTCATTGAATTCCATTTGATCCGGGTTAGAAATTTCGTTTTCAATGAGATATCTGGCCAGTTGAATTCTCAGGTAGGTGGGCCAGGGCGGTTGGGGTATGTTACCCAGGCTGGAGTCTTCCTCGGCAAAGAAGGAAAAAAGATGGTTGTCCACCCCCATTTGCCACAGTTGATCCATTAGGGTGACTATTTCCTTTTCGGTTTCTCCCATGCCCACCATGAGGTGGGCGCCCACATTGTGCGGTCCGAATACCGCAAGGCTGTTCTTCATGAACTGCCAGTATTTTTCCCAGCGGTGTGGTCCTGATACCCCTTTGCCGCGGTATTGATCAAAGAGGCCGGGGGTTGCCAGATCAAGGGCCACGCCGACTTTATCGGCGCCGCAGTGTTTTGCTTCGTACAGGAAATCCTCATCCAGAATGGTGGGGCTTGTGAGGATGGAAACCGGAAGTTTCGTAGCCCGGGTCAGTTGTTCGGTCATGGTGAGCGTATGGGCCTTGCATTTGCCATTGGTGATCATGGAAATGCAGGTTCTTTTGACGTAGCCGGGCGCCTGGTTGACGGCGTCGATAATCTCCGCCATGGAAAAGAGAGGCCATTCCACATGAATGAAGCTTTTTTCCCCGTAGGTTCCGGGACGTTTCTTGGCAAGCCCGCAATAGGCGCAATTGGCAGAGCACCCTTCGGGGTAGTGAACTAATAGGTTGACGCATCGGTTGACGGCACCCCGGTACATCCTGTTGTGCATCAATCCCAGAGAGATGGCCGTGGCATGGCTCATTTTGGCGTATTCCGGGCTTTGTTTTGGGTCAGTCATTACAGTCTTACCTGGTTTTCCTTTGCCAGCAGGACGGCCTGCGTGAGGGTGGGCACGTCGATGCCGTAAATCATGTCGTCGTGCCACACGGAGGCGATGTTTCGTTTAATGCGTTCCCGGCGTGCGGATGTCCACTTGAGGGCGTTTTCGATTTTGTGAATATCGGCGCTGGTGGAAAAGAAATCCCCGGTGATCAGGATGCTTTCGATGGAAGCGCCGGAAAGGGAAAGGTATATTTCCAGAAGTCCGCCCCGTGTTTTCAACTGTCCTACCCCCATCCGGGTTCTCGGATGCTTGTGGGAAAAGATCCAGTTTTCCCGGGTGTACCGTTCATGGATGAAGTTCTGAATGGTGTTCTGTTCCCAGGAATCGGGGGTGTCTTCCTGAAACACAATCCGGAACTCTTCCTCAAACGCCCCTTGAACCGCCTCCATGGTTTCTTTTACCGAAACCTCGCGGCCTGTTTCATGCCGTATGGTTGTCATACGCTGGCTGAAACAGTTATAGCCTTTGTCCTGAAATTTGACCACCGGTGTGTTCATGATATCGGTCATCAGTTCCACATCGAAGTTCACCAGAAGACTGGTATGAAACAGGAGCGTGTTGTCCGATTCGGCGGCGGCGGATAATCCCGCGATTTTCTTTCCGTTGACTTCCAGATCGTTCTTGGGTTGAAAATAGGCCTCGACTCCCAGTTTGCCCAGCGCGTTTATGAGGACCACGCTCAACGATTCAAATACACCCCCCACGCCCTTTTTGAGCCCCGGATAATCCACGTTGATCCCGAGACCCAGTGAAACAATTTCCGGGCCCATGATGACGGTGCCGCCGCCGGTGCTCCTTCGATTGTACTCAATGCCGCGGGCTTCGCATCGGTCCAGGCGCAATGCCGCTTCCATATCCTGGTATTTCCCCACAATGGCGGAGGGGATAAAGTTGTAGAGGTGAAGTATGGGCGGGGAATGATGACGTCCCACCGCGCAGGGCAGGGTGTCGTCCACCGCCAGGCCCCGGGCGGTGGAAACCGGTGCTTCGAGATTCCTAAACAGACGCCAGGGAGTGGTCATTGCTACTCCTTGGCCTTTTCCTCTTCCGTCCTTTTGATTTCCGCTTCAATGAAATCCACCACCCCGTCGCCGTGAATCAGATGGCTCAACTCATCTTTCAGGTCGTCTTCGTCCTCGGCTTCGATCACCAGAATCCACCCTTCGCCGTAGGGGTCAGTGTTGATGAGGGAGGTGTCGTCCTCCAGGTCTTCGTTGATTTCGACGATTTCCCCGGAAACAGGGGCAACGAGTTTTCCAATCCATTTTCGGGACTGAATTTTGCCACAGGTCTCTCCCTGTTCCACATCGTCCTCTTCTTCGGGCAGATCAACAAACACGACGTCGCCCGCCTCTTTTTGAAACATGTCGTTCATACCGACGGTGATTTTGGTGCCCTCTACCCTGGCCCAACTGTGCTCTTCGTGGTAGTAGAGCTCATCAGGCATGTCATAACCTTTGATTTCAGCCATTTTTCTTAAACCTCCCTTTAGAACAAGATGCGCAAATGTTAGGAAAACCTGGCCTTCACCGCTCTGGCATGAATGGGAAGACCTTCTGCTTCAGCAAGGGTGATCACCGTATCTTTCAGGCCGGCAAGACCTTCCCTGCTCAAATACTGAAATGTGGGTTTCTTGATGAAATCGTCCACGGACAGACCCGAAAACATGCGGGCGCACTGGCCGGTGGGCAATACATGGTTGGTTCCGGAAGCATAATCCCCCACCGGTACGGGGGCATAGGGACCCATGAAAATGGAACCGGCATGCTTGATCCTGTTCAGGGTGATAAAGGGGTCCCGGGTGAGGATCTGAAGATGTTCCGCGGCATATTCATTGGTGAAATCGATGGCCTGATCCATATCATTGGCAATGAGGACGCAGGAATGCTTTACCAGGGAAGATTCAAAGATATCCTTTCGCGGCAGTTTATCAAATTCACTGTTGATGATATCACAAACCGCTTGGGCCAGTTCCCGGGACGGGGTCACCAGTACGGCGGCGGAATCCGGATCGTGTTCCACCTGGCTCAAAAAATCAAGGGCGATCCATTCCGGTTTATCGCTGTCATCGGCCAGGATCAGAGATTCACTGGGGCCTGCCGGGGAATCAATGTCCACCTGTCCGTAGACCAGCATCTTGGCAGCGGTGACGTACTTGTTCCCGGGTCCCACGATCTTATCCACCCGGGGCATGGTTTCGGTGCCATAGGCGAGACCGGCCACGCCCCAGGGGCCTCCCACCTTGAAAATCCGGTCACAACCGGCAATGTCAGCAGCCACCAGAGTGGCGGGATTGGCCGTCATGCCCTTTCCGGGAGGGGTCACAGCCACAACCTCGTCCACCCCGGCGACTTTTGCCGGGAGGACGGTCATCAGAATGGTGCTGGGATAGACGGCGCTGCCACCGGGGATGTAGCACCCCACCATGTCCATGGGCCGCGTTATTCTTCCTGCCAGAATGCCTTTGGTGACTTCGATGGACCACATTTCCCGCTCTTTCTGTGCGGTATGGAATTTGATGATGTTGGCTGCGGCTGCTTTCAGGCAATCCACCACGTGGGGGTCCACAAGGTCGTAAGCGGCGGCAATTTCTTCCCGGGTGGCTTCCAGATCGGAGGGTCCGATATCTTCCTTGTGCTTTCGGTAATGGGCAAGCGTTACCGCGTCACCGTTCTCTTTAATGTCGGTAACGATCCCGCGGACATCCTCGAAAACCACCGAGATATCCTCCATGGACCTTGCCATAATCCCCTTTCGCCTTTCAGGCGTGAGGGCATCAATTCTTTCCGTGTTCATTTTCATTATTCTGTCTTTCCTTTACTCCAGGGTTTTCTGGTGTGGCATCTTCGTGGGCCGCGTCATGGTCCTCCCTGTTTTGCTGTCACTGGTGAGCCAGACGTAATCTGCCAGTCCTTTATTGATTGTCGACCGCTCTGTCAAGGGGTATAGCACGATGGTTGCTGTTTTTACATCAACACGCCGCAGGACCCGGTCAGGAATGCCGAATCTGTTCATAATATGACCGTTGCCGGTAAAAACAACCATTTTTCCGCCATGCGCTTTGATGTACTCTGCAATGGTTTCGGCCATTGTTTCGTCCCAGACGCATTGCGCCTGATAGAAATGATCGAAGTTTCCCATATTGTGCTTTTGCTTTGGATTTTTCTTGAACGGGTGTTGTTTGAATATGCTGCTGAGGTATTCCCGATGCGCTTTGTTGTCAAGATCGATGTCTCGGGCCACCTGATTCCGTTCTTCAGACGTCAGGCTTTCAAGACCTGATCTGGCCACCTTTTTGACCACCGCATTCGGTGCGTTGATGCCCAGAAGCGCGGCTCCTTTATCCTGCGAAACCCATAGGATCGGGCGGTAAAGATGGTAGGGAAACCGCCAGCTGTTTTTCCAGTCAACCTGTTTAAGGAAGGCTGTTTCATCCAGATCCCCACTCATGAATCGGTCCAGGGCCGGTTGCCGGGTGGTGTCGAAAAACTCCATTGCAACCGCCAGGGGGGGGGCGTAACGCGCCATGAGGGCCTGTAGTAGCTGCACCTGGATGAGATGGTGCTCGGGGTTGTTATGCACCTCTCCTACGAAAATGACATCGACCGGTTTCAGCTTTAAAATAAGATCGGTAAAATCAATGGCCTCTCCCGTTTCAAGGTCAATAATTCTCCCCTGGGAAAAATGCCGCTGAACGCCTTCCACGGTGGCCAGTGGCGGCATGACGTGTTTTTTTGGAGCGCAAGCCTGAAAAATCATCAGAAAAACCGTAACCACAATGTATAATCCATATTTTCGAAGGGTAAAACACATATTATTTTCTCACGGATTTGAAGGCCGAAGTTCCGAGATTAAGCCCTCAGAACAATGACCTTGACTCCGGGAGGTTCTATCATTAACCTTTGTTTGATGCAACTTTTTTGAAAAATTTCAAAAGGTTTAAATTATGGAGCGCCAGCGAACCCTTAGAAATGTGTTAAATGACTACCCGAAAGAACTGATTCTGAAGGATGGTACCGGTGTAACGCTCAGGCCATTGGGGGATGGCGATCAGGATGCCCTTTTTGAAATGTTTCACCGATTTCCCAAAGACGAATTGTGGTTCCTGAATCAGGATGTGAATGATCCGGACCTGATTGACGGGTGGGTCAGAAACCTGGATTCAAAGCGGGTGGTTTCCATTATCGCCCTTCTGGAAGGGAGGGTGATTGCCAACGCTGTACTGATGATGAAAGATTATGGGGCCAAAAAACACATCGGCAAAATCCGGATTGCCGTGGATCCCGCCATGCGTGAAAAAAGGCTGGGAACCTGGATGCTCCTGGACTTGATCAATATGGCGGTGGCTATCGGATTGGAAATCCTGGTGATGCGGTTGATTGAAGACCGGGATATTGCCGTGATTCAAGGGGTGAAAAAGCTGGATTTTGTTGAGCGGGCAGTTTTTAAAGATCACGTGCTGGATATGGAGGAAAACCCCCACAACCTGGTGATCCTGACCAAACGCCTTCATACCCGTTGGGATGATTTTTGAAAAACATGAACCATGACCGTGTTCAGTATCCACTGGATTTGGAATCTTTGCGAAAAGTTCTTCCCCATGGTCCCGGTGTATACCTTTTCATTGGCCCCCAGGACAGGGTCATTTATGTGGGAAAGGCAAAGAATCTTTCAAAGCGGGTACTTTCCTATTTTCGATCTTCAAGCCATGCCCCGACCAAAACCGCCCGAATGATGAAAATGGCGCAACGCCTTGAATTCATTCTCACCCTGACCGAAAAAGAAGCCTTCATCCTTGAAAACGATCTGATCAAAAAATTCAAACCGCGATATAATATCATCCTTCGGGATGACAAACAATATCCCTGCCTCAGACTGAACATTCGGGAACCCTATCCCCGGCTCGGCATCGTGAGGAAGATCAAGAAGGACGGGGCACTCTATTTCGGGCCGTTTTCCTCAGCCAATGCGGTTCGCAGTACCACCCGGGTGATTTCCAGGGTTTTTAAGCTCAGAAAGTGCAAGGGTCAGAAACTGAAACACCGGGAGAGACCCTGTATCAACTTCCAGATGGACCGCTGCCTGGCCCCTTGCGCGCGGACCGTGACCAATGAAGCCTATGGGGAAATGGTGAAGCAGGTGCGCCTTTTCCTGGAAGGCCGTAACACGGAGCTTGTGGGAGCCCTGAAGAAGGACATGGCGGAAGCGGCTGCCCGCCTCGATTTTGAAAAGGCAGCTGAGATCAGGGACCGGGTTCACGCCATCCAGAAAACCGTTGAACGACAGCATGTGGTATCCCGCCGCATGGCGGATCAGGATATCATCGGCATCGCTCAAAAGGAGGATGTGCGTCAGTTGGCCGTGATGTTTGTTCGGCGGGGGCATCTGTTGGGGAGCCGGCATTTTCTGTTTGAAAATTCGAATGCCCCCCTGGTGGAGGTGATGGAAGCATTCCTGAAGCAATACTATTCCGGGCAGGTGTTTATTCCCGGTACGATTCTGCTTTCCGAGCCTGTTGAGGAAAGTGATTCCCTCATGATGTGGATATCCGAGATGGCGGGGAAGAAGGTTGTGATCCATTGTCCCCAACGGGGCGAAAAGAAAAAACTGGTTCAGATAGCGGTGGCCAATGCCGGCAATCTTCT
>JABGPV010000419.1 GCA_018644785.1 Deltaproteobacteria bacterium | reverse complement strand
TTGTTCATCCCCATTAATTCACCCCCGGGATACCCTGTTATTCTGCACGTAGCGTCATTAAAGAAGGTAAGGTTGCCGGCAATATCAACTTCATAATATCCATCCTCAATACTTTCCAAAATAGTCCGGTGTTTCTCCTCTGACTTCATTAAATCCACACATTTTTCAACCAGATTTTTGGTTCTTTCTTCAATAATTTTCTCCATATTTGAATATATTTCAAAATAGTTATCCGTCGCGGTCTCATTTTCCACACTTGTAAGTCGAAATTCATTAGCGAGGTGTTTCACCTTTGTCTCGAGATATAAGATTCTGCTCTCCAGTTCCGCTACATCATCGGATTTTGCCATAATTCAGAGGTCCTACGTCAAAGTGTAGTCATATTGTTTAATTTTTGTCGTCTCGTTTCGCGACAAAATGTTCCAGGCGAAAAATCTGCCGCTCAAGTCTTTCCAAGGTCTCAATACTTTTTTCAAGGGCTCCCGATCTCCCGATATTTTCAAGCTCGAAAGCTATTTTAGAAAGCGCATACGCCGTCAGATTTGCGGCCCCGCCCTTGATGGCGTGGGCCTCTCCCCTGACCACTTCCGCATCCCCTTCGGATATGGCCTGACGGATGATCCCAATTTGCGATGTAACATTTTCAAAAAAACCTTCCAACACCTCCAGCAAAAATTCCTCATCCCCCTCAAATTCCGCTATGGCGCTGGGGAAATCCATGGGGTCGTTCTCCAATTCGGATTTCGGATCTTGAATCCGCAATCCGAAATCCGCAATTGCCGTGCTCCATTTATGCACCATGGCCAACAGCTCTTTCCTCTTCACCGGTTTGGCGATATAGTCGTCCATGTCCGCTTCAAGGCACCGTTCCCTGTAGCCTTGCATGGCATGCGCGGTCATGGCGATTATTGGTACGTGATTGAGTGGTTGAGTGGTTGAGTCGTGAGTTTCGAGTTTCAAGTTTCGAGTTTCAAGTTTCCTTATGGCCAGCGTTGCTTCAAACCCGTCCATTTCAGGCATCTGAATGTCCATCAGGATGAGGTCATAATGCTTCTTTTTAAACGCTTCCACGGCCTCTCTGCCGTTTTGGGCGAGATCGACCCGGTGCCCCGCCCGGCCTAGGTGCCTCATGGCGATCTGTTGATTGGTGGGGTAATCTTCGGCCAGAAGAATTTGCAGGTCCTTTTTCTTGTTTTCGACTATGGTATGTCTTGTAATAAGTTCGGGTGCGGCATCCTCCGTCTCCCTCACTGAAAGACCCAGAACGGATTCAATGACCTCGCGTAGATTGTTTGCGGTAATCGGCTTGGGCAAATAGCCCTCAATTCCCATATCCCTGCAAATCTTAGCATCGCCTCTTGTTCCCGGAGACGTGAGAAGGACGATCGGAATTCGGGGTTCGGGATACGCTATTCTAATCTCCTTTGCCAGATCAAATCCGTTCGTTTTAGGCATTCGTGAGCAGATCAGCAACAGGTCTAAAGAATTTCCGGACGAAACCGCTTCTCTGATACCGGATAATACGCTTTCCCTTCCCCATGCCTCCAGGGGAATACACCCCCATGACTTGAGATATTCCGTCAGGGTAAACCGGCTGGTCCGGTTGTCTTCAACCACAAGTACCGTCAGGCCGTTCAGGTCGGACTTTTCGCTCCCCGCATCCGCTTCCTTCCCGGTTTGCCTGGCAAAGATTGCTGTAAACCGGAATGTGCTTCCTTTCCCTTCCCGGCTTTCGATACCGATTTCTCCGCCCATCAGCTCAGTTAATTGCCGGGATATGGTTGTCCCCAGTCCCGTGCCGCCATACCGCCTGGTGGTTGATCCATCCGCCTGGGTGAAACTATCAAATATTGTGTCCTGTTTATCGTCCGGTATCCCGATGCCCGTATCCTTTACCAGGAAGCGGATATTGACTCTCTCTCCAAGGTCTTCAGCCATCTCTACCTTGACGTATATCTCACCTTTATGAGTGAACTTCAGGGCATTGCTTATAAGATTTGTTAGAATTTGCCTCAATCGACCCGGGTCCCCAACCAATAGATGGGGAATATCAGGAGATAGAAAAGAGATGAGTTCAATTCCTTTACGCTCGGCCCTGTGCGCGAAATTCCTGGTGACATCCTCAATCATATACCTTAAATCAAAAGAGATCTCATCGAGAGTGAGTTTTCCAGCTTCTATTTTTGAAAAATCCAGAACCTGATCGACAATGCCCTGGAGGGATTCAGCCTCTTTGCCGATAGTTTGGAATATCTCCCGCTTTTCATCATCAAGGTCCGAATCCATACCCAACTCCGCCATACCCATGATCCCGTTTAAGGGCGTCCTGATCTCATGGCTCATGTTGGCCAGAAACTGACTCTTGGCTTGATTAGAGGCCTCAGCTTTGATTTTGGCCTGAAGCATCTCTTCCACCCGTTTACGTGCGGAGATATCTTTCAGGTTTTCTACAATTCCGGTAATTTCTCCATGGGCGTTCCTCAGCGGGGTTGCCGTTATTGTGAAAGACGTTGCAACGCCCGCTTCCATCTCTCTTTCCAAATCGCGTTCAATAGGCTTGCCTCCGGCCAGGAGTCGGGTCATGGGACAGTCGGGACCATGGCACAAGACGTTCGAAAAAATATCATGGCATTTCTTTCCGATCACGCTCTCTCCGGATTTTCCTAAAAGAGTCAAAAACCTAGAATTGATTCGAAGTACGTTAAAGTTTTTGTCAAGCACCCACATTCCATCAGCCGATGTGTTAAATATCTTGTTCAGCTCCTCAAGAGCCATTTCAGCCCTGGTTGCCATTTGCTTGGCTCTGTCAATACTTACTTCCAGTTGTTTGTTCGTTTTTTCGTATTCACTCTCCAATTGAATAATGCGTTGACCTGCACGTATTCTGGCGGCCAGTTCCTGGGGATCCAAGGGCTTAACAATATAGTCGTCGGCGCCGGCCTCAAGCCCTTTGATGGAATCTTCCTTCTGGTCTTTGGCCGTGACAAAGATGATATAAACATAGTGGGGCAAATCCGCTTCCCGGATTTTTCGGCAGAGCGCTATGCCGTCCATTTCCGGCATAATCCAGTCGGTAATAACCATCCTGACATTTTCTTGTTGAAAGTTCTCCCACGCCCGCAAACCATCCTCGGCTGAGATCACTTCATGTCCCAAACTTTCAAGCATGTTCTCAAGAAAACTCCGGGATATAAATTCATCTTCTGCAATAAGAATTTTCATGGCGTACCCTTTGGTTTGTTGATGGTGGCCTGCCTTCTTTCGACATTCTGTGGTTCTCTTTTAAGTCACTTCAAAGCCAGAAATTCCTCAAGAACCTCAAATTGCCTGACAAGTTCACCCAACGCTTCATCCGCCTCCGCAAGTTCTCCGGTCCGACCCACCTGCTCAAGCCGCAATGCAGCAGCCGAGAGGCCATTCATGCTAAGGTTGGCCGAGGCACCTTTCAGGCTATGGGCGCCTTTTCTCAGCGCATCATCATCCCCCTGTTTTATCAGGTCCCTTAATGATTCAATCTGCTCGGGCATGCTCTTCGTAAATCCGTGAATCATTTTGTCCAGGAATTCCTTGTTTCCCATGGCCCTTTCAAGGGCACTGTCGAGGTCTATGGGCGGCTTTTCCTCTGTCATGCCAGGGGCTGCGTTATCCTCCGGGGAATCATTCTCCCCGATCTCATCATGGGAAAGAAAATCGGATTCTTCGTCGTTTTCCGTCCATCTTTCGATTGCCTCCGAAAGTTTCTTGGGACTTATCGGCT
>JABGPV010000418.1 GCA_018644785.1 Deltaproteobacteria bacterium | reverse complement strand
GCGCGCGGAATCAAACACCAAGCGGATGATGAACATCATCAACCACCTTCGCATATTTTCCAGAGATGCAAAGGAAGAATTTGTTCCCGTTGACATCAACAAGACCATTGAGGACTGCCTCCTTATGGTGGGGGAACAACTGAAGTTGCATAGCATTGACCTTGAACTGGAACTCATGGAAGATCTCCCCGGGATTTCGGGAAACGCCATACAGGTGGAACAGGTTGTCCTGAATCTGATCACCAATGCGAGGGATGCCATCGAAAGTCTCGGGACAGGGGAGGAAAGGACCGGGGTCATTAAAGTGGTGACGGGACTATTCGAGAGGGAAACAAAATGGGTTGAAATCCGGGTGATGGATACGGGGAAAGGGATCTCAGAAAACGAACTGGACAGGGTTTTTGAACCTTTCTTTACCACCAAAGAGGTAGGTCAGGGAACAGGTTTGGGCCTTTCAATCAGCTATGGCATTATCAAAGACCATCAAGGGACCATTGATGTGGCGGAGACCGGTGTCGACGGGACGACCTTTCGAGTCAGATTGCCGGTTTCAAAATATGGCAAAGATACCGTATAGAAAAACATGAGAGATAGGTCATGCCGACATTCCTCCGGATTCATTTTTCAGCCTTCAGAAAAGGAAAAAACTGCATATGGACAATAGAATTCTGCTTATTGATGACGAACCCGATATCTTAAGTACACTCGAGATGACGCTGACTCAGGAGGCGTACCCCGTCGCCACGGCAACAGGGGGCGAAGCGGCTTTGGCGCTTTTCCGTAAACAACCATTTGATCTGGTGATCACGGATATGCGGATGCCCGGCATGGACGGGGTCGAGGTGATTCGCCGGGTCAAAGCGTTGGATCCGGACGTGGCGGTCATCATGCTGACCGGCTACGCTACTCTGGAAAACGCCGTTACGGTACTTCGAAATGCGGGGGCTTTTGATTATTTGGCCAAACCCCTTGAAGACATCGATGAACTCCTCATGGTTGTAGAAAAAGCCCTTGAAAAACGGCGGTTGACACTGGAAAATCGGGCGCTTTTCAAAAGTCTCAAGGAGAAAGAGGCGGAACTGACCCGGCAGAATCAGGTACTTCGGGAGAGCGAAAAGAAGTACCGGGAGTTGGCCGACTCACTTCCCGTGAACCTGTTTGAGACGGACGCGAAGGGAGCCCTGACATTTCTGAACCACTTTGCCCTTGAGCGATTTCAATATACCCGGGAAGACTTGGCAAAAAGTCTTCATGTTAGGGATGTGCTGGATGAAAAACAATGGGAGAAGACCCAAAAGGATGCCCGGAAAAGGATCGACGAAAAATCGTCCGAGACCATGGAATCCGTGGCAAAGCGGAAGGACGGGACCACCTTTCCTGTTTTGGTGAGCATTCACCCGATCTTCAGGGAGAACCGGTTTTCAGGTTTGAGAGGCTTTGCGCTGGATATCACCGATCGAGAGCAGCGGCTGGAGGAAATGATCCGGATGGCCAAGCTCGAATCCCTGGGAACCCTGGCGGGTGGGATCGCGCACGATTTCAACAATCTGCTTTCCATTATTCTCGGCAACATCGAACTTGCCGGTTGGAATATGGCCCCTGAAAAGCCATCGGCCAAAGCGCTTGAGGTTGCGATGGAAGGATGCCTTTCGGCCAAGGAACTGACGGCACAGTTTATCACTTTTTCCAAGGGTGGCGCCCCGCAAATGCGGAAAACGGACATCGGAGTGCTTCTTCGGAACACGGCAACGCTTTCTCGGAGCGGCTCCAATGTGAATTGTGTATACAGCATCCCCAAAGACCTACCTTTTGTCGAATTGGATACGCAGCAAATGGGACAGGCCATACAGAACTTGATTCAAAACGCCATAGAATCCATGCCCGAAGGTGGAACCGTGCACGTTTTCGCAGAAGATTTAACGCTGATGGGGAAAGAGCAACTCCCTATTCCGGGGATTCCGGAAGGCCGTTACGTTAAATTGGAGTTTCAGGATGAAGGTCACGGGATTCCGGAAGAAGATAAAAGCAAGGTGTTTGACCCCTATTTTTCCACCAAGGCCCGGGGCGCTCAAAAAGGGATGGGGATGGGGTTAACCACAGCGCTTTCAATCGTTAAGAAACATAACGGATTCATGCTTCTGGAGTCCAATGTGCCCTTGGGAAGCACGGTAGCCATCTATTTGCCGGCTGCTAACCATGATGGAAAGGCGGTGGAGTCCGGTCCGGAGGCCCCCGTCCTTGGGAAGGAAGGTCCTTCAAAAGGTCTGAAGGTGCTGGTGATGGATGACGAAAGATTGTTGCGGGAACTGGCGGAAGAGATGCTCCAGCGTCTCGGTTATCGTGTGGAAACGGCCGGGAACGGCACTGAAGCGGTAGAGATTTACAAAAAGGCCCTGGATGCCGCTGAACCCTTTGACCTGGTATTACTTGACCTGACGGTGAAGGGTGGGCCGGGTGGAAAAGAGGCCATCAAAGGGTTGTTGAAGCTGAATCCGGATGTGAAAGCCATTGTAATAAGCGGTTATGCGGATGATCCGGTCATGTCAAACTGCGAGGAATATGGATTTCGTACGGCGCTTTCCAAACCTTTTTTGAAGACATCCCTGGAAGATGCCGTGAGAAAGGCAATGGATTCCGAATAACCGATCATAATGCATCTGATAACACATTTAGCGTCATGAAACATGCCATGCTGAGGCTTGACAAACGGGCCTTGTCCCCTGATGATCTACGCGATCGCATTGGAAGGAAAGAGTTCAAAATGACATCAGTAGGAAATCGACTGTTCTCCATAATTAGAAACATTTTGACCAGCGGTATGGAGGGAAAATTCGATGTTGAAATTATGCACAAGGTGATGCTGCTGAATTTTATCAGCATTACCTGCCTTGTTTTCATGGTGCCACTGGGGATAGTGGCCTTCATTCAGGGGAATTCGACACTTGGAATCCTGGACCATGTCGCTTCTCTGATCGTCCTATCAAATATATTTTATTTAAGAAAGAG
Organism: Deltaproteobacteria bacterium; assembly: GCA_018644785.1. The sequence goes on along the minus strand of JABGPV010000418.1, from coordinate 757 downwards.
TGGGAATTGTCCATTCGCCTGTATGATCGGCATTTCAGTAACCATGGTGCTGTACGCTTATCTTTTGGCCACTGGAGGCGTTAATAATACCGCGCAGCTATGGTACTATACATTTCCCCTTGGCGCTTCATTTCTTCTGGGTTCAAAAAGGGGGGCCATCGCAACGTCCATACTTTTGATTTTCGCCCTTGTTTTCTTTGCACTTGACCTTGATTCACCCTATTTAACGCATTACCCGAAGGATTTTATCGTACGATTTATTCCTTCTTTTATTGTTGTTTTTGTCTTCTCCTACGGATTTGAATATTTCAGGGAAACATCAGCAAAAAAGTTAACGTCCAAGAACGATGAATTGAACAGAACAATAGGAGATCTTAGGGATACCGAAGAACGGTATCGCGTGGCCTATGAAACCCTGAAAGAAACCCAGGCCCAACTGGTCCAGTCAGGAAAACTGGCGGCCATCGGGCAACTGGCGGCGGGCGTTGCTCATGAGTTAAACCAACCCTTGATGGTGGCCCGGACCATTGCTCAGCTTGCCCTGCGTGAGCTGGACAAAGAGGCCTTGTCGCCTGAAAATTTCCGCGATCGCATTCAATCCATCGAAAAAAGCACTACGAGGATGATGAACATCATCAATCACCTTCGAACCTTTTCCCGGCAATCCCAAGATGCGTTTTTACCCGTGGATATGAATTCGATTGTGACGGACTGCTTACTCATGATCGGGGAACAGTTGCGGAATAATAATGTCCAT
>JABGPV010000417.1 GCA_018644785.1 Deltaproteobacteria bacterium | reverse complement strand
ACCCGGAAATCAATGGCCTGGTGGAAAAGGTGCTTCAAAACAATCCGAATCTTCAGCAGGCTGCGGCACGTATCCTCGAACTGCAATACCAGGTGATCCAGACCCGGGCGGATCGCTTTCCTTCCATGGGGTTGAAGGGCGGCGCTCAACGGCAGCATGAGCCGGAATCCATTCTCGGTTCGGGAATTCCCATCGGCGGAACCGTGAACCAATACGGCCTTTCCTTGCCGGCATCCTTTGAGATAGACCTGTGGGGAAAGTATGCCCGTGCCGAGGAATCCTCCCGCGCGCTACTGTTGCAGGAGAAAGAAAATCGTTTGACCCTGTCCCAGGGCCTGGTGGCGGAGGCCATCAGCCTTTTTCTACAGATGCAATCCCTTGAAAGACGGATCCAGATCACCCTTCAGAGTCTCAACAATTACCAGCAAAGCGTCACATTTGTAGAACGTCGCTATAAACGGGGATTGACCAGCATCCTGGACCTCAGGCAGGCCAGACGGACTCTGAACCAGGCAAAGGGCAATCTGCCGCAGCTGAGGCAGGAGTTGGGTAGTGCACAACAGGCCCTCGCGGTGTTGATGGGGGAATATCCCAAAACCCGAAAGCCTTATCCCCAGCCGGAAGACTATTATAAGAAGCTCAAGCCTGTCCCCCCCGGCCTGCCCAGTGAGCTTCTGTTGCGCAGACCGGATATCCGGGCTGCGGAAGCGCAGTTGAAATCCTTAAATGCACAGATTGGCGTGGCCAAGGCCAGCCGTTTCCCCAGCATTAGCCTGACGGGCAGTTATGGTTATTCCAGCGAAGAACTGTTCAATCTTTTCACTCCCGGGGCCGCCTGGAGCCTGGCCGCAGGTCTGGCGCAGCCACTGTTCGATGCCGGTCGATTAAAAGCCAATCAGCGGGCCGCTGAAGCACGATACACCCAAGGGGTAGCCAGCTATCGGAAATCAGTTCTGGATGCTTTCAGGGAGGTGGAAAATGCGCTTTTGACCCGCAGGAAACAGATTGAGCGTCGAGGGGATGTCCTGAGCTTTGTGGTGGAAGCCCGGGCCACCCAACGGGTGGCGGAATCTCGATATATGCGCGGTCTGGTGGATTATTTGACCGTATTGAATGCCCAACAGACGCGATTTCAATCGGAGGATCAATTGCTGCTGGTGGAGTTGACCATCCTGGCAAATCGCGTGACCCTGCATCGGGCTCTGGGGGGCGGCTGGGCAGTGTTGCCCCCGGTCAAAGGGAAAGAAACGGAAGGGATGGCCTCTTATACCATCTGGTAACCGTCAACCGGGAACTGTAAACGTTTTTTGAAAGAGACAGGCAGCACATCATGAATAAGACAAAGAAAAGAATCATTCAGGTACTTTTTACAATTATTCTGATCGCACTGGGCGCTTTCGGAATGATAAAACTGACTGAAAGCAAGTCACAGATGAAAAAGAAGAAAATAGTGACGCCGTTGCCCATGGCGCGAACCATGGTGGTTCAAACCGCTGCAAGGGCCATGGTTGTTAAGGGAGAGGGTACGGTCAGGCCCCTTATCGAGATTGATCTGGCGCCCGAGGTGGAGGGTAAAGTGGTTTTTCTTTCTCCGTCCATGATCAATGGCGGGGCTTTCAAAAAAGGGGAGACCCTGCTGCGCATCGAGCCGGAGGATTATCGGCTGGCGGTGACCCTGCAGGAATCCAAAGTCAAGAATGCACAGAGCCTGCTTCGCCTGGCGGAAGAAGAGACCGCCGCGGCAAGGGAAGAATGGCAGCAGCTTTATGTGGATGATGAAAAAAGTGGAAAAGAACCACCGGCCCTTGTGCTCAAACACCCTCAGCTGGCGGCGGCAAAGGCCAAGCTGGCGGCTGACAAAGCGGAGCTCAGAAACGCACTGCTCTCCCTGGAACGGACAGAGATCAAAGCGCCGTTTAGTGGTCGTGTGGAAGTGGAAGACGTGGGATTGGGGCAGTATGTGAGGATTGGTGAAGAACTGGCCACCCTTTTTTCCACCGACGTGGCTGAAATTGTGGTGCCCCTTGAAGACGAGACCCTTTTCTGGTTTCATGTTCCCGGTTTTACGCCAGGAGATGGCCCCGGTGCGCCCGCAACCATTCGAGCGCGTCTTGCAGGTCGCGAATGTACCTGGGAAGGCCGCGTGGTGCGTGCCGAGGGAAAGATGGATGTGCGGACCCGAATGGTCCGTGTGGTGGTCAGGGTGGGTAAACCCTATGCCGCCAGGCCGCCCCTGGCGGTGGGGCTTTTTGTGAGGGTCGAAATCAAGGGACGTCAAATACCGGACCTGGCGGTGATTCCTCGCAGCGCCCTTCGTCAGGGGGATATTGTATGGGTGGTGGACGCAGATGATCGGCTCCATTATCGAAAGGTCCGGGTGGCCAGAATAGAGGGTGAAGAGGTACAGATTCAAGAGGGGCTTAATAGCGGGGATCGGATCGTCATATCCCACCTCAAAACAGTTACCGACGGTATGGCAATTCGCCCCGTGCCGCAAAAGGAGGAAAAGCAGGGATGAAAGGGATGATCGCCTGGTTTGCGAAAAACCACGTCGCCGCCAATCTGCTCATGCTGTTTCTCATGCTGGCGGGTGTGGTCACCGGCCTTACCATGAAGGTGGAGGTTTTCCCCGAGTTCTCCCTGGATATGATTAGGGTGACCACGCCGTATCCCGGTGCCTCTCCATCCGAGGTTGAAGAAGCCATCGTTCGGCGCATCGAGGAACGGGTGGCGGGTTTGTCCGGGATCAAGCGCATCGACTCCACCTCCCGGGAAGGTTTGGGGACCGTCACCATCGAGGTCATGAAAGACTGGTCCCTCAAAAAACTGCTGGATGAGGTGAAAAGCGAGGTGGACAGCATCACCACCTTTCCCAATGAGGCGGAACGGCCCATTGTACGGGAAGTGACCCGTCGGAACCGGGTCATCAGCCTGGCGGTTTACGGGGATGCCCCCGAGGCCACCATTAAGAATCTGGCGGAGACCATCAAGGACGAAATTATCAACCTGCCGGGCATTACCCAGGCGGAACTCGCCGGCATCAAGACCGGTGAAATCCATATTGAAATCTCCGAGGAAACCCTTCGACGCTATGGGCTGACCCTGGGTAGGGTTGCGGATGCCGTTCGAAAAGGGAGCCTGGATCTGCCGGCGGGCCGCGTTAAAACAACCGGTGGAGAAATTCTGATCCGCACCAAGGGGCGGCGGTATTATGCCGATGAATATCGGGATGTGCCCATCCTCACCAATCCTGACGGCACCAAGGTAACCCTGGGGCAGATCGCCCATTTGAGCGACGGCTTTCAAGATGTGGACCTGGCGGCCCGCTTTCAGGGAAAGCGCACCGCATTGATAGAAGTGTTTCGCGTGGCCGACCAGAACGCCCTTACCGTGGCGGAAACCATCAAAAAATTCGCAGACCGGATCAGACCCACCCTTCCCGAGGGCATGGGCATCGATATTTACAATGACCGATCCATCATGCTGAATAGCCGTATGGATCTGTTGATAAGGAATATGGGGTTTGGTTTGATCCTGGTCAGTATTTTGCTGGCGCTGTTTCTGGATTTGAAATTGGCTTTCTGGGTGACCCTTGGCATCCCTATCTCCTTTCTGACAGGACTCTGGTTGTTGCCGCGGTTTGATGTATCCATCAACATGATTTCCCTGTTCGGTTTTATCATGGTGCTGGGTATTGTGGTGGACGATGCCATTATCGTGGGGGAAAACGTCTTTCGGAAATATGAAGAGGGCATGGATCCCCAACCGG
>JABGPV010000416.1 GCA_018644785.1 Deltaproteobacteria bacterium | reverse complement strand
CCGACGATTTCGGCAGAGCAGGCGAGCGAATCGGCTTTGGCCAATATTATGGACACCTTCTTCAAAGGTTCGGCGGGGAGAGCTGCTATCGCTCTTCTGAAGCGGTCTGAAGCTGATATCTCCGAAGAGGAGAAAGAAACGATTATCCGCCTCATCGAGGCATCTCGACAAAGGGGAAGTTGATCATGGATATCGATTATAACCTTGCGCTCTCATTTTCGAAGCTCGCCATAGATGTCTTCTTCAAGAGCACGATGCTGCTCGTGGGGGTTTGGTTGACAGTAAAGCTGCTGCGGCGCCATTCAGCATCCGTCCTGAGCCTGATCCTCGCCGTTGTGGTTGCCGGTCTGGTGCTCCTGCCGGCCCTCTCCACGTTCGCACCGGAATGGAGGGTCCCGTTGCTGCACGATCCCGCCGCGGCCCCCGCGACCGAGTTCGGCGAAGCCGTTACCGGGTACGAGACCCCGCAGTATGCTTCGCCCGGTGAGCCTCGATCTGCGACCATGGCCTCAATGCAGTTGATCATGGTGCCTGCGCCAGGGCCCCGCTGGCCTGTCTGGATCTTCCTCGGTTGGTTGGCCGGCGCTGTGGGCTGCCTGCTCTGGGTGCTGTCAGGGGAAGTCGGACTCAGGTGGATACTTCGAAAGGCGGCGCCGCTCCATGGTGACCGCTGGCAAACGGCCCTCAAGGGCGTCTGCGAGGAGTTGAACGTTGGCAGTCACGTTCAACTGTTCCAGTGCTCCCGGATAAACACCGCCATCATCAGGGGTATTTTACATCCCGGGGTAATCCTTCCTGCAACCGTCAGGGGATGGAGCGATCAACGGTTGCGACTGGTTCTTCTGCACGAACTGGCCCATATCAGGCGCAGGGACAGCCTGGTGGAGATCCTGGCATGTATAACTTTAGTGCTTTACTGGTTCAACCCCTTGGTGTGGCTGACCGTGCGGCAGATGCGGGTGGAACGTGAACGGGCCTGTGACAATGCCGTCCTGAACGCCGGGGCCAAGCCGTGCAACTACGCGACCCAGCTGATGGAGGTGGCTGCTGATCTGGGGGCGTTCCGAAGGCCGCTATGGCAAACTGCGGCAATCTCCGAAGGGTCCGGGCTGAAGGACCGTCTGTTATGCATCCTCGATCCGAAGCTTAAAAGAATGCCCATGCGCCCATGGATGGTGGGGCTCGTCTGCGCATTGGCGGTAGCCGTCCTGCTGCCCCTGTCGGGATTCACCGCATGGTGTGACCGCCCGTATTTTCCAAAGGTTGTGGCTGAAACCGGAGACCCAAACCGGATTGAGGCGTTGATGGAGATGCTCGATGCGGATTGTTCTGAAAATCGCTTAATCGCCGTCAAAGCCCTGTCGACGAAGACCGACAATCCAAAAGTGACAGCGGCACTCCAAAAGGCGCTGAAAGATGAAAGCGCACCGGTCCGGGAAGCGGCTGAGTCGTTTTTTGCCGGGAAACCGGGTGGGTAATGGTTCAAAAAACGCTAATCTTATTAATATGTTTTTCTTTTGTGGTCGCATTTTTCCAGGGGGATGTAGTGGAAGCAAATAAGATTGCTCTTCCAAAGACCGTCGGGGACTGGCGCAGACTCGAACCCCCGAGAATAATCGATTCTTCAAATATCTTCAAATATATGAATGGCGCCGGTGAACTCTATTTGGGCTATCGTTTCAAGCACCTTGAGGTATTTGATTATACCGATGAAAACAAAAACAACATCCTGGTGGAATTATATTTCATGGAAACGCCCGACGATGCTTTCGGGTTGCTTTCTTTGGACTGGGGTGGTGAAGTTGTATCTTTTGGCGATGCTTCTGAAAATGGATCAAAACAACCGCCTGCCTCACCAGTCAGGGCACTCTACGGGGCGGGCCTTTTGCGCATCTGGTCGGACAATCTCTATGCCAGGGTCATGGCCCTCCGTGAAACACCCGCCTCAAAACAAGCCGTGATTACCTTGGGCAGGGCAATTGTTGCAAACCGGAAAAGTCCCCCGGAACCGGAATTGTTGAAAGCCCTCTCCCCCCATATGGGTTCAGCCTGGAAATTACGGAGGGACAGGGTCTGTTTTTTTCGCTCCTATCTGGTTTTGAATTCAAACTATTACCTCAGTCATGAAAATATTTTAAATTTAGATCACGCCACAGAGGCTGTTATTGCGCCCTACGAACTGGTTTCCACCGCCGGCGACCGAAAACGATGCCAGTTTCTGCTCGTGAAATATGGAAATCATGCGCATGCAAAAAAAGCCCTCGATCATTTTCGCAAGGCCTATCTGCCGGAATACAAGGAAGAGCTGTCCGCAGATTCCAACAATAGTGGCCCGAGTCTTTTCAAACTAGAGGACGGCTGGCTGGGGTATCAATTGATGGGTAGATATGCTGCAATTGTATTTGAATGCCCTGACCGGAAATCTGCCGGGACAATAATCGAGAACAACCAAAACGGATTGACCCGGAACCAGTGAACGTATACTCGTGTCTCAATCCGCAAGCCGACTCCGCCAAAGTAGTGAAGCTACGACGGCCGAGTCCGAAATCCGAAATCGTACAAGGGGGTTATCATGAAAAATGAGAAATATGTATTAACAAGGAGAGATTTCATACGCGGCACCATCGGTACGACGGTCGGCGTATCAGTTTTGGGTCTTAAGTGGCCTGATGCCATCGCGAAAGAACGCGGCACCAGTCTGGTGACCGTCGTGCGCAACAAAAACGCCATGGATTCTTCAAAAAACGTGGATAGCGCCATCGTAAAGAAAATGCTCGATGAAGCATTGGTCAAGGTTACCGGCCGGAAGAATTCCAAAGATGCATGGTTGAGCCTTGTCAAGCCGACGGATATGATTGGCCTGGTTCCAACCGGTCATTTGAATCCAACCCATGATGAAGTTGTTGATGCCGTCAAAAGTTCGCTAATGGATGCCGGAATTCCAAGAGACAGGATTACGCTGGCCCAGGGGGGGGCTGACGCGCCCAAAGAGTGTACCGCTTTGATCGCGCTGCCGGCACTCAAGGCGCACTGGCTCACGGGAATCGGTACGGTGCTGAAAGATTACATCATGTTTTCCGGCAGTCCCAGTAGTTATCACAAAAGCGACAGCGCCAAATTAGGAGAAATCTGGAACCTCCCTTTTGTCAAAGGCAAGACAAAGCTTGTTCTGGTTGACGCGCTCTACCCCCTTTGTGACAAGGGACCCCAGCCCGACCCAAGATACAAATGGGCCTATAATGGTTTGATCGCAGGGACTGATCCCGTTGCGGTAGAAGCTGTTGGTTTGAAAATCATTGAAGAAAAAAGAAAGACCATGAGAGGCGAGCCATGGCCACTTTCTCCACCCCCCATCTGCGTAGAAGCTGCCGATAAAGTTTACGGATTGGGAACAAGTAATCTGGCTGAAATTAAGATCGAACATTACGGCTGGGATAAGGATTTGTTGTTGTAGTTGGGGGTTGGGCAATATCGATGGACTTCTTTCTTATCCTAATAGTTGCAACGATCACACAGGCAACGCTTCTTGTTTTCGCCCTGTCAACGTCCAAGCACAGCTATAAAACCCCAAACTATTTGTTGAGCGGATTAATTGTATTATTCTCCTACTATGCTCTTGTTAAAGTTCTGAGCAATACCAACGAAATTTTTCATTATCCCTATCTTATCCGAACGTACCGGCCCATATTTATTCTGGCGTGCGCGGTCATCTATTTTTATTGTAAAGCCCTAACCACGCCAGGGTTGAGATTTTCATACAAAGACACTTTG
>JABGPV010000415.1 GCA_018644785.1 Deltaproteobacteria bacterium | reverse complement strand
CTTTACATGGCCGAGCAGGAGGGTTGGTATGCGGGGATACCCGCCGCCATGTTTGTGGAGCATGAAGCCATTCCGGCCGGCGGGTTTGCGGTGCACAGGGGCGCAAAGGTCTTTGCCAAAGACGAACGTGTGGGAAAAGTTGACGAGTTCCTGGTGGAAGGGAAAAGCGGCAGGATTACGCACCTTGTTCTGGTGGAAGGCCACCTGTGGGGCAAAAAGGATATTGCGGTACCTGTCAATCAGATTGACCGTTATGAAGACGGCGACGTATACCTTAAAATCGACAAAGCGCAGGTGGAAAGCCTTCCGGAGTTTGACGTAAAGAAACACGATTAACAAAGATCTCGAGCGGGTGTCAGGATGGCTGATGCGGTAGCGACCCTTGTGGCCATCCTGGCCTTTGCCGGTCCCATCGGTAATTTCATTATGGAGCACCCCGCCCTCAAAATCCTCGCCCTGTCGTTCCTGATCACCATCGGCATCACCATTTTCATGGAAGGGCTTCATCAGCATGTCCCCAAGGCCTACATCTATCTTCCCATGGGATTTTCCCTGTCCGTTGAAATGCTACAGATGTGGTATGAGCGCAATAAGAAGCGCAAAGGGGAAAGCCTCAGGCCGAAAAACCGGTAATTCACAGGGCAGAACGGCTGGTGAGCCTGTCGTTGGCCAAAAATACCACTTGACCGCTCGTTCTCAAATGGCTATACTATGGCTATACATAGGAAGGGGGTTGTTGTTATGCATACAAAAATTCAAAAATGGGGTAATAGTCAGGGACTACGTCTTGCCAAGAACGTATTGGAGGATGCTTGTCTTGGAGTTGGGGACGAAGTGGATGTAGTAGCACGAGACGGCATTATTGTTGTCGCTCCGACCAAGAAAATCCGCGGACGATATCGTATTGAGGACCTCGTGGCGAAAATCCCCAAAGACTATCGCGCCGGCGAAGTCGATTGGGGGAAACCGGTCGGTAAGGAAGCATGGTAGATGGCCGCTTATATCCCCAAACAAGGCGATATTATCGCCATCACTTTCAATCCTCAGTCCGGCCATGAACAGAAAGGGCGACGGCCTGCTCTGGTTGTAAGCAAGGATTTGTTTAACCGAAGCACCGGCTTAGCCATAGTGTGTCCTCTAACGAACGCAGATCGCAGGTTCCCCTTCCATGTGCCTGTTCCGGAAAACGGTGGTCTGACTGGATTCGTCATGGTTGAGCAGGTCAAGTCAGTCGACTTCCGCACTCGTCAAGCGAAGCGCATCGAACATGCTTCAGATGAGCTGCTGGGAAATGTGCTATCGATCTTAGATGCCTGCATCTACTAAAGGCCTCTATCAAGGTATATTCAAAAATGAGGTTATCATGGGTGTAAGTAAGGTCGTTAATAAATATAAAATGAATGAACAACCTAATGACTTTTTATACTGGCAATCAAAGTCATATGAAAATCGATTGGAAACATTAGAGCAAATCCGAAAGGAATACAATTCCTGGAGATATAATGCTGAGCAAGGATTTCAAAGAATTTATAGAATTGTTAAACGAAAATGACGTCAGATATTTGGTGGTGGGGGGGTATGCCGTGGCACTCCACGGGCATCCTCGTTATACAAAAGATCTTGATGTATGGATAGAATTGTCCCGGGATAATGCCATCAAAATCCTGGCCGCATTAAAAGATTTTGGTTTTGGATCATTAGATCTTAAACCTGATGACTTTCTTGAAAGCAATCAGATAATTCAATTGGGTAATCCTCCCAATCGTATTGATATTTTGACAGCATTAACAGATTTGGAATTTGAGGACTGTTACAAGGCGAAGGTTAAGGTAGAAATTCAAGGTCTTCATATCGACTTTATTGATATTGAGAACTTAAAAAAAAACAAACGGGCTACAGGTCGTCCACAGGACCTGGCTGATGCAGAAAATTTAGGATAATCCGGGGATCTCAGAAAAGATAAACCGGTTCGCGAAGGATCAGTGCGATGCTTTTAGCGGCGGTATCAGCCAACTCCGGATGGGTATCTTTCAGCGCCGCCACCTGTCTTAAGTGATCAGCGGTTCTCATGATCAGGGAAGCCAGATCTCCCTCGCCCACTGAAACCGTTTCCAGAAGCGTTTCCCAGGTGGCGCCTCTGGCCCACATGAAAAGGATGGCAGACGGCCAGAACGAAATGGCGGGGGTCTTAAATCCTCGACTCTCTTTCAGGGCCACGAATTCCCGAAGATGACCCAGCATACGATTAAACAACCCTTCTACCGGGGTCAAATCCATGCCGCCCGTGCCTTTCAAATCCACCTCCTGAGACCTGTCCCACACAAACGGCGCCATTCCACCCGCAAAGACCTCCGGTCTAATGCCGTCAAAGGCGCCTTGTCGAATGGCCTCGGCAATGAGGAGGGGTTGATCCACCCTCAGATTGGAAGCCCATCGGCCATCGGCGGTCAACCGGTCCTCAGTATCCACGAATCCGGTTTCCTTCAGAAAACGCAAATGTTGCTTGAAACTCAACCATAACCCGCTCTCCGATGCTTCAATGTTCTTCCTTTGGTTCCGAAATGCGGCAAGGAGACGGTTAAAATGGCGATCTGTTTTGCCATGGCAAAGGTCAAAATGGGCACAGGTTTCACATGGCGTTTTTTGGTGTTCATCCTGTGGTTCTTCCGGCCTTTTATCAGGCTCGGTTTCAGGATTTTCTATTTGCAGAATCTTCAGGTCTTTTCGGGATACCCCCTCAAAGAGCCGATCCAGCCCATCCCGCGAATAATCATCAGGGAGTTGAACCCTCCGGTCATAGATGGCCTCGATCTGGGCCAGGTCCACCCGTCGCAGGGTCAACTGACGCCGGGTTTGAGTTTTCTTTTTACGGATATTGTGGGCGGCACAGATCAGCCTCTCCTGATCCATATAAGCTTTGAACACCACATAAATGTTTCCATTTTTGTGAAGGAACAGTCTTCCGGGTGTCAAATAGGGCAGGCTTGCCGTCACTCGCCGGCCGTATTCGATCGACTTGGGGGATTTACTTCTAACCGCTTTGGCGCAAGCGACCTTCTGGATATGCTCAACCACTTCATAGGGATCGGACGCATCGCAGACCGCCCGGGGGAGACTTTCTTTCAAATCCAATAAGAGGGCTCTCAGGCGCTTTTCATCCGCCCCACCGCGCTCTTTCTCCTGAAAGGCGGCAAACGATCTTTCCAGCAGATCTTTCACCTCGAGGGGCGTGTGGGACAAAAGAAGATTGAGGGTCATGGAAAAATTGATGTGAATCTGGCTCAATATGGGGTCAGGGGGGGAAGAGAGCAATTCATGAACCAGTTTGGGTTTCTGATAATACCCCGGCACAACCAGTGCAAAACCGATGTTGTCCATCCCCCGCCTTCCGGCGCGTCCGACCATCTGGTGCAGGGCCGTCGGGGTGAGATCGGCGAATTCACGGCCGTTATAGCGATCGCTCTGGAACAACACCACCGATCTCGCCGGAAAATTGACGCCGGCAGCAACCGTTGATGTGGAAAAAATTGCCTCCAGGAACCCCTTGTTCATCATCTGTTCAATGAGCACCTTCCAATAGGGCAGTTGCCCGCCGTGGTGGGAACCCACCAGGGAATCCAGAAGGGGTTTGATTTGACGGTGTCCTTCAAGATGTGGATATTCTTTGACAAAGGCTTTAACGAGGCCCTTCATGCGCCGCTCGATCTCCGGCGGCTTTTTTACGTTGGAACAGGTGGCAAGGGCCCGGTCGCAGTCAGCCCTCGATTTAAGGAAAAA